>CABVSA010000009.1:19292-66570 GCA_902500805.1 uncultured Nitrospira sp. | reverse complement strand
CAGACCAGGTCGCCGCTTGATTCAGACTGCTGGACACCAGACTTGACAATAACTCCGGAGGTTGTGAGCGATGGTGTAGAAAAGCAGGTAGAGGTACGGTTGAGACTAGTCGATATCTCCATCGGAGCTTTTCTGAAACTTTCTGCGGATGTCGGTGAATGACTTCGTCAGAGACGTACCGGTGGGTATTTTCGTGGCATGGTGCGCGGGCTTTTTAGCGGCACAAAACCGGCCTATATCGATCCATGCCTCGCAGCCGATAGAGATCGGTTCCGCCTGGAGGTGATGATCAGTTGAATTGTTGAAGAACGAAGTCATGGTATTTATCACGAATCCGATCTCACCTTACTGTATAGGTTCTCTTCTGCCTATTCTTCTCTCGTAGGTCTGGCCCGTTTTGGGGCTTCATCGTGAGTCTTTGTAGAGCTGACTGACGGATGCATACGCCTTGCGAATTCTGGTTTGGCTTTGGTTTATTACGACAGCAAGGAGAGTGCCAGGGGGATTCCTATGCTGATCGCCTTGATTTTCAAGGATAGTAGTGTCTTCCGGAAGTCTCATGTCACTGTGCCCCTGTATCCGGAAGGATGCAGGACTGTATCCTAACGTGCGCTGGAGTGGAGCCGATGAGGAATTGATCAGCTTATACAGATGGATAGGGAAGGGTAGAGAGTTAGATCTCGCCCGCGTTCACTTGCCGGACCCGTTCAGCTGGGATGCTGAGTGCCGCCAAGAGGTAGTCTTTTAATTCATTACTGTATGGCTGGACGGCAAGGGCTCGCTGCATACAGAGGAGCCAGGCATCGCGTTCCTCGTATCCGATCGGGAACCGCTTATGCGCGCCTGGAATGCTGATCGGTCCATAGTGTTGTTGGAAAAGTCTTGGACCGCCCAGCCATCCACAGAGAAAGTACGTCAGTTTCTTTCGTGATTCTGCGAGATCAGATGGGTGCATCTCTCGGATGACTTTGGCCTCCGGTAAGCGATCCATATTGGCGTAAAACTCGTCGACCAGGCGTGTGATTCCGACCAGCTCACCAGCTGCTTGGTATGGGGTAAGCTGGGCCCCGGCTTCCTGTTCATCAATGGACATAGGTGTTCAGGAGTGTTGAGGGGGTATGCCGTTACGGTCTGGTGTAAAAGGGAAGAGCATGAATGGTTGCCTGGTGTCTGCTTCCATCACATTCCACGGTGAGTTCTGTCCCTGCGGCACTGAAGTCTCGCAGCGGAAATCCAAAGGCGATGATCTTGTCAAGCTGAGGCGAATGGACGGCGCTGCTAATCCAGCCGACTTCGCGATCGCCGCTGTAGAGTTTGGCTCCATGGGGAGGAATGACGGGATCAGCCAAGACAAGCCCGACGAGTTTGCGGCGCACATTGCCATAGGTATCCATGCGCGCGACAACTTCCTGTCCTGGATAGCATCCTTTGTTGAGGCTGAACGCTTTGCCTTCAAGGTTGGCCTCAGGTGGAACGATCTCCTCATTCAAATCTGGTCCAGCTTTCGGGAGACCAGCTTCCATGCGCAAGGCTTCGCGAGTCTGGGTTCCGATCGCCCTGATTCCGAACTTGGCACCGGCTTGCATGGCGCTGGTCCATGCGGTCACCAAGCTGTTGGTGGGAAGCAGTATTTCGATATCGACTGCCCCCGTTTCTTCGGTACGTAGCACCAAAGCTTGCTGTCCGCCGATCTGTGCCGTGACAAAATCGACCGGCTTTAAGTCTGTGACGTCCACGCCGAATGCGGATTGAATGACCTGAGCGGTTTTGGGGCCGCTGACCAGCAAGAGTCCCCAGCTCTCGGCACAATTCTCCATCTTGGCTTTGGTGCCGTAGAGCAGGAATTTACGGAGAGCTTGGAATGTGGCTTCACCGATCTCACCGACGTCTTCCACCATCACGGCGTCGCTTTGTATGTACAGGCGGAAGTATGTGAGCATCTTGCCTTTATGGGTCAAGAAACTGGAATAGCGCCCTTGTCCTGGTTGGAGGGGAAGGATGTCGTTGCTGATGACGCTTTGCAACCACTTCACGCGATCCTCACCTGTGACCCGGAGCTTGCCGCGATGGGAGAGGTCGGCTATCCCTACTGTTTCGCGGACGGCACGATGCTCTGCAGCGAGGTCCCCATAGTGCACTGGCATCTCCCAGCCTGTGATCTCCCCAAACGTCGCACCAAGCTGAGTGTGTTGTTGGTGAAGGTGTGAATGTTTCATAGTCAGTTTGAAAGTCGACAAGTCGTCAAATCAACAGTCACAGTCTTCCAAGACTTTCCGACGCGATGACATGGCTGTGCATGACTTCTTCTACGAGCTCTCTTGTCCGAGCAGAAAATTCATTGCGGGAGACGACCTTTGTCACACCGAGCGCTCTCGCACGATTCCAGGTTTCGACCTCTTCGTGGTTGGCAAAGGCCAGGGTCGGAATATCTTTCAGCCGTGGATCTGCATTTAGCTGTTCCAATGCGTGAAAAGCATTGAGGGCCAAGTCGTTCATATTGAAGATGATGGCGCCCGGGCTCACTGCAAGGGCTTTATCGAGAATGTCTTGTTGCACGCGAGCTTTTTCAAGCTGATAGTCCGGTTGGCGTAACGCGTCCCGGACCTTGGTGTAGAAGAAGAGATCAGTCACGGCGACAAGAATGGTCTTCTTGTCTATTCGGCCTGTCCCGTCTGTTTGGTGTCCCGTTGTGTTCATGGGTGCGTTTCGATTTTGGATTCCAGGAATCTTCCCGAGAGACCGACGACTAGACGGTCCAGAGAGACAAGATCAACCTGACAGATCATCATCAATTCAATGAACTCACCAACCGTCCAAGGGCTTTCTTGGCGAGTGCATAGTTGGGGTCCAAGGTGAGCGCTGCCTTATACGAATCAATCGCTTCCGTCCAGCTCCCTTTTCGCTCGTAGACGCGACCAAGATTGAGGTGGGGATAGGCAGGGCTCTCGTAGCGCTTGGCCTGCATCGCTTTCTGAAACCAGGAAATCGCCTCGTCGAATTCTCCCTTCTCAATCAGGTACGCACCGATATCGTTGTAGGGATTACCAAAGTCGGGATCCTGCTCGATGGCTCTGTGACATTCCTCAATGGCATCATCGAGTCGTCCCATGAAGCTATAGGTCCAGCCCAAGAACGTGTAGGCCTCGGCGGTTGGATGGGTCGCGATCGATTGCTTGTATAGGTTGACCGCTTCTTCGAGTTCGCCCTTCATCTGCCGTGCAAATGCTTGTTGAAACAGCTCCCACGCCTGGCGTTTGTCTTCTTCGTGCCCTTCACCTTGGACGAGAAAATCTTGGATATTCATAAGAGCGAGCTGAAAGCCCTCAGCTTCTAACGATAACTGACGGCTGTAGCCTATTCGTTCTTCAGCCTTTTTGCAATCAACTCAGCGCCATACCGGCCTGACAACAACATCGAGCCGAATGCCGGCCCCATTCGTGGTGTGCCATAAACGGCTGCAACGGCTAATCCGATGACAAAGCAATTCGGATAGACCTCTCCGGTGCGATCCATGATTTCTTCTTCAGAGCGGGAAACCCACATGGCCCCGTTTCCCGGAATTTTCTGATACAGGTTTCTCTTATGGAGAAGCTCAACCACAATGGCATCATGGCCGGTGGCATCCACCACAATCTTGCTTTCGAGCGCGATGGGATCGACATGGATGGTATCATGACCAGCCATTTCCGCTGTGGTGTTGTTCACCACGACGCCTTCCAAGGCCCCTTCGTTGCGCAGAATCAGATCGAGAACCCGCGTCAAGTTCATGATCTTGGCGCCGGCCTTGTACGCCGCGGCGATCAGCGCCCCGGTGGCATGGGGTGGGTCGACCATGTACATACCCGCACACTCGGTGATCTTCTTGCAGGGAACACCGATCTCTTCGAGAATCTCATTCGCAGGTTCACAAATCGTGGCCTTGTTCATGAGATACCCGCCGGACCAGAATCCTCCTCCAAGTGCCAGGCTTTGCTCAATCAGGAGCGTTCGAAATCCCCTGGTTGCCAAATCGTGCGCGCAAATCAGCCCTGACGGTCCTGCGCCCACGATGATGACATCACTTTCGATCAGTTGATCGAACTCTTGATAGTACTCCCTGGCAATCTGCCGGGTAATATCCTTCTCGCGCAATGGAGCGGGCTTTGGCTTATTCATGATAGACGTGTTTCCCAAGTGCTCAATTCTCAACCGAGTCAGCGGTAGATTTCTGCTCCAGTTTTTTTGAATTCTTCTGATTTTTCTTTCATGCCGATCTGGATAGCCTGCTGCTCGTCCACCTTGAGCTGCGCGGCGTAATCACGGACGTCTTGTGTGATCTTCATGGAACAGAAGTGGGGTCCGCACATAGAGCAAAAATGTGAAACCTTGGCGGCATTGTCGGGAAGCGTTTCGTCGTGGAACTGCTGTGCGGTCTCCGGGTCCAACGAGAGATTGAACTGATCTTCCCAGCGGAACTCAAATCTGGCCTTCGACAGCGCGTTGTCCCGGATCTGTGCGCCGGGGTGGCCTTTGGCCAGGTCGGCGGCATGAGCGGCGATTTTGTAGGTGACCACACCCGTCTTCACATCTTCACGATCGGGGAGGCCGAGGTGCTCTTTCGGCGTCACGTAACAGAGCATTGCGCAGCCGTACCAGCCGATCATGGCCGCACCGATGCCGGATGTGATGTGGTCATAGCCTGGCGCGATGTCGGTCGTCAGAGGCCCAAGCGTATAGAAAGGCGCCTCCTGGCATTCCTTGAGTTGTTTTTCCATGTTCACCTGGATCATATGCATCGGCACGTGGCCGGGCCCTTCGATCATGACCTGCACGTCATGTTTCCAGGCGATCTTGGTCAATTCGCCTAGCGTTTCCAGCTCGGCGAATTGGCCTTCGTCGTTGGCATCGGCGATGGAACCTGGGCGCAGCCCGTCGCCCAGGCTGAATGACACGTCGTAGGCCTTCATGATCTCGCAGATCTCTTCGAAGTGGGTGTAAGCGAAGTTTTCTTGATGGTGCGCGAGACACCACTTGGCGTGGATTGAGCCACCGCGCGAAACAATCCCGGTCATTCGCTTGGCGGTCATAGGGACGCAGGCGAGGCGCACACCGGCGTGAATCGTGAAATAGTCGACGCCCTGTTCCGCCTGCTCGATCAAGGTATCGCGGAAAATTTCCCACGTGAGGTCTTCTGCCTTGCCGTTCACTTTTTCGAGAGCCTGATAAATCGGCACCGTGCCGATCGGGACCGGCGAATTGCGAATGATCCATTCGCGCGTTTCATGAATGTTTTTCCCAGTCGAGAGGTCCATCACGGTATCAGCGCCCCAGCGGATCGACCAGATCATTTTCTCGACTTCTTCTTCGATGGACGAGGCGACCGCAGAGTTGCCAATGTTCGAGTTGATCTTGACGAGAAAGTTCCGGCCAATGATCATCGGCTCACTTTCCGGATGATTCACGTTCGAGGGGATAATCGCGCGGCCACGGGCCACTTCATCGCGGACGAACTCGGGCGTGATGACGTCGGGAATGCGGGCGCCCCAGGATTGACCGGAGTGCTGAGCCACGCCGCCGCCCTTGCTGTTGCGCTCAGCGCGTTCACGAGCCACCTCACGCGACTGGTTTTCACGGATTGCGATAAATTCCATCTCTGGAGTCACGATCCCTTTGCGCGCGTAGTGGATCTGGGTGACGTTCTGGCCGGTCTTGGCACGGAGCGGCTTACGGATATGTTGAAACCGAAGGCCGTCCAGTTTGGAGTCGGCGGCGCGTTGGCGACCGTAGTGGGACGAGATGTCGGCGAGTTCCTCCACATCCTGCCGGCCTATGATCCAGGAGCGGCGGAGCGGCGCGAGTCCTGCTCGGACGTCGATCGTCACAGAAGGGTCGGTATAGGGACCTGACGTATCGTAGACGGTGACTGGTTGGTTTGGTGTCGGCGCGCCGCCATTCATGGATTTGGTCGGGTTCAGGCTGATTTCTCGCATGGGCACATGCACGCCGGGATGGGTACCTGCCACATAGACCTTGCGTGAGGCTGGGAACGGCGCGGTTGTCAATGTTATGGGCTTCTGTCCGTTGCCGGTATATTCGCTCATGGTCGCATCCTTTCTGAGATGAGGAGCGTTGAGGGGGCACCTCAATAAAAAAGCCGTACTCCGTGGGGGAGGTACGGCTGAGTGCTCACAACGACCGCGGCTGTCGGCTTCCCTACGCTGGTATTACCCAGGTCAGGTTGTGAGGGTCGTCCGAGTGCACGGACTCTCAGCCTCATGGCTCCCCTAGCTATGAATGGGTGATCGTAGTACTCCATGCCACCGAAGTCAATCGGCTATTAGGCCCATGCCACATTGTCATCTTTCGGGCGAGTGGATGGGACTTTTCCGCAAGGGAGGATTCGTTGATTGTAGAAGGGGCGTATCGTAGAATCAACCTTCTGACTTAGGAGGAGCATTGTGACAGCAATTGCGACGTTACCAAAACCTATCACCGAGTATCAGACGTTGTCGGCAGAGGAGTTATTTCGGCGGACGGTGTCGGCTAAGCAAGTGCTTGGCGAGCGCGTGATGATCCTCGGCCATAACTACCAACGTGATGAAGTCATTCAACATGCCGACTTTCGCGGGGATTCGCTGTTGCTGGCCAAGCTCGCGGCTGAACGTTCTGAGCGGCCCTACATTGTGTTTTGTGGTGTGCATTTCATGGCCGAGACAGCGGATATTCTCAGCCGCTCCCAGCAGACCGTGATTCTGCCCGATATGGCAGCGGGTTGTTCCATGGCCGATATGGCCGCCATTGAGCAAGTCGATCAATGTTGGGAAGCCTTGGGACGTGTGGTCCCGGCCGACGAGACCGTGATGCCGGCGGTGTATGTGAATTCGGCGGCGGTCCTCAAGGCGTTTTGTGGCGAGCATGGGGGTATTACCTGCACCTCTTCCAACGCCAAAGCCGTGATTGAGTGGTGTTGGGCCAGACGAGAAAAAATCTTATTCTTTCCGGATGAGCATTTGGGACGCAATACGGCCAACAAAATGGGGATTCCCCGCGAGCAGATGATCGTGTGGGACCCCTATCAGCCCAATGGTGGGAATACTAAAGACGCAATCAAGCGGGCCAAGCTGATCCTCTGGAAAGGTCACTGCAGCGTTCACCAGATGTTTCAACCGGTCCATGTGGATCATTTCCGCAAACAGTATCCGGACGGGAAGGTCATCGTGCATCCGGAATGCCATGAAGATGTGGTGAACAAAGCGGACCTGATCGGATCGACGGAATTCATCATTCGCACCGTCACGGCTGCACCGGCGGGGACAACGTGGGCGGTCGGCACTGAATTGAATCTCGTCAATCGCTTGAAGCATGAGCTCACCGATAAGAAAGTCTTTTTCCTGTCCTCCACCGTCTGCCAATGTGCCACCATGTTTCGCATCGATGCAGCCCATCTCTGCTGGGCCATGGAAAATCTGGCCGAAGGCCACGTGGTGAATCAGATCGTCGTGCCGGACGACGACAAGCGTTGGGCAAAAGTCGCGCTCGACCGCATGATGGCCGTCAGCTAACGGGATCGTGAAGGACGCGTTCGCGTACGCTCGCTCGTCGTTCGAAAGCTCAACGTACCGCCTGGGTAAACGCCTGTTCATACAGGCGATGGGTGGGCGGGTGTAAAAGGTTTATGCCTCACATTCTCACTCACTGCGGCCTTGCCGGAAGACGTGTTTGACGATCCCGTCCGAAGGCTAAGGGCTAGTACCTCGCCTGCCATTCAGGTATATTCACCCGTCAATTCTCTTTTCTTTTCGAAGACGCTGTACGTCCATGGATTACAAAGCCACGCTCAATCTTCCGAAAACCGACTTCCCGATGAAGGCCAATTTGCCGCAGCGGGAGCCGGAGATGCTGGCCTGGTGGGAACAGCAGAAGCTCTATGATCAGATCCAAGCAATGGGGCAGGGACGGCCTCGATATGTCCTGCACGACGGCCCTCCCTATGCCAACGGTCGTATCCATATCGGACATGCGTTGAACAAGGTGCTGAAGGACATCATCGTCAAGTCGAAAACGATGGCAGGATTCCAGGCGCCCTATGTGCCGGGATGGGATTGCCATGGCCTTCCGATCGAACATCAAGTCATGAAGGAGCTGGGGGACAAGAAGAAGGACTTGAGCGTGTCCGACATTCGCAAGCTCTGTCACGCCTATGCGCAGAAGTATGTCGATCTTCAGCGGGAGGAGTTTAGGCGGCTTGGTGTCCTAGGGGAATGGGACCATCCGTACCTGACGATGACGCCGAGTTATGAAGCGACGATTGTTCGGGAATTCGGGAAATTCGTCGAGCAGGGAGGCGTGTACAAGGGGCTCAAACCCGTTCTCTGGTGCACGCAAGATCAAACCGCGCTGGCTGAAGCAGAAGTTGAGTATGACGACCATGTGTCGCCTTCGGTCTATGTCAAATTTCCCGTCGTGACCTCACCGGATGTTCTAGGGAAGACCTTTCCCGGTGTCGCATTTCCAGAAGGAATCAAACTGGTTTCCGTAGTCATCTGGACGACGACACCGTGGACCTTGCCGGCCAATCAAGCTGTCTGTCTGCACCGTGATTTCGAGTATGCCTTTGTGCAGGTCGGCGATGAGCTGCTGATTGTGGCGGAGAAACTGCTTGGAAGCGTTGCCAAAGCCTGCGGGATCACAGACTATCGCGTCGTCGGAGTCAAAAAAGGCGGCGAGGGTTTTGAGGGGTTGGAAACACAACGACCGTTGTCCACCGGCTTGTCGCCGACCCTGCTTGGGGATTTCGTCACGCTCGATCAAGGGACCGGCTGTGTGCATATCGCACCCGGCCACGGAATGGAAGACTACATTCTCGTGCTCGATCACAATGCCAAGGCGTCACCGGGTGAAAAACTCGAAATTGTGGCACCGGTGGATAACGGCGGGCGATTCACCGACATCGTGAAGGAATTTTCCGGACAGCATGTCTTCAAGGCGAATCCAAAGATCGTGGACTATCTTCAAGCGAACGGACGACTGCTGGGTCATGGTTCATTGAGCCATTCCTATCCCCATTGCTGGCGCTGTAAGAATCCCGTGATCTTTCGTGCCACCGAACAGTGGTTCGTGTCCATGGAGATGAATGAGTTGCGGAAAGCGGCGTTGGCAGAGATCGAACAGGTTCGGTGGATTCCGAGCTATGGCCGCGATCGAATTTTCGGCATGATCGAGAACCGGCCGGATTGGTGTCTCTCTCGCCAGCGTGTATGGGGTGTCCCGATTCCAGGGTTTACCTGCGAAGGCTGTCGGCATGTCCTGGCCGATCCGGTTGTGATCGAGCACATTGCGAACCTGATGGAATCGAAGGGGGCGGATGTGTGGTTTGAGCGGTCCGCGTCTGAGCTATTGCCCGCAGGAACGACCTGTCAGAAATGC
This sequence comes from uncultured Nitrospira sp., assembly GCA_902500805.1. GTDB lineage: Bacteria > Nitrospirota > Nitrospiria > Nitrospirales > Nitrospiraceae > Nitrospira_D. Next base: position 57,165 of record CABVSA010000009.1, on the reverse strand, counting down.
GGAGGGGCGACATTCGAGAAGGAACGCGACATTCTCGATGTTTGGTTTGAGTCTGGGGTGAGTTACGCAGCTGTGGCGAAGCCAAAAAAGTGGTGGCCGACTGATTTGTACCTCGAAGGGTCAGATCAGCACCGTGGCTGGTTTCATAGTGCCCTGCTCGCTGGAGTGACCACGGATCATCGAGCGCCCTACAAAGCTGTCTTGACCCATGGCTTTGTGGTGGACGGACAGGGCAAGAAAATGTCCAAGTCGGCGGGGAATGTGGTGGCGCCACAGGACGTCATCAAACAGTCAGGCGCGGAAATCCTGCGTCTCTGGGTGTCGGCACAGGATTATCGCGAAGACCTTCGTATCTCACAAGAGATTCTGAATCATCTTATCGAGGCCTATCGGAAGATCCGCAATACGTCCCGATTCCTGCTGAGCAATCTGTACGATTTCAATCCAGATGTGCACCGTGTCCCATACGAGCAGTTGCCTGAATTGGACCGTTGGGCCTTGATGCGCCTTGGGGAGCTGATCGCCAAAGTTTGCCGGGCGTATGACGATTTTGAATTTCATGCGATCTTCCATGCCGTGAACAATTTTTGCTCCGTCGATCTCAGTGCCGTCTATCTGGACATCCTGAAGGATAGGCTTTATACATTCCGTGCCGACTCTCCCGTACGGCGCGGGTCTCAAACCGTCTTGTTCGACATCACGGTTGCGTTGGCTAAACTCCTGGCACCGATCTTGAGTTTTACAGCCGAGGAGATATGGCGCATGTTGCCGGACGTGGTGCGTAAGGAAGGGACGAGCGTCCACCTCACGCCCTTTCCTGAGAATCTTGCAATCTGGCGAGACGAGCAGTTGGCAGCACGGTGGGAACAACTCTTGGCGTATCGATCACTGGTTCAGGGAGAGCTGGAGGCCCGTCGTCGGGAGAAGGTCATCGGCTCCTCGCTCGAGGCGCATGTGCACATCGAGGCCGGACCTGATGCCTACGAATTTCTGATCTCTTATGCCGAGGAGCTTAGCGCACTCTTCATTGTGTCACGAGTGACGGTGAAGACAGCCGAAGGAAAGATGGAGGACATTCGCGTGACGGTTGAACGATCTGATGCCGCAAAATGCGAGCGTTGCTGGAATTATCGGGAGGCTGTCGGAAGTGATACGACCCATCCGACACTCTGTGATCGCTGTGTGGAGGCAGTTCGTTGAGCCTGTCAATGCTTCGGAATATGGTGCTGGCGTCGGTGACCGGGGGCATTATCCTGCTCGATCAACTGACCAAGCAGCAGATCATGCAGACGATGCGGCTCCATGAGTCGATTCCCGTCATTCCCAATCTGTTCAGTCTGACCTATATCCGGAACCCTGGCGCAGCCTTTGGTCTCTTAGCCGGCAGTAGTAACGCGTTCCGCATGGTCTTCTTTGGGCTGACGTCGATCTTTGCGCTTGGCTTGCTGGGGACCATCCTGTTACGGATGCCGGAGGAGGATTGGATGGGGCGGGTCAGCGTTGCCGCGATACTTGGCGGGGCGATCGGGAACTTGATCGATCGGCTTCGCTTCGGCGAGGTGATTGATTTTCTGGATGTCTACGTTGAGAGCTACCACTGGCCGGCGTTCAACGTCGCGGATTCAGCGATCACCGTCGGGGTGATCGCCCTCATCATCCACTTTGCATTCGAAAAGCACCCCGAACCACCTGAGGCATCGGAGACATCGTCGGCCTCCTAAGCTGAGAAGTGCTGAGTCCTGGGTGCTGAGTTATGAGTCGAGCCCAATACCCAGCACTCAACACTCAGGATTCAGAGTCAGGCCGGCATTCGGACGATAAACCCGCCATTTTCCTTCGCCTGTTTTTGCTGTTCCGGTGAGAACATAAACAGCGGTTCGCTGTGACAGAACTGACATTCCTTGGTTGTGATCGTCGCATCGGGCTCCCCGATACTGACCAGGTACTCCTTTGCGAGTTTGAGTGCGGTGACCTCATCTGTCGTCATGACATCGAAGTGAATGCGGCCGCTCTTGCCGTGAACCCAGGTGTCGTAAACGTGAATCGTATCCGAAGACATGCCCAACTCCTTTCAGCGGACAACCAACATGACTACAATGCCGAGAATAATACGATAGTAGGCAAAGACGCGCAAGGTATGCCGTTGGACATAGGTCAGAAACACGGCAATGACCGCCCAGGCGACCAGGAAGGAGATCACCATCCCAAGACCCAGTGCCAGAAAGTCTTGATCGTTGAACGCCCCACGTGCCTTCCAGGTTTCATACAACGTGGCGGCGATGATCGTGGGAAGTGCGAGAAAAAAAGAATATTCCGTTGCCACTTTGCGGTCCAATCCAGCAAGCAATCCACCGATGATCGTGGAGCCAGAACGTGACATGCCGGGAATCAGGGAGGCGCATTGTGCCAGCCCAACCCAGAGGGCATGCAGTGGCGTGATCTGCTCGAGGCTCATGGCAGAAGCGGTGCGCGTGCGCGCCTCCACGAGGAGAATGATGATCCCACCCAGAATCGATGTGAAGGCCACCGTGAGGGGCGTGAAGAGATAGGATTTGATCCATCCGTGGGCCAACAGGCCAAGGATCGCAGCCGGCAGAAACGCGACTCCTAACCCGAAGATGAACCATGCGTTGGGATGGTTCTGCATCGAAGTCCTGAGACGACTAGTCCACGTCGTGGAGGACGGGTTGCCGAGGGAGGTCCAGAGCGTCTGACGTTCTCGCCAAGCCCCAGACAGCAGCCGACCGATCTTTTCCCGTTCAAAAGCGATGACCGCGAGGATGGCGCCCAATTGGATGGAGATTTCCGCGTTGGCGGCCACATCGCCGGTGAATCCCAATGCATGGCCGACCAGGATCAGATGGCCGGTGGACGAAACTGGTAAGAATTCCGTCAGTCCTTCGACAACTCCGAGAATTACGGCGAGAACCGGGCCCCATTCGTTCATGCGTACACCACCTAGTAGGCTGTTGAAGAACTACTATGAATCGCGTTCACCCTCGATATCTTGAAAGCTGCTAACCGGACCAGGATAGTAGGCAGGACGTTCAAAAAGACCATCCAGCGAGGCCGCAGCGAGCGAAAAGGCGAAGCATACGTTGGGTTGTACGTTGAGCTTTTGCACGACGCGAGAACAAAGCTGGTGGACTTTTTCAACATCCTGTTGGGATTGAAGGACAGAGAGGTGTAACCCTCCCTTGCCCGCTTTGATAGAATGGAAGCGATCATCACAGAGCCGTGGAGATCCGTCAAGCGGCAGATACGCAATTCTTTTTGATGACACCGCATATGGGAGGCATTCGCACAACAGTAAATCTATTGACAACGACTGGATGTTGGCATACACACAATGCATGGTACGAGTTTCATACCAAGACATCTGGTAGGATTTGATGGAGGGAGGGTCGCATGAGACGTGAGTGGACGGTGGTCGTGCTGGTCGGAGCAATATTGGCCACGGGATGCGTATCCAATAAGAAGTACCAAGCGGCGTTAACCGAAGCGGATAATGCCAAGATGGAGCTGGAGAAGGCTCGGCAACAGAAGAGCGCCATGGATCAACAGGTCCGCACACTCAAAGAGCTGAACGTGAAGTTCGGCAATGAGGCCCAGGCGGTTCGCGATGAACTCCAACGCGTTGAGCATGGGCGCGACGCGGAACGAGGGGCGATCGAAGGGCGCACGAAAGACCTTGAAGAGAAGGTGAAAGCGCTCACGGCGCAGAACCGGAACGTGAAGCAGGAATATCAGGATGTAAAGCGCAATAACGATACGTTGAAGTCGCTGGTGGCCCGATATCAGAAAGAGCTGAAAGACCGTTCTCATAGCGGCTCAGCAACAGCTGCCACGTTGACTCCGAATCAGCTTTCCTCCGGCACGGCTCAGGCAACTCCGGCCGCAGCATCGGCAGCGATGAATATCAATAAAGTGTCTGCGAACGACATGGTGCTCTTCCTCGGTCTGAAACAGGATGAGGCGGAACGCATCGTGGGGAATCGCCCCTATCGGGTGAAAGGTGAACTGGTGGCGAAGAATGTGGTTCCGAAAGAGACCTTCGACCTGATTAAAGATCGAATCTCAGTCACGCCGTAAATCAGATCAGGATCAGTTTCTTGGTAATGCCACGGGCCGTTCTCCTTTCGGAGAACGGCCCGTTCTCTTTGTGGCCCCCCACCCCCTTGGGTTGCTCAATCCTACTTATGGCTGTGAGGGAGCAATGTGCACAATGATCTCCGACAGCGAGGGGTCCTGGTTAATGATGTAGTGGATGGGTGGAGGGAAACTGGAGAGTTCGTCAGTCAGCACTGATTCTCGTAGCTGATGCTGAGTGGAATCATCGGGGAGCGATCTATCAAAGGTTACCGAAGGGACCGTGTCTGTACGAGAGAAGCGAATGACGAGCATGTTAGGTGTCGACGGGACGGAAATGGTCAGGGGGATGTGGGCCGTGAGCTTGGATCGGGGTTGGTCCGTCGCTGAGGTGGGGAAAAGGAGTTGGGGATTTGAGGAGCCATCCTGGTTCCATACTTGTAGGAAACCGTCTTGATTTAACTCAATAGTGAGTTTCTTGGGCATTTCAGGCATGTCCATACCTGTGCCACGCTCCTGGAGGGGTTCTGACGGCTCTTCAGGGGTAAGACTATACCGAATACCAACTGGTTGAAGAGAGGAGGCGCGCTTGCTCTTGGCCATTGCCAATGGTTGGGTTGTGAGTTCTGACTGACCCGGCGACTGAGCCGATTCGCTCGCAGCCTTCTCGCGTCGTCGAGTATCCCCTGCCATCGACTTATCTTGCCCCTGTGGTCCTGTCCCATAGAAAAGAGAACGGGCACTTAGAGAAGCACGTTCTTGGGAGGGCGTTGCGCTATCTGCTCTAGACTGGCTGTGCGGAGCTGGAGCAGCTGAGTAGGATGGCGGTGAGGGGGGAGCGGTCAATTGTGGAGCGGATTTGTCAGTTGATGTGGGCAAGATTCCTGACGATGGCTCGATCTGCTTTGTCATCGTATCAATCTCTTCATGCAGTACTGGAGCATCACGTTCTAAACGATGAGTACGTTGCTCATCTGGTGTTGCGTGCAGGCGAGGAGCTTGAGAGGATGTCGTGCCCGTGGACGCCTCTTTTCTCGGTGGAAGTGCCGAGCGGGACTTCTGTTCTGACGCCGTTGAGGGTTCGTTCGTCATGGGATTGGCAGATTGGGTTGGGGTGGGAACGGGCGATGAAGGGAGAGGAGGTCTTGCCTCTTCCTTAGTGGTCAATTGGGCTGCTTGTCGAAGACTCTCCTGGTATAGCTGTGTTCCAAGAACAGCGGCAAGGACTGCACCGGCGAGTCCGCCAGCCCAGGCCAGTCCTGCTGGTCGCTGGAACCAGCCGAACCATGAGGCAGAACCATTGGAGTTTTCCGCCTGACTCGATTGCAAGGCCTGCAAGAGTCTGCGGCGCACAATGGGATCAGCCAGAAGTTCCTTCAGTGCCTGCTCATCAGCGAGTGCGTTGAACAGGTCCTGATTTCCCAGAGCTGCCAGGTAGAGTTGCTGCTTCTCCTCAGCCGTCAGCGTATCGGCTGCGAATCCACCGAGAAGCTTTTCGAATTCGTGCTCAGCCATGGCCATGCTCTATAAAGGATGAAACGTGAAGCCAGAAACGCGAAACACCAGTCATTCCCAGGAACCACCCATGAGGGCCAGCAGCTGTTTTCGGCACCGCAAGTCCCACGTATAAATCCTATTGATAGAGGCTTGGCCCATCAAATGCTGAATCTCCGGAAAGCTCTTCTCCTCTAACTTCCATCTGAACAATTCCCGGCAACGTTCGCCCAGTTGCGTGATAGCCGTGAGGAGCCGGTCAACTCGCTGCTTCTGATCAAGTTGAACCACGGGATCGTCTCCGGTATCGGTCAGCGGCATATCATCGACCGATTCCTGATGATACTCACCTCGTCGCAAGGCCTTGCGATGGGCATCCAGCATCTTGAACCGCAACACCTGAAAGGCCAGCGGGACAAGCTCAACCAATTCAGTCACATGGGAATACTTATCGTGCAGAACAGCTAAGACATCCTGCGTCAAGTCTTCAGCCTGATCCCTCGATAGACGGGATGTCGCAAACGCGAGAATCCTTTCGCGAAGGGCGGTCAGTGTCTGGTCACGGTCCATCAATGGTCAGAGGTTGAAGTGGTTGAAGGATCAGAAAATATGAGGTCGGATACTCTGTGTCAACTTGATTCAATTCTCCACACAGGAGGGGTATGGTTTGATGGTTGCTTCTCTGAGAAGGTAATTCATGCGCTCGGCCTGGCCATTCGTTTTGGTGTGGTGAGTCTCTGGTCACGAGCGTATTCAGTATAACCCCGAGCAAATGTAGATAGGCAGGCACCCTGGTTGGCCCTGCAGTTGGCGGACAGGGATATCGGCATCGGTTAGGGGGGAGATTCAGGTCGCCGACACCTTCGTCCCACAAGAACGCTTCGAGATGGCCTTGAATATCCCGCATGGTTGACGCATGGACTGAGAGGGCCAGTACGGTGTCAGTAACTCCATCAAGCCCCTGATATCGTTTCTTGCTCGCAGTCGGTTCAACGGTTTTAGCCGCAACCTCGTAGCATTACGGTGGAGCGAGGGGGACTGGTCAGGAATGTGTCTGATCGTCAACAGGCCCAGTTAGTCGTGAAGCTGACGCGCAGCGCGAATCTGCTTCCAGCGGCATCCGTGAACGTCAGTATTGATGGACAACTCATGTCGACCGAAACCGGGAATCGTCTTCCGGCTCAAGCGGCCTATCAGTTGACTCCAGGAGCCCACACCATCCAACTCGAAGCGATCGACAATACCGGCGAGAAGCGAGTGGTTCCCGGGCAGGTCAACTTGGCTCCCGCTGCGATGGTTGAGCTGCCGATGACGCTTTGATATGTGGCTCTGGCGGGATGCTCCTCTGTGCACGTCGCGTGGGGGCAGGCGGGCAACAGCGGCCATCCAGTACTCAGCGGTCTGGTTGTGGGAAGAAGGTCATCGATGCTCACGGGGCGTTGAGGTTTTCGTCGGAGAAGGCCTATGAGAATTGGGTTGACACGGCACCTCATGGCAGGGATAATCCCGCCCTCTCCACGCTGAAGTACAAACACGTAGAATGCGTGGAAGTGTGTAGTTCTGAGCGATCGGTCTGTCTCGTGTGCGAAGTGGAGAACGCTCACCATGTATGATTTACCCGTCTATTTGTTGGACCTCTGCATTTTCTCCTACCATTTGCATAGTCAGACCCTGATCTGGCCCATGGATCCTTACTATGAGCAGATGACGAGTAGAAAAGGCCGGCGCGATGATGTCAAGACGAAGGTTCATACCCATCTAGGACAACGACCAGGTGTCGCCGCCTACCGTGGGCCAAGTTCGTGCATGAATTGGCCAAACACTGATAATCAACGTCTGGATCCAATCGTTTCCAGATACGATCGCCTGTACCCCTGGCGACCCAGTTTTACCAGGCCCACCAGGGAGGCGGAGGAGTGGATTATCTACAATACGCCAGTCGAGATTACGGATCCCATCAATCAGGTTTACATGGTGCGATATGATACGGGAGGGGCGTCCCCCTGGCCATATAAGACCTCAGGGCAAGCACAACCTACAATCGTCGCAGATCAAATCCACCAGGCTCGCCCAGCCTTTGCTGCTTTAAGAGCAAATACGTATCAGGCTCATCCGGCTACGGACTTATTGTACTGCTTCGAGGGCGGAACCGGCGGCTCGGAATCCAAAGCTCCCCTCTGGAGCATGATGGGGTATGTACTCGCCAAGGTCGATACTACCCTGCAGGTCTACGATGTCTTCGTCGTATTTCGAGGGAGTCGTAGCGGAAAGGTCAGGCCACTCCAATCAAATAACAAAAAAGGCAACCCCGACTGGGCGACGGACCTCGCGATCTCTGAGAAGGTTGAGCGAGATGCAGCTATAAGCTCGACAGGTTCAGTGGTTAAAGGATTTCGGTCGAGCCTGAAGACCATCTTACCAACGCTGATGGAGGCGTTAGCCAAAATTCACGTGGCTCGCAACAACACCCCTCCAAGATATATCCATGTCACGGGGCACAGTCTGGGAGGAGCACTCGCGGGGCAATTTGCGAGCGCGATGTTGTTAGGGACGCAATATGGGCCGAATGCGACGGGGCCGGCGATGCCGCAAACGTTACGAGCCTGGCCATGGAGCACCATGCGTTTGGTCACCTTTAGCTCCCCCGCCATTGGCGGGGATGAGTTTCACGACAGGTTGGACCAAACCCTGCCAAGCCTTCGGATTTGGCTGGAAGGGGACCCCATCACACAGGAACGATATCATTATGTCGTAGGCGTTCCGTACAAGCTCCCAGATATCAAGAGACTTGGCAGTCTCAACTCTCACGAGCCGTACAAAGTTCGGGAAAGGCTAGTCGAGGATAGAAGAGTAAAAGGGGTTCCCATCACAATGGTGCCCGCTCACGCAGCAAATGATCCAGATGAACCATGGGCCTTCAGTACTACATTCACCGGCCTTCTGAACTACTTCGCACAGCCTGGGAATCGAAAAAATATTGCACCGCTCAGCCAATGCCTAGGATGGGGAGAACCCTCCAGTTTTGCTTCAGAGTTTATAGCTTTTCTTGAGATTCTGGACCAACAGCAGACCTGGGCTGCCCCCCTAGTAACCTGGATTAAAAAGGTTGCGCAAGTTCCACGAATAGGGTGGGGGGCCAGTCCGAGTATACCCGCATTTCCTCTCGCAGGGCAGCAGCCGGTCAACCTTCCACCAGAGTTAGCCGACCTCAAAACATACCTCGCGGTGTGTCTGGTGTTATGTGCGCTGTCGAAAGGGAGAAGTCTCACGGATCTCCAGAGGCTCTTTTCTACACAAGAGTGGGCAGAGATTCAGAATTTTCAATAGTGTGAGACGCGCGTGGTCGCATGAAACCAAGAGGATCGTGAAAGACGAGTGAGCCACGAGGTGTTTGGTTCGTTCGGTAAAGACCGGACCTGGTTGTTCTGTGTCGGTAGTTGAGTGCGGAAACGGAGGTAACGTCAGGAGACTATGGCAGCGCAACCGTTAGCCGCAGTCAGAGCACAGATTGAGCAGAATCACTCTGTCACGCTCGATGAGGCCATTGCGGGCGTGAGTCTGCTGGCCTTCCTCAAACAGGTGTTTCCTTGTCAGAAAGAATTCTGCATGACGGGCTGTCGGCTCTCGACGGAGCCGCCAGCCGGTACCGAGCCTGTCTCAGCGCTCACATGGTCAGGCAGTTTTCAGCAGCTCTTCTCCTGGGAAAATGTCCGGGTCGACGTCAGCCTATTTGATGTTCCCTCCGTAGGAGCAGCCGCATCGGAGCGCCAGGCAGTGTTTTGTCTGACTATTCCCCAGGAGAGCGATGCCGCCTCGTACTTCAGAGAATCGGGTGCCCGCGATCTAGAGGACATCATCTCGACGATTCGCTTCAATGCACAGCCGATGCTGTGTTCTTCCGTTGATTACAGCCTCCTGCCCAAGGACGACCGCACGTTCTATCCAGCGTGGTGCGCCACACAGTGGTCGAAGGCTCATGTCCGGAAAGGACTCAATTTCCAGATACAGGGGACGCTCGATGACGAGCTGACCGGGTATGTCTGGGAACTCTTGCAACAGCACGACGGGGGTGCGTCTCGCCTTGCCGAAGCCGGCGCAATCCAGGCTCTCATTTCTTCGGGGGAAGGAGGCGCGTATGCCCGCTTCAGCGCGCCAATCCCAGCGGCCGCCGTCCAGTGTGGAAGCCTTCAGCTGAAATTGACGGGTATCCGGCTCATGCTTCCCTTGGCTGAAGAGGAAGGGCTTGGCGCTCAGATCGGCTTCGATGGAGCCGTGACGATTGGCTCCACCCCCTTGACCATCCAAGCTGAGTTGCATCCCTATTATCCGGAACTCTCGCTGTCCTGTCGTAACTTTCCCTCGCTCCAGGAGATTGTGACCCTGCTGCAATCGACTCAGCCCGGCGAGAACCGGGGCGACGCGGTGCCATCCGTTCTCCCTGAGCCGCTTACCCGCCTGCTGAAGGATGTGTTGAGCATCCAACTATCGGAACTGACCGTGGTGCTGGACCTTGCTGAGCCATCCGTGCGCGCGCTCTCCCTTGCCGTCTGCACTCAGCGGTCGATCCATGTGATCCCGGGTATCATCTCAATCGCCCCGACGCTGGCCATGCAGATCTATGCTCCCTTCGATGCGAAGATGCGTGTCATCGAGGGCACCGTCGCCGGACAATGGCTGTTCGGGGAGGGGGCTGGAGCGGTGGCGATTGAGACGACGCTCTCTTTCCCCGAGTTGAATTTCTTCGCGGGACTGCCCGAGAAGAAGACGCTTTCGCTGAAGGCCCTCTTGGCGCGCCTGAACGCCGGGATCGATGTAGGGGATAGGGATTTGACCATTACCACCATGGAGGTGGCGGGCAATTGCTCCACGAAGAGCTTCTCGGCACAACTTGGGGTTGATCCCGGCGGGACATGGACGTTTCAGTTGGGCGGAAAATCCTATGGCTTGACAGGCCTCGCGATCTGGCTGGCGTACGTCGGATCTGAGGGGACGTCTGCCGCACAGACCAGTTTTGGAATGGAAGGCCACGTGACGTTGGCCGGCGCCAACTTTGTGCTCGCTGCCGAGTACGATACGGATCAGGGCTGGACGTTGTCGGGCGGGACCGCCATCGGCACCACCATCAATGTCACGGGGCTCTCTCAGGAGCTCCTCCAGAGTACCACTGCCGTATCGCTGCCTGAGGGGTTCCCGGAGGTGGAGCTGAGGAACATCCTGTTTACGGCTGCGCCAAAGAGCGGATACGTACGTGTCAGTGGCCAAACAAGCGTGAAATGGGGATTCAATGGCCTGAACCTGAATGTCGAACATTTTGGTTTTGAACGATCAGAAGGCAAGATCGGCACGCGGATCCTTGTCGACCTTACCATTCCCGATGTGGTGACGATCAGACTCACCGCCGAAAAGATAGCGACGACAGGGGGGGGCTGGGAGTTCAGGGGGAACACAGGGCAGCAGATTGAAATCAAGAAATTGATCCAGGCTCTGGATCCCAAGGCCGTTCTTCCCCCTACGCTCGAAGGTGTGACCATTGAGAATCTGGCAGTGTCGTTCAATACGAACAGTAAGACGGTGACCTTTCGTTGCCAAGGAACCATCCCGCTTGGTGCCGAGGGCCCGATGCTGGCCTGCACGGTCGACATTGCGATGGACGGGACGAGCAAGAAGGCTACACTCGGCGGCACATTGACCGTCGGTGATGCCGAATTCACGCTGCAGTTTGAGAAGGACAACACGAAGAAGGCGCTTCGCGCGACCTGGCAATATCAGGAAGGCAAGCCGCGTCTGAATGTGACGGCTCTCGGTGACGGGTGCCTGGAGCTATCCGCGCTGGGGGAACAGCTGATTCCGACGAAGGCGGGCCTGACGCTGGCCATTGAGGAGCATGAAACCAGGTTGTCGCTCGCCTGCACCGTGGGCGAGCTCGATGCCGCGTTCCTCGTGGTGTCGCGCAAGCAGCCACCGGCGACGGTCGTGGCGTTCGGCCTGAAACCACCGCCGCTCTCCACACAAAACTTAGGGGCGCTCGGTAAGACACTAGATCCGCACAACATCGCGCTCAAAAACCTGGTGATTCTGTCGGCGAATGAGACGCTTCCGCCGGGTACGAACGGCTCGAATCTGGAACTTGCGGACAAACCGTATCCCGTCAGCAAGGGCCTGTTCCTCAAGGGTGCGCTCGAGTTTGAGACAACGTCGTTCAGCTACCCCTTCGAATGCCGGCTTGGCAGCGGACAGCCTGAGGTACAGGCAGGCGCACAATCGGAACCTGGTGCCGACAATGGATCGGCCACACCTGTTCGGACGGGCAAACCCGACAACACTCTACCCGCGCCGGCGACGGCTCCGCCGGAGCGAACCGAAGGCGGGAACAATGTCAAGGTGGGACGCACGATCGGTCCGGTGACCTTCCGCAAGGTCCGTTTCGAATTGCGCGACGACTCGCGTGGCAAGCGTGTCTATGTGCTGCTCGACGCGTCGCTGGGGAGCGGCGGATTTGATCTTGACCTGCATGGATTCAATCTCAATTTTCCTTTGACGCTGCCGTTGGAGCTGAGGAAGGACGCGCGCAAGATTACGGAGATCGGTGTCGGTCTCGATGGCCTCAGCATCGCCTACTCGAATCCGCCTCTGACGGTCTCGGGGGGATTCACGAGAAGGCAGGCGACGTCGCCGTACGAGGACTACCTGTACGAGGGCCATCTCCTCATCAAAACCGATGTCTTTCAGATCGCCGTTGTCGGATCGTACGGAACCATCAAAGTCGGTGAAGAGAAAAAGCCCTCCTTATTCCTGTACGGAGCCTATGCCGGGGTGGTGGGTGGGCCAGCCGCGTTCTTCGTGACCGGCCTGGCCTTGGGAGGCGGCTATAACATGCGACTGGTGTTGCCGCCGGTCGAGCAGGTTGCGGAGTTTCCCCTGGTCACGGCGGTGACCGAGCCGGCCAAGTTCGACATGGCCAAGCTCCGGGATGCCGTGGTGCCGTCGGCAGGCGACTACTGGCTCGCGGTCGGGGTCAAGTTTACCTCCTTCAAGATCGCCGACTCCTTTGCGTTGTTCTCGGTCACGTTCGGCAATCGGCTGCAGTTTGCCCTGTTGGGATTGACGAAGTTATCTCTGCCTGCCGGGGCTGCGGCTCGCAACTGTGCCGTCTATGCCGAGTTGCAGATCCGTGCCGTCCTTGACCCGGATGCCGGGCTGTTCAGTATCGAAGGACGGTTGACCGACAATTCGTTTGTCTTTGATACCAGGATCCGGCTTACCGGCGGCTTCGCGTTTTGTGTGTGGTTCGGCAAGGCCAAAGAGGCCGGGGATTTCGTCATCTCGCTGGGAGGCTATCACCCTGAGTTCCTGCCGCCGGCACACTATCCGGTGGTGCCGCGTGTGGGGATCCGTGCGCAGCTCTCCAGGCAACTGTCGATCGTGGGAGAGGCCTATCTCGCCCTGACACCCTCGTGCCTCATGGCCGGCATCAAACTGGCGGCGGTGTTCGAGAGCGGCAATCTCACCGTGGCGTTCGTCGCGTATGCGGATTTTCTCATCGCCTGGGCGCCGTTCTCCTACGACGCCAAAGTGGGAATGGGCATTGCGGTGACCTATCGAAGCGTGCGCACATTCAAATTGGAGATCGCCGCGAAGTTGCACATCTGGGGACCGCCGTTTGCCGGCACGGCAACCGTGTCGCTCTGGATCGTTTCCTTCACCGTGCAATTCGGTGATCCCAACAGCGCGAGGCCGCCACAGCTCAAATGGGGCGACTTCCAGAAGGCCTTTCTGCCGCCGTCTGCAGAACAGAGCGCTTCCGTCGAACAGACGTCCCCCTCTGCGGTGCTGAATACCATTCGCATCACGGAGGGACTGGTGCGAGAGGTGAAGAAGCAGGATAAGCAAGGGCGTGAGGTGACGTATCGCATCGCCAACCCCCACGAATTGATGATTGAAACGGATTCAGTCGTGCCGTGCACAGAAGTCACCCTCGGCAGCGAGAGGCACCGCGGCACCGCCTCGCTGGGCATTCGGCCGATGGGCAAAACGAGTCTCACGTCCGTGCAGGCCGTCAGTCTGCAGACCAGCACAGGGGGGCACGTCGAGGACAAATTCACGGCGGTGCACTGGTCGCGTAAGAATTATCCCGAAGCGCTATGGAGTCCGACGACGGCGTCCGGTCGGCCTGAGGCGAAGATGCTGGAAGACGTGCCTTCGGGGGTTGTGTGTCGGGTACAACCCACGAGGCCGACCCGCTCTCTGGGTCCCTTCGGAATCGCGCAATTTGCCTATGAGCGCATTGCAAAGGCGATTCCCTGGGGCGCGCCCCCGACGAATCCGGCTGCGGAGAACCGCACGTTCGAAACGGTGGCGGCGGCGAACGAGTTACGCCAACAGATCCGCGACTGCCTCGTGCAGCGAAGCGCCACATCGCCCCTGGCGAAGCCCGACCCGCCTCGGTGGAACACGATTAAGATCACCAAGCCGAGCGAGCAGTTTCAGGCGCGGCCCACTTGCGCCGCACTAGGACACAGACTCTGAGGAATCTGCCATGGGACAGCACAAAGCCGAGGCCGAGCAGATCACGTTTTATAGCCACTGGCTTCCGACGTTGGCGCCGGGGGAGTATCGGGTGACGGCAACTCCGGCATTAAAGACCAAAGAGCCTAAAAAAACTGACAAGCCCAAAAAGACTGAAGAGACCGAAGACATCCAGCTCGCGACCCACGCGGTGACTGAAACGTTCCATGTCGGCGGCCCACGCTATGCACTGACCGGTTCGGAAGCCTACTCCTGTTATCCGGCACCTGGCCAGATCGGCCAGTTCTACGACACCTTACCGCACATCGTCTTTGATCGCTGCACGTTGCCCTGGGAGAGAACGATTGACGGCGCGAACCCGACATCACCGCACGATCCGTGGCTGGCGCTGATCCTGCTCACGGACGCCGATTTCACCCATGAGCCTGAACCGCATGTCCCGCTGATTGTCTCGAGGACGCTCGCGGAAGCGCTGAAGCCGAAGGAACAGGGCGTCATCGCTCCGTCTCTTCAGTTAGATCCGTATGACGCGGAAAGCGATCTGTGCCGGACCATCGATCTGCCGGTCGGCGTGTTCAGCGCCGTCATGCCGCGCAAGGAGGACCTTCAGTATCTTGCCCACGTGCGCGAGGTTCACACCGGCAACAAAGAGACCTGGTCGCTACTGAAGGAGGGAAAGTTCTCCGTGGTCGTCTGCAACCGGTTTCCCGAAAGTCAGGCCATGGCGACCGGCGAGAAGGATTGGGGCATCGTGAACACGATGTGCCTCGTGTCGCTCGAGGGGTGGGGTGACTATCTGAACAGGAAGACGCTTCCCCCTGGCATCATGAACTGCCGAGTGTTGGTGCTTGGATCCTGGCAGTTCACCTGTCAGGGAAGCGGCGCGTTCAAGAGCCTCATGACGAGGCTCGACGATAAAAGTCTGCTCAGCCCGCCGCCGCTGTCCGGCAACGCCGGGCAGGCGAGTGCCTACATCAATACCGCCGCTCAGATGGGGTTTGTTCCCGTCAACCATGACCTGCGCAACGCGGACAAGACGATCAGCTGGTATCGAGGACCGCTGGTTCCCATGTCGTACGAGCGATCGATGAGTTATCCGGACATCTCCTGTGCGGATGCGGCACTGCGCTACCACCCCGATACCGGCATGTTCGATGCCAGTTACGCCGCTGCCTGGCAGTTGGGGCGGCTGTTGACATTGCAGGATCAAGCGTTCGCCCAGGCCCTGTTTCGCTTTCGCACCGAGTACCAGCGTTGGATTCGCCGGACCAACACGGACGCGCTCGGAGCCATGGCGCACAAGGGAACCGAGCTTCAGCGCAAGCTGGGCAGCACAGGCGAGAGTCTTCAGGATTGGTATCGCGGTGCCTTGAACAACGCCGGGTGGCTGCGTGACATCCACGGCACCGTGCCTGGACGCTCCGCCGCTCCGCCTCCGACCATCCCGGCAACCGTGCAGAACTGGCTTGGCCAAGCCCTGCTGCTCTACGGTGTGCCCTTCCACTATCTGGTGCCGGACGAAGCCATGTTACCGGCGGAGTCGATTCGATTTTTCTACCTGAATCCCGAGTGGCTCAACTGTTTGTTGCAAGGCGCGTGCAGCGTCGGCCGTACCAGTGAGACGGACGAGCTGGTGGACCAATTGCTGCGTGCCCATTTCTTCGAGGTCTCCGAGAAACTGGCGTACGCACTCCGGTCAAGCGCGAAGTACGAGGCCGACCAACGCCGAGTGGGAACGGATCACACCACGGAACCGGTGTCGGTATCGGATGGACAGCCTCCCCAAGGAGAGGCCCTTCTGCACTGGCCGTTGTCGGGGTATCTGCTGCGCTCCGATGCGGTCGAAGCGTGGGTCGGCCTGGAGGCTAAAGCCACCGGCGTGGACTCAGCCGGCAACAGACTTGAGCCGTTACAGATTCTGCGCATGGATCGCCTGGCTCCAGATATTTTATTATGCATCTGCAACGGGCAAGTGACCGAGATTGAGGTCACACAACCGCCGGAGGCGATTCATTTCGGTGCCGCGAGCAAGCCAGGAGGCGGGTATCAGAAAACCCAGCTGCGAACCATTACGGGCAATGCCTCATCGCTCGGCGCCACGTGCGAAGGAACGGTGCAGGTCCCGATGGACACCAGAGGCAGGCGTGTCGTCAAGGTGTCGGAATTGGCAGCAGATATTCGCAAGAAATTGGTCGAGCGGCAACAGTTGGCGAACACGGATGTCTTCACCTCCGCTGAATTTGCCGTGGAAATGATCGAGTCGCCTGCGAAGGTGATCTTCAGCGCTCCCGCCTAGCGGGACGCTCCGTTGTCAGAGGGAAAGAAACCGGTATGAACGACTACCTTTTAGTACCGACCAACGTGCAGGCATTTGTCGTTGGCAAGACGGCGGCGGACCCGTTATACGATCTTGTCCCGGTGCCGAAAGATCTCACAAGTTGGTATCGGGACGGCACGTACGCGTTTTCGTTCCAATCCAGCAAGCTAGGCTCAGGACTGGGATCGGGTATCCACCTGCATTGGGCGCTCCCGACCGCGCTGGTGCAAGCACGTCATGACGGCGAGAACAAACCTGTGCAGCCCTGCATCCCCAATCGCTGGCTGGTGCGGCGTCTGTGTCATGCGGAGGGGAGCCCCACAATCTCCTCAAAGGCCTGGGTTGTCGAAAGTGACTACGTGTCTGATACCGCACAGTCCGGCGGCTCGCCGTGGCTCTTTTTCAGCCCGTCGCTTGCGGTGAAATACGTCGGACGCACCGTGTCATTGGAACAATGGCAGGAAACACAGCGCGCCTATCGCTTTGATCTCACCGCGTCCGGGTGGGGGGATCCCTCCTTCGCCGCCTATTATCCAGCCTGCAAGAGCGTGCTCGGGTTTCACGACAAGATGGAAGGGGTAGCGCCAGGCACTCAGCTCACCTATCTGGTCATGGGCTGGTACTCTGACCAGGCGAAGGATCCGCTATGTGCCGGATCGAATACCTCGGAGAGTGTCAAGGCACGCTTGGGGTGGTGGTGCCCGGATGTGAACGATGCTCCATTGCCGCAGCGGACGCTCTGTCATGGAGCGGTTCTCGGTATGACTTGGCAAGGAGCGGCGCAGTCCTATCCATCGGCACCCGTCGGGTCGACGCCGCCGACCGTCGCCGTCGGCACGAGTGCCGCCGAGGCGTTGGCGGCACTCGTGTCGCGTCGTGCGCCCAAGCCGGACGATGTGACCGACAGGAAAACACTTGAGGACATCCTCTGTGCGTTTCAGCATGGGCAGGCCATGCAGGTGACGGATCACCACCAACTCGGCGAATTGCTGCATCGGCATAGCTTCAACGCGCTGGCGGGCGGGACGCACTGGTCCATCGAGCCGATCGCCCGTTCCACCGAGGCACAGAAACCAGTTTCGTCGGTGTCCGAGCAGGTGATGAAGCATCTTGATGAGCTGAATCAGGCACAACGGCGACATGACCGGCATGCCAGGAAGATCGAGTCGTTGCGGTGGCAGTTGTTTGCCTGCTGGGCGACGTGGGCCAGCAAACAGAGCGGTCCACCGCCGCGTCGGCCCGGTCGGGAGCCTGTGACGGCTGCTCGGGAGAAATTGGATCAAGCCGTGAATGAACTGCCGCCACTTCAGCAGGCGGTCGACCAGTGCAAGACGACTCTCAATACCGCCCTCACAGCGGAACAGGCTGGTCTGCAGCTGGTGGCGTCAACCATGCCACCGTTCCTGCAGCCGAAGGATCCGTTCGTGGTCCTGACAGGAGAGAATCTGGTCAGTCCCCCGCGCATCAGCGTCCAACCTGTTCATCAGGATGCGGAGGCTGCCGTGCGTTGCCGGTCGGCCAAGGCGGTGGTCACAGGCGTGAGTCAGAGCGGGCTAATCAGTAAGGCCTTGTCGGGGGACACATGTTTTTCTGTGCCGGATATGCCCGGCGTGGCGGGAGCAGAGCTTGGCGACCTCGCTCGGAAGCTTGCCGTCGAGGCGCTCCTCTTCGACCCAAGCTGCTCGGGGATGATCCCAACGGCAGACGACCGCCTCTTCAAGGCGCTCCAGACGAGTCGTGAGCCGTCCTGTCAGGCCGACGGCACGACACTCAGCTGGATCGGGCAGACGCCGGACGCCCTGGCTGTCACCTCGTGGGGCGATACCAACCCGTGGTTACCGGTCTATCTGATGTGGCAGGCACGCTGGACATCGGCGTACGCACCAGGAGGAGGCTCTGCCGATAAGCACAGCACATCCCTCGAGGGCTGGCAATTCGGTTCCGATGCACTCAGCGGCGACCTCGTTCCGCCGGGCGTTCTCTCCCACTCCGCGGGTACTTCAGTGGTCCTTGAAGACGCGACGATTCTCTCGCCGCTCTCCGGTGCGCAGTTGGCCAAACATCTTGGTGAGTTTGCGAAGGCAACCGGGCGCGACGCCGACCACCTTGCGGGCATTGAGCAGATGGAGGTCGTGGGCCAGTCTCTGGGCGGCTTCACTGATCAACTACTGCGACAAACGCTGGGCCTCTGCCTGCCCCCCGTCGACCCGACGAACGGACAGGTGGATGCATCGGTTTGGGAGGCCATGGGCAAAGGCCCTCAACCCACCATGCCGGGCGTACGAGCATTCCAGCCGGTGCGCACCGGTGCGGTGACGCTCGTCAACCTGTATCTCGTCGATACCTTCGGTCAGACGCGGAAGCTGATGGATTCCAGCCGCGCGGGAGTCCCACAGGCCACCATGATTGCGTCGGCGGTCTTGGCGCCCTCGTCCGGCGAGTCTCATGCGCGGTTCAGCCCCAGGCTCTCCCAGCCCGCGCGGTTGAATTTCGACTGGCAGGTGGCCGACGCGTCCGTCCCGGGGCCCGTCTGTGGATGGATGGTCCCGAACTTTTTGGAAAAGAGCTTGGCTCTGTTCAGCGCGAAGGGGGAGCCGCTCGGCGCGCTGGAGAGCGTGCTGCCGGCGCTCGGTGAAAAAACCATTCGCTCACCGGTCACATTCACGTGGCGCCCGCGCCCCGGTTCCACCCTTGAAATCAGCAGTCTCCCCAATGAGCGTCTGAAACGCTTCGTGCAGCTGGCGACCGGTTTCACCGCGGACGAAGGGCAGGCGTTCCTGGAGCTGGTCGAGTTGGTATTACGGAAGACAGAGGCTCGGCTTCCGCCCGAGGACCCGGCCCTGGCGGTGTTGCTCGGTCGCCCACTGGCCCTTGTCCACGCCTCTCTCGATCTCGAATCGCAGGGACTGCCCGCCGGCTACTGGAATAGCAGCAATTGGAATTTTGAGACGGAGGGTTTAGAGCGGTTGCAGGTGCCGGTCCGGCTGGGTGGGATGGCCCTGTCCGCCGACGGTCTTGTCGGCTACCTCCCGGAAGATGGAGCGCCTCGCCTCGTCGCGAGTGACGGCGCGACGCGCCGTTTGGATGGAAGTCCCCGTGTCCACTATGATCAACAGCTGTCGGTGGCCTGTACAGGGGACCCAGTGAAACTGACCCTGCTCATGGATGCAAGTGCCCGCGTGCACGCGTCCACCGGTACTCTTCCGCGCCACGCTATTCAGCTACCGGAGGAAGTGAGCAAGCAACTCAGCCGTATCAAGGAGTTCTATGTCTCGGTGGCGCCGGTCTTGGGGGTTCGCCCGGACGAGAGCGCGGCGCAGCCCACGATGCCGCGCCCGTCGGATGCCTTCGGCCGGTGGTCCTGGGCGACTCGACCGGCTGTCGCGTGGAGCGCCATCAAGGCAGCGGACGACCGGGCGCGCTTCGCAGAGGGTCTGACGCTGAGCGAGGGCTGGCTTAAGCTACGGCTGGAGCGAGATCAACGCGAGGCGGCGCCGGACACAGAGCGGTAACGGGAGAGACTATGGCGATGACAATTACACTCAAGCCCAAGGCGACATCTCTGACGATCGGGGATGACTATGCGAAGACGAATGTGCTCGAGTTCACCATCGAGCTCACGGGTGGTGAGCCTGTGTGGCTCACACTGACAATGCCTATCGGTGAAACCGGTGTCCTGTATCGATCTGAAGATGGAAACGACCTCAAGCTCGAGACTCCCGCGACTGATCCAGCTCCCTGCAAACGGGAGGGTGACGGCGACCTGCCCGTGCAAGTATGGTCGCTCGGAGATACTGGCAAGGGCGTTGAAGTAACAGGCTCGAAAAATATTTCCGTCAGGATCAGCAACGTGCTCTGCCGGGCAAACGAAGGTGGGTCTGACATCACTGTCATCGGGCAAGTTGGCAGCTCAACCGCCGATATCATCACCCGGCTGCCCATTACGAAGGCCAAACCGAAGACGGCGCCGGACAACCCGATCTGTTACTTCACGGCCGAACCGACATTCGTGATCGGTCAGGGCCCAGTGACGCTGCGGTGGGATGTGGTGGGTGCGTACACGGCGACGTTGCAGACTCCCTCGGGACAAACGGTGTCGCCGGATAAATCTGAATTCAAGGAGATCATCACTCGGACTGGGGCGTACACGCTCACGGTCGATGGGAAACAGCGGCAGGCCACAGTCAACGTGCTGACAGAGGGCTGGCATCAGCTCTATCCGTTGGGCAGACATGCATGTCCCTCCGTCATCTTTGATTCTGGAGGCCGATGCGATGACGCCATCTACGCGATCTTCGTGCGGGCTGAGAAGAACCAAGGCCGGCAGGCGGTGTTGTGCAAGTCGACGGACGGCATCACGGGCTGGCACATTGTGAACGACGCGGTGCCCGACGGGATGGAATCAAGCCCTGGCCTGCGGGTAGGCAACCGCCTCTGGCTGATCGGTGGCAGTGCCGTCCATTGGGACCACAAATCGAAGAGGATTTGCTACTACGATCTCGAGCATCCCGCCAAAGGATGGCAGGACGCGACCGTCACAGGGAGCGATGGGTTCGCCGCGCGCATGGGCCATGCCTGTGTGGTGGTGGACGACAGCACCCTGTGGGTCATGGGTGGCCTCGGGCCCTACGAATGCCTGGCAGATGTCTGGCAATTCAAGACTGGTAGCAATCGAGACACGCTGCATGGGACTGAATTGAAGGCGTCTTCCGAGTGGAAGCCGCGCTGTCTCTTCAGCGCGGTGAACTTCAACGGCCTGATCTGGGTAGGCGGGGGGGTCTCTGCGCCCAACGGCAAGGCCCTGGGCGATCTCTGGTCCACCCCATCAAGCACGACCTCCTGGACGCCACGGCCGAAAGGCAAATTGGAGTATGTGGTCGCGAATGCGATCGGAACAGGCATGGCCTTTTGTGACAAGACCCTCTTTACGATGGTCACGAACCGAACGGGAGGGCCGTCCTGGCAGTTTGAGCAGGTGATGTGGGGGGCAGAGCAGTCAGGAATAACGAGTACCTCTGATGCCTGGAGCAAGTCGAGCGCACCATCGTTGCGGGCGGACTGGACGTCCACGCCACATAGTATCTCTCTGGTCAGCTTTCAAACGAGGCTCTATCTCAGGGCCTTGCACAAAACCGCGATGAGCGGCGAGGTCGTTGGCGCACCTCTGTTTGTGTATGTGAGAGCCACCTAGCGTGAGGATTCCATCCATGAAGAACAACGGTCTTTCGGTACTCCTAGTCATCCCCGTGCTCCTGTGGGCCGGTGAGGTTCGAGCTGAGTTCACGACGGTGAGTTTGGCAGACGAAACGGCGGAATCTTGGACGGTCGCGGCTGCTGAGACTTCCACCACGAAGCCGACACTCACATTTTATATCCCCGACTTTCCCTCTCATCCTGCGGTCATTGCGTGCACCTTGCGCATTGTCCCTACGCCGCAACCCAATCCACCTCGCGCTCCCCAGGACGTCCAGGTATGGTGGAAAGGCGCGCAAGGGGAGGAGGAACCAATCGGGCTGTGGTCGGCAGACAGCCAGACCACCAAGCCGTATGTTGTTGAGTTGAAGCCAAAGGCCTGCGTTCCGAATTCACGCGTCCGCTTCATGCTCCAGACCGACTCCCAACACACCAGTTGGGCGTACCATGGCAGCGTTGCCAACCAGCCTCGTCTAATGGTGACGTATGACTCGCCGATTCCGCCGCGCTCGGGGGATGCCACCGACTGGAGATTCGAACAACCTGTCGGATACTTCGCCGGCCGTTTGTGGGAAGGCGAGATGCGCACGAATCCGGTCTGGTATGACGGCGCGTTGTATGTGGTCGCTCCTTGCGCACCGCCCAACAAAGGAAGCTGCATCAATCGGATCGCCGGCGTGGGAGACGGAAGAAGCTGGCCTATAGGTTCCTCGGCACCATCAGAGGTTATTGCCGGTTCCTTCGCGTTCATCACGACTTGGGGCCGTATGAATATCATCTCAAAACACGCGATTCACAGTTGCGATCTGTCCATGCTGATTCACGAACCTCACAGGACATGTGCATCGTGGGACAAGGAACAGATCACGGTGAACGCTGGTGAAACACCTGCAATGGGACAGGACGGCATCCTCTATTTCAAGAACGTGGAGGCAGGAGGCAGCCTTGTCGCGAGAGATTACTCGCGCAATCCCGCGCAGCAGGAACTCTGGCGCACGACGCTCAAGTTCACATCGGTCAGCCCGATCGTGCTCAGCGCAAATGGCCGAAATGCCTACGCGCTCGCCGATATTCCCATCCAAGAATCAAACACGACAAGAAGAATCGCTCTGATTCGCGTTGATACCGCCACAGGTGAGACGGTGGTACATGAGATATTCCACTGCGGCTCCAAGCCGGCTCCCTGTGCAGAGAATGACAAGGTGAAGCCGGATCTCAAAACCTTGCTTCGACCCGCGGTGGCCAGCAAGGTGATCAAGGTGCGAGGCAGGGAGGCCACGGTGGATTACGTGTTTATTGCGGGAAATACGAGCGACGCGAGTGTCTTGCAGGCCATCATGTACGAGCCCTGTGCCCTATCCAACGGACACTGTCCTCCGCCATCCGTGGTGTGGGGTGAAACAGGAACGGTTTCGGGTGCGCCTGTCCTCAGCGCGGATGGGAATGCGCTGTTTGTGCTTCAAGGCCATGACGGCGTGGTCAAACGCTATGACTGGTACAACACGACCTCGAATGCCACTGGCGCAGCCGCCAAGCCAGTCGTGAAAGACGTGATGCGTCTCTCGAAGGTCATGCCTGTCTTCGTCGATGGCAGCAACGGGGATAGAGTGCACATCTGCTTGCGGCATGGTGTTCGTTGCGAGTTCACGCCCGATGGGACGTTGATCGGATATTCCGACCAAGCTATCTATGATCTGAGTCCGAGGGGTAGCGCAGAGATGTGGCCATCATCCCTCAACACAGAGATCATCTACAGCGCCGACGCTGTCCACGCTCCGGCCACTCCAGGGGTGAAAGCCGGTGACCGGGTGATTCTCAAAGGAATAAATGTCACCTTGCCGAATGAATTTCGCTGGCCGTTGGGCGCGACGTTACAGGTCCAGAGTGTGCCGGCTGGGCGATAGGCTCCTGTCCGGAACGAACGACAGACTGGTGCCATGAAAGGAGAGATGATGAAAGAACAGCCTGAGAGTGAATTGTATGCGGAACTGGCCGCGTTGCGGCAACGGCTCAATAACCTGGAAGCCGAGCGAGAAGCGGCACAGTACCAAGCCCGCTGCGCGCAACGGCCGACCTTTTTGCGCAAGTGCCTCCTCGGCCCCCTTCCCCTAGCACTCCTTGTCCTGGGTGGCGGGCTACTCTATGCGCAAGGCGATGCATTGTTCATTGACCAAGATGGCAAGGTTGGCATCTTGAATAGCTTGTCGGTCAAGAAGGACTTGACGGTGGAGGGAGATGTGAGAACCGGAGGCCAGTTGTTTGCTGATAAACTTAAGGTGATCGGGCAGTTGAGCACCGACTCGCTTATCACGAAGGGCAACGTCGACATCGGGGACACATCGTCGGCAGCGACCCTTCGTATAGGTAGTCCTCTGCCAGACCTTCTTCTAGGCGGAATGCCCAGTCCGCAGAATAGCGGGTTACGGCTTCATTATGCAAAAGAATTGAAAGTGGGTGTATTAGACGTAACAGGAGACAGCTTTCGCCTGAGGGGATTCACAACAGAAGGACATCAAACAGATAGGATGACCTTTGATTTGAAGACTGGGCATGTGGGCATTGGGGCGAACGCTCCGCAGGCCAGATTACATGTCGGAGGGAACGCGCGGATCGACGGCGGTGTGACGTCCAAGGCCCGGTACCAGAGAAATGATGACGCAGAGACGGCGTATGACCTTTCCCCACGGTACCATCTGTCAGTGAGTGCAAATAAATTCAACGGCACCACAATAGCAATCCCCAGAAAGACCTTGACAGACCTTTGCGGCGATCCAGACGGCTGCCAGGTTCGGCTGGGGATGACCCGATGGGTATCCGATAGCCAGGAGGAGACCGCATCTCGATCCTTTCTGTTCTATTACGCGCCTACCTATGAGCATTGGCGTTCCGACTATGGGGATCGGTCGGGGGTTATCGGGAATGGGAAAACTGAGCATGCGGCCGAGATCTGGGACACTTGCTTTTTCACGGACGGCACGTACGTTAATAAAAAGGACAATGGCGATATATTGGGAGGTATGGCTCTACTTGTCTGGGAGGGTACTGACAAGAATCCGCATCGAAATCCGAATCGTACCTGCGAGCTGACCCTGATCGACTGAGCAGGAGCTGAACCTCCTGATCCCTCGAGAGGCGTGATGTCGCACACACGAGAATCCTTTCGCGAAGGGCGGTCAGTGTCTGGTCACGGTCTATCAATGGTCAGGGGGGGGGAAGTGGTTACAGGATCAGTAGGATGCTACAAGGTTTGGGTTCCGTGTTGTGCGTTTCGAGTTAAGCCCGGACTCGGGGCTTGTGTCTGAATTCAGCCCCAAAACCCGTAAAGGGTTTCTCCCCCTTGGAGTTCCTCTATCGAGATACGTTTCACGCATCACGTGAAGAGAGTCGTTCTGCTGCGATTCGTTTTACGCCTCGCAAATCAAGCTTGCCGGTTCCAAGGACGGGGAGAGCGTCAACCTTCACGAAGTGATGTCGAGACGGGATAAAGAGGTTTGGTAAGCCCATACCAGACAGTTTTGCCAGAATGTCGGGAATGGTGGCGTCGTCCACTGTATGCAGGACGGCCAAGCGCTCTCCTTTCTTCTCGTCGGGCAGACCGGTGACGGCAAACACTTGCACCTCAGCACCGGCTGCTTGCTGCAGGGCCTCCTCAACCTTGCCGTGGGGAACCATTTCCCCGCCGATTTTGGAGAAGCGAGACAATCGGTCGGTGATGGTCAGGAATCCATCGTCATCCAACGCGGCAATATCCCCGGTGATGTACCATCCATCCCGCATCACTTGAGCGGTTAAGTCTTCTCGGCCCAGATACCCATTCATGACGTTTGGCCCTTTCACCAGCAGCATGCCCGGTGTGCCTGAAGGCAAGGGGGTGTAATTTTCGGGATCCACAATCTGTACGGAGACTCCTGGTAGAGGCTGCCCGACCGTCCCGCGGCGTGAGGCTGGTTGATAATATCCGGCGGCACGGAAGTCCGGGCAATTGACGGCAATGACGGGTGCGCATTCCGTAACGCCATAACCTTCGATCGGTCCGACTCCGAACGTATCTTCCACCGCCTGGGCGAGGCGGGCGTGAAGCTTTTCCGCACCGGTGAGGATCACCCGCACCGAACTGAATTGTTCCGGGGTACAACGGCGGGAATAGAGTTGTAAAAACGTCGGCGTGGTGACGAGGAAGGTGATGCGATACTTCCTGATCAGTTCCCCGATGGCCGTCACATCAAGCGGTGACGGATGAAAGATCATCGGGGCGTTGTTGGACATCACGAACCAAAACACCATATAGCCAAAGGAATGGAAGAAGGGGAGGATGCCGAGGACTCGTTCATCCTGGTAGAGATGGAGCATCTGTGTCGCACCCTGGCAGTTGGAGTCGACGCTGAAATGAGAGAGCATGACGCCTTTGGGCTCACCGGTGCTCCCGCTGCTGAAAATGATGGTGGCCAGGCTATCAGGGGTGAGCGTGGTGGTCTGTCCACAGACTCGTTCGATGATCCGACAGGGCGCAAAGAGTGCCAGCAAGGCGGCCTGAAGTTTGTGCGCTTTGGTGATCGTTTTCGCCAGATCCTCCAGCCAGATGATGGTAGGCCCCTCCGGGAGCTCGAGCTTGGCCTTCTCCACGAATAGACGGCTCGTCACGATGGTGCGAAGCCCGGCCAGCTGTACCGCAGCTTCCAATCCGGACTTCCCGACCGTGTAGTTCAGGTTCACGATGGTTTTCCCGCAGAGGGGAGCGGCGACGTTGACCAATGCCCCGGCGACCGTGGGTGGCAGCAGGGCCCCAACCCGCTCCTGTCCGTCCCAATAGGGGCGTAGCGTTCCGGCCAGGACGATCGATCCGATCAAGGCTTGCAGTGATGTGACGTGCGGGCGATTCTGGTCGGCCATGGCCAGGCTGAACGGCGCACGCCTCATCGAGCGAATAAATTCTCGATGAAGTGGCCGACGATGGGGCTTTCTCAGCTGCCACGCTGCCTCACCCAGCTGGCGGATCGTTCCACGCAGTTCATGGGCCGACGTCGTGGACGGGAGAGGAGCTCCAAATGAGACTGTGACGGGGTAGGGGAGCTGTTCAGGGAGTTTCCACAGAAAGCGTCCACGATTGAAGCTGAAGATGCTGCCCCAGACACGATCAAGGTGAATGGGAATGATCGGAACCGTTCGCCCCTTAACGATCCGTTCAAACCCGCGCCGGAACGGCAGAAGCGTGCCGGTGCGGGTAATTTGTCCCTCTGGAAAAATGCAGACGAGGTCACCGCGATCAAGGGCAGCGCTCGCTTCTCGGAGTGCTTTGAGAATGACGCGCAAGCCACCATGCGACGAGATGGGAATGACACCGAGCGCCTTCATGAGGGGTTTGACGATGGGCAGTTCGGCATACTGGGCATCGACGACGAATCGCACGGGCCGATCGAGGCTGGCGATTAAGAGCAGCCCATCGACGAACGAGACATGGTTCGGAACCAGCAGTGCGCCTCCGGTTGGCGGCATGTGCGCGTCTCCGATGATGCGGAGGCGATAGAGGCTGTTCGTGAGGAGCACAAGGATGAGTCGTAGAAGAGTATCGGGCAGCAGCCAGAGAGCATAGAGCATGCCCGCCAAGGTCATTCCGGCCGTCGCGAGGAAGATGCTGGTGGTCGAGAGCCCGGCGTTGGCCAGCCATCCGCCGGACAGTGAGCCGAGGAGGATGCCTGTGAAGACACAGGTGTTGGACATCGAGATCACGGCTCCCCGACGATCGGGCGGCGATTTCCATTGGAGGATGGCATTCAATGACACAAAGATGAATGCGCTGGCGATCCCGAGTCCGCCCAAGAGAAGAAATGTTCCAGAGAGTGGGGGCGCCAGCAGTCCGAGAAGGAGCAATGCCATGAAGACGCCGATGGCGCCTAACGGGATGAGTCCGTACTCCACACGGTTGCGTGAAATCTTTCCCACCAGGATGGCGCCGATCCCAATGCCGACCGACAAGAGTGTGAGCGGGAGCCCGGACATGGCGTCGGAGAGCCGGAGCACGGCCTTGGCGTAGACGATCACGTTTTGCATAAACAGACTGGCGATCGTCCAGAAAAATATCTCCATAGGGATGGCCATCTGCAACATGCGTTCGGTGCGAATGGCTATCCACGCACCACGAACCGTGGCGCCGATACCACCTTCGGTCCTGGCCGGTAACACGGGTGGGATGGAGAATGCCGTGATGAGACCGACGACCGACAATCCTGTCAGCACGAGCGGGGCTAGCCATGTATGAGATCCAGCCATCTGTAACAAGAAGCCTCCGGCGGCCGTTCCCGTCAAGATTGCGGCAAAGGTCCATAACTCAAGGAGGCCGTTGCCGGCAGCGAGTCGCTCATGTGGGACTAATTCTGGAAGAATCCCATATTTCGATGGGCTGAAAAGCGCACTGTGGATACCCATCCCACAGAGGACGATCAGCGAAAGCATGCCACCGGCAGGGTTGATCCAGAGTGCCATGGTGCCGGCTGCCATCAGGAGCACTTCGACAACTTTGATGCTGATGATGACAGTTCGCTTACTGATTCGATCGGCGAAGGTGCCGCCGACCAGCGAGAGGAGCACCAGCGGCAGCGTGAAGATGACAAACGCGGTGGCAGTTTGGGTTTGAGCGACGGTTTCCAGCTCAGGGCCTGGAGCCATCCCTGCGGTCGCCTGCCGGATGGCCAGCAAGGCCACCATCAGTTTCCAGGCATTGTCGTTGAAAGCCCCGCAGAACTGTGCGATCAGGAGGCCACGAAGGGGACGGGAAACAGGTTGTTGGTCAGGACCGGCCGCAGTGGTCATTCGTGCAGACTATTGTGCCTGATTGTGAGGGGTGGGGGAAATAGGCAACCCTTCCAGTTCCATGATTCTTAAGGCATTGGTCGTCGGGCAGGGGCCTGGCCTCAGCTGGTAGTCGAACGTGAGGGTTCCGTTTGCCACGGTTTCTTGGAAGTGGGCGTTTCGTAATCGTGGGATGACCTGCTCCAGGTCCGCTAACTCCAAATCATGCGTGCTGACGAGGCCAAATCCGTGCCCCTTGGAGAGGGCGGTGATATAGGCTTGGCTGCCGATGAGCCGTTCGCGGTTGTTGGTGCCCTTGAAGATCTCGTCGATGAGAAAGAGCACGGGAGGCACGGTCCGATCCTTGGTGGCGTCGAGGATCGTTTTGAGTCGTTTCACTTCAGCGTAGAAGAACGAGAGTCCAGCATCGAGCGAATCGTCGACACGGATGCAACAGGCGACCCGAATCCAGGTCCAGTTGAATGATTGCGCACAGACAGGAGCACCGGCTTGCGCCAGACAGAGGTTGATGCCGATTGTTCGTAAGAATGTGCTCTTGCCGGACATATTCGAGCCAGTAATCAGATAGATCGAGCCCAGTTCAGCCATCTCGACATCGTTTGCGATGCGTGGCCCTGGAGGCAGCAAGGGGTGTGCGAGTCGGCTCACGCGGAGGGTCGGAGGAATCTGCTGTTGCCCATCCGTGGTTGTGAGCGGAGTCGGCCAAATGTAGTCAGGATGGAGATAGGCAAAGGTCGCGAGCGCTGACGCGGCTTCGACTTCCGCCAGGGCGTCGAGCCATTGCGGGAGTGCCTGTTGGATCCGGTCTTGTAGGTGAATCAGCCGTCGCAAGAACCAGAGGTCCCATGGGCCAATCGCATTGATCGTCAGGTGGACGAGGGGATGGGCCTTAATGCTGATGGCGTGTAATGTACGGGCGGCGTCCTTGAGCTGTTTCGTGGGACTGACGTGGCCGATCAAGGTGGTCCAGGTCGACGCCAGCGTTGTCTCTCGGCGCGCCGCATACCGTTCGATTAAGCCAAGGACTGTGGCCAGACGCTCGGTTTCGTGATGCAGGCCGACGGCATGCTCAAGCAACTCCTCTCCCTGATCGGTCATGAAGTAGATCAACACATAGGCGGCGAATGAAAACATCCAATAGCCAGGGAGCAGTCCGAACAGCGTGGCGAGGCCTAGGCCGATTGTCGTCGAGGCAAGGAACGCCTGGACGACAAGGATGGTATTCAAGTGGGGGAGGCCGAGTCTGTGCTCAATGACCGCAGCGAGCCGCTTGCCGTTGATCTCCTGGTCACCCGTAAGTTTCGCATCCAGTGTGAGCCGGTCACGCAGTAAGGGGTGCGCGGTCAGTTCCCTGACGAGCGCTTGTCTGCGGCGCCACTGTTCGGGGGGAGGAGGCTGGATGAGCAGCCAGCTGTGCAATCGCTCTCGTCCCTGGTCCGATATGGTGGTGTCGAGCAGATGGGTCAGGGAATGGGGACCGAAGAGGTCGAGGTCAGCCGCGTAGGGGTGAGAGCTTGGCCCATCGGCCGCTCTTGTCGGAATGTTTCCCCAATCCAGGGCGATGCGCGCAAGATGCGTCTGTTTGATCTGTTTCCACTGGCGGAGCCGATGAATCTTGGTCTCTACCTTGTTATGATAGGCCGCCACGGCGATAAAGATCGCCAGGAAGAGGGCGAGCGAGAGGTTGCCGCTCTGGTACCAGTTGAGTTTATAAAGAGTAACGGTACAGATCAGACCGATCAGGAAGATCGCGAGCCGCCACTTGGTGAAGAGGGCGCTAGTTTTTGTACCTTGAGCAATCAGGCGGTCTGCGCGTCTGATAATCGTCTTAATCTGGCTAATGCGTGACTGTGCCATACCTGGCGACCTTACTGGAACGGGTGGGGGACGTCAAATCGTGAAGCGTATCTCGTGAAGTGTGACAACCCAGATAAACCATAGAGACGAAACACAATTCATTGTTGACCATGCCGAATGATTGGGTAGATGTGTGCATTCATGGTGCTCTTGATACCGGCGAATTGCTGAGCCGCCTGGACGATGCGGAGGTGCAGGGAGCCTGGGAAGATGAAGGGAAGGTCCATCTCTATTGGGCGGAAGCCCAGTGGAGTGAGGAGCGGCTCGCAGCGCTCCGTGCAGCCCTTGCCGATGTGATGGAAGCAAGTCAGGAGCACTTGCTGTCTGTGACGCGTGTGCCGACCCAGGACTGGAACGAAGCCTGGGCTCGTTCTGTCAAACCCCTTCGCATCGGTCGAGTCGTCATCCGTCCGAGTTGGGAGCCGGCTGAGCTCGGTCCTCGTGACCTCGAAATCATCTTGGATCCCAAGCAGGCCTTCGGCACAGGGCACCATGCGACGACACGCATGCTGCTGGAGTGGTTGCAAGAGGATATTCGAGGAGGAGAACAGATCTTGGATGTCGGAACAGGAAGTGCCATTTTGGCCATGGCCGCCGTCAAGCTCGGTGCGGCCTCGGCAGTTGGCATTGAAATCGATCCCATTGCCGCAGACTGTGCGAAGGAGTATGTCGAGCTGAATCAGCTGACGGATAGGATCGACATCGCGACGGGCACGCTGGCTGACCTGCCACGGGAGAACCAGAGGCCCATCCATCTTGTGCTTGCCAATCTTGATCGGCAAACGGTCTTAAGCCTTGCGGAGGACTTGGCATCCGTTGCGTGTGGAGGGGCGAGGGTTCTAGTCTCCGGCATTCTTGTTGAGCAAGAATCTGAGATCGTCGAGCGGTTTTCTCACTTAGGTCTAGTCTGTGCTGACCGGCGGGATGATGAAGGGTGGGTGGTGATGCAGTTCTTGAAACCCGAATCCTGTGATGGAGAGGTCTGACGATGTCGATCGGACCACCGTATCCACATGTGCATCAGATCAACATTTCCGACGGAGGGGTGCCGAAACTTCCAGTATTGGAAGCCAAGGTGAGCGAACAGGGGCTGGACGGCGATCGGCAGCGCAATCTCAAGTTTCACGGGGGACCGGATCGTGCGGTCTGTCTATACTCGCTCGAACTGATTGAGCGACTTCAGGATGAAGGCCATCCCATTGATCCCGGATCCTCTGGAGAAAACCTGACTTTGTCCGGCTTGGATTGGGACCAGGTGCGGCCCGGCGTCCGGTTAACCATTGGCCCGGAGGTCCAGCTTGAGGTGACGAGCTATACCACGCCCTGCAGCCACAATGGGCGGTGGTTCCGTGACGAGGACTTCTCGCGCATTTCTCAGAAGCTCAACCCTGGCTGGAGTCGGGTCTATGCGAAGGTGCTGCGGGGCGGAATTGTGAGGCCGGGGGACGTCGTAGAAATAAAGAGCGAATAGCCAATAGCATAGTACGTGTGGCAGTAGAAGCAAACTTCGCATGCCTGTTGCCTATGTCATAAGCCATGGGCCATAGGCCATATGCTCTCGGAGGTGTGGAGTGGGTCGCATACCTGAACCAGAACTGATGGATGATCCCAAGCAGGCTGAGGCCTACGCGCGGGCAGATTTCGAGGCAGAGAATCAAGGGTTCATTGAGCGGTTTAAAGAATACTTTCCGGAGTTTTCTCAAGGGACGGTACTGGATCTTGGCTGTGGTCCAGGCGATATTCCCATCCGGTTCGCCAAGTTCTACCAGGCCTGCCAGGTCATCGGCATCGATGCTTCAGCTCCGATGATTCAGCTGGGGGAGCAGGCGGTAAAGGAAGCGGGCTTATCCGATCGCATTACGCTGCGCTGTGAGCGGTATGAAGAGGTTGCTGGAGCAAGAATCGCCGATGCCGTGATCTCGAACAGCCTGCTTCATCATCTGCCGAACCCATTACAGTTCTGGCAGAAGATTCGCCAGCTCGTGAGGCCAGGAGCGCCGGTGTTGGTCATGGACCTGCTTCGTCCGGACTCACCTGAAGCAGCCCAGGCCATTGTCGATCAATACGCCGCCAATGAGCAGGACATCTTACGCCGTGATTTCTACAATTCCCTGCTGGCGGCTTTCACGGAAGATGAAATAGGGTCTCAGCTGGCTCGCATGAATCTGACACGATTATTGATCGATATTCCGGATGACAGACATTGGGTGGTGGGAGGGTTGATCTACTGAGGGATGTATGAGGAAAAGTATTGGTCGAAATAGTGTCATCAGAAGATTGCTGAATGACTGTGCGTTAGCAGTTTTGGTCTTCTTGACCGCGGTCATTTCAGTTGCTTGCGGTGAGCGCGAGAATATTCTCGTGATCAAGCAACCAACCGAAGTGTACGCCATTACACAAGTTTCTTCTGCTCCTGATCCGAGCGCGAACGTTCAGCCGGGGAAGGTCATTGCCACGCTCACGGCAGGGGAGACGGCTAAGGCGATTGGGGTGTATCATGGCCAGGATTATGACGGTTTCAAGGTGAAATTAGCTGACGGGACCGAGGGGATCATCATCGCGAGCGATACCTTTACGGTCACGTCCCGGTGAGTCGTTTACGTTCTGCGGAGGTAGGACACCTCGTTTTCGTCCGTTTCTAGCTTCTTGTGCCAGTCTACTGTCATCGATTACTGTCACGGTCCATGGAAGAAGAACCAATAGAATCGCCAGCACCGGACGACGCATCTGAGAAGATCGTCATTTACTGGGAACGGGAATATTCTACTGCGTTTCCACCGGAGCGGCTGAAATTGGACTTCCATCCGCATCGGCCCATGTTGAGCAACATGACGCTGGAGGAACAGCGGGCACTTGCCGCAAGTGGGTATAAAGTGTTGCCGGACGACTGTGGACCGGTCAGGACGGTGGGGAGCTATGGCTGGCTGATCCGCTGCCCGGTCGACGTGAAATTGCGACGTACGGCATCAGGAGTGCAGTGGCAGTCTCCACCGATTCTACCGGAAGAACGACTGCTGGGGTACAAGAGCTTTACCGGGATGTATGTCGATTTGATTCTAAACAGCGGCTATCCGAAGCTCTGTTGCGGAGTTCGCCTCTACTATCCCAAACATGTCGGATTGATGATGAAGGATCTGCCCAACCATTTCTATCACTACCCAGACCGGACATTTTCTATTTGGGAAGGG
Source organism: uncultured Nitrospira sp. (assembly GCA_902500805.1). GTDB lineage: Bacteria > Nitrospirota > Nitrospiria > Nitrospirales > Nitrospiraceae > Nitrospira_D. Next base: position 23,694 of record CABVSA010000009.1, on the reverse strand, counting down.
ATTAAAACGCAAGAGTATAAGCGCACGCCGAACCAGTATCCCTGGTTGTCCGACTATGAAGCCTTCACTGCGAACTTTTTGTTACAGCTGCATAAACCGACCACCATCAAGCGCGGTGATCCGATCGGGGTAATCCTGCCGGTGCTCCTCCCGAAACAGTTCGCACTCCAAGAGATTCAGCACCCTGAAGGGTAAAGTACCTGACAGCCGTGAATTGTCCGGGGCCGGAAACGAAGTACGCTTCACGGTGCGCGTTTCAAGTTTCATGTTTAACGTTTCAGGTTATGCAGAAGCCAAAATCCTCAACCCTGAAACATGAAACCCGATACGTGAAACTCTATCGTGAAACCTTTGGCTGCGACGCCGTAGGATTACTGCAGCGCATCCGGTGGGGTCTTGAGGAATTTTGCAAAACGATTCTTATCGATCGCCTTGTCATAGGCTTCTTCGGGGGCGATCCATTTCTTGGTGAGGAGATCCTGAATGGCATCATCCAGCGTCTGCATGCCGATGTTTTTGCCGGTCTGCATCTGTGACGCGATCTGAAAGGTTTTCGCGTCCCGGATGAGATTGCCGACGGCCGGGGTGCAGACCAAAATCTCCAGGGCCGCACAGCGACCCTTTTGATCGATCCGCTTGAAGAGGTTTTGTGCGACGATGACGCGCAGGGCCGTAGACAGGGTGTTCCGAATCTGTGGCTGTTCCGAAGCCGGAAACACTTCGATGATGCGGTCCACGGTCTTGGCGGCGTTCTCAGTATGGAGCGTGCCAAACACCAAGTGTCCGGTTGCCGCTGCCTCGACGGCCAAGGCGATTGTCTCGAGATCCCGCATTTCCCCGACGAGAATGATATCCGGATCCTCCCGGAGAGCTCCCCGCAACGCAGATCCGAAGGTGACGGTGTGTAGGCCAACTTCACGGTGGTTGACGATGCAGTTCTTGCTCTGGTGAACGAACTCGATCGGGTCCTCGACGGTGAGAATATGATCTTTCCTGTGGCGGTTCGCATAATCAACCATGGCTGCGAGCGTCGTGGACTTTCCGCTTCCGGTCGGGCCGGTGACGAGTACCAACCCTTTGCGCAACATGGCTGCGCGCGTCAAGACAGGCGGCAGCGCGAGGTCTTCGGCAGAGACGATGGTCGTCGGAATCTTCCGAAACACGGCCCCAACGCCGTGCTTGTGGTTGAAAAAGTTTGAACGGAAGCGCGCGACTCCGGGAATCTCATAGCCGAAGTCTACGTCACCCGTCGATTCAAAGACTTCCTTCTTCGGCCCCGGAGTGATCTCATAGAGAAGTTCATGGAGGCTTTGGTTATCGAGGATTGCGTTCCCGGGCAGACGCTCAAGTTCACCGTGGATGCGAAAAGCGGGGGCTTGTCCTGCAATCAGATGCAGGTCCGAGGCCCCATGCTCGATCATCATGCGGAAGAGTTCATCTATCTTGGGCATCGTGCTCAGCCTCCTCGGTCTTTCTCGTTGTAGTATACGGATTCTTGATGTATCGACAAATGAAACTCGGATCTTGGACAGGCTCCCAGTTCGCAGTATTCATGCGTACGTCTGCGACGCGGAAAAAATTCGTGAAGCGTCGTTCGTGAAGCGTCCGGGTCCGGAAACGAAATGCGCTTCACGTTTCACGCTTCACGAGAAGCACGATCTACGTCTATTGGGTGTTGGGTGATTCTTGTGGTTCCGGCGGAGGTAGCATTTCTGGTTCTGCAGGAGTGTCATCGGGATTATAGGATTGAGGGGGTGGTGGTAGAGAATCAATGTGTGGTGAATTGCTGGGATCCGCTGGAGAGACCTCTGCAACGGGTGAGGCAGGTGCCACCGGTCTCTTCACAACTTTTTGCCGAACGGGCTGCGAAGATGTCGATTGCACAGGGGAAGAGGACTGGAGTTGAGGGGCAGGTGCAGCAGGGGTTGGTTGAATCTGTGGACGATGGATCAGACTGTGCCGACCACGCACGCTGTGGGCTGCTTCTGTGGCCTGCGACGAGATTAGCACGGCCAGTACCAGTAAGAGGCTGAGAGCTGCAGTTTTTGGAACGTCAATCATGTTGAAGCATTCCCTCCCAGATGGCTGCAAACCAGTATAGAAGCCATGGGGTTATGCAACCCATATGCTAGCGGCGTGTGAGAAGCTGGGCTGACCGGGGCGTACCAAAACCCTGTGTTATGGATCGTTTGTGTCGAATAGTGACGATCCTAAGCCTAGGCGGGTGATCGGCTTGTACGAATCTTCAGTTCGGGGTGGACTGATTGGTACAGCTTTTCAACCAGGGCGAAGGGTTCCCCGGAGGCAAATAATGAGAGCTGGTTAGTCTGGAGGACTGGAGAGATGGCTGATCAACCACTCTGCGATGATCTTCGTCATCCTTGTGAAATCCTCTCCCTTCGTGAACTGGTGGTCGGCCCCCGGTAGCATCTCGATGTGTTTTTTGACTCGCAGTGTGTCAAAGAGTCGCCGGCTTTGATGAAGCGGGACATGTTCATCCTTGTCGCCTTGTACGATGATCGTCGGGGCAGTAATGGATCGTGCGGGGTCGTAGGCGATTCGGTGCAAAGCATCTTCATAAAAGGCGTACCGGAGGCTGATTCGGTCAGGACCTCCCATGATATTGGGAATTGTGTCCGTCGCCTCCCATTGTGCCATCTCATCTGGGCCAAATCCTAATCGTAACTCCTCCGCGAAATCGACGACCGGGCATTTGAGTGCCAAGCACGCCAGATCTGTCCGCTGAGCGGCCGTCAGAATCGACACCAGCCCGCCGAAGCTTGATCCCATTAATCCAATGTGACGATAGCCGTTCTGCTTCATGAGGTCGATGGCTGCCTGAGCCTGGTGCACTCCCAAGGTTGTCGTGATCTGTTCGAACGGGCCGTCGCTTTCTCCTTGCCCAAAGAAGTCGAAGCAACAGGTGCCGATCCCCTGGTCGACCAGCAAATGAGTGAGGGTCTTATTCGTCGAACTGGTTTTGGAGGAGAGAAACCCATGGCACAAGACGGCAATCCTGTCCGTCCTCCCTGGAGGGAGGCTCACAATCGCAACGACTCGATGTCCCTGGGGATCAAGAAAGGAGAAGCGTTCTTCCAGGGGGAGTTGGAGGTCAGAGGCTTGAGGCATTTGGTATCCGCATAACTTGAAACATGAAGCCTGAAACTTACGCCGTTCACTCCCGCTCTAAGAAATAAAAATGATCGGTTGGTCCGTGGCCATGGCCGATTGCCAATCCATGCCGGATGGCTTGAGTGACGTAGGCCTTGGCCGCTTGTGCCGCATCCAATACGGAACGGCCTCTAGCAAGGTGAGCGGCCAGCGCAGAGGCGAAGGTACAACCGGTGCCATGGGTATGGCTGGTCTCGATGAACTCACCTTTCAGGACATTAAAGAACCGACCGTCGTAGAGGAGATCCGTCGCCCGTTCGCTGAGCAGATGGCCTCCCTTGATCAGCACGTGTTTGCACCCGAACCCATGGATGACCTTGGCGGCTCGTCTGGCATCAGCCAAAGAGGTGATCTGAATTCCGGACAACTGTTGGGCCTCGTGGATATTTGGAGTGACCACGAACGCGAGCGGCAGCAACTGTATTTTCATCGCGTCCACGGCGTCCGGTTGTAACAAGGGATGACCGCTCTTCGAGACCATCACCGGGTCTACGACGAGGAGGCCGATCTTTTGAGGGGCCAGCATCTTAACGACAGTTTCAACGATGGTCGTCGACGACAACATTCCGGTCTTCACGGCGGCGATCTCAAAATCATCGAAGACCGCGTCGAGTTGCGAGGCGATGATGCTCGGCGGCAACTCGAACACGTCCGTCACTTCTTCGGTATTTTGAGCCGTGATGGCCGTGATGACAGACATGGCAAAGACACCGTTGGCAGACATGGCCTTGAGATCGGCCTGAATGCCGGCGCCTCCACCGGAATCCGATCCGGCAATCGTTAGCACTTGCTTGATAGGCTGTGGCATAGGTTGCTTTCTGCCAGGAGGCTGAAAAAGTCTGCCAGCGTCGTTCTCGCTTCGCTCAGAGGCTCAACGTACCGAAACGTACGTCTCGCCCCTTCACTTGCTGCGGCCTTGCTGGACAGCCTTTTTGAGCCTCCTGTCCTCGTTCATGAATTAGGCTATCTAGGATGTTTCCCTGTTGCGTATGAGAGCCTTGTTCGATTCGTTTTTCGGCAGTCTGCTAAGGTGCGGCTTCTCCGGGACTGGGCGTCGGCTCCAGCTTTAACTTCTCGATGGTGAATGCGGCATCGCGTCGTGGTAATTGTTCATGAAACGATAAGGTGAACTCGGAAGCCGACGCGTCCGATGGTTGTGTGAACATGAAGACTACTCGCTGTTTTCGACGGGGGGACAGTTCGATGCCTCGCGTGCAGAGACCTTCACGGT
>CABVSA010000009.1:0-19192 GCA_902500805.1 uncultured Nitrospira sp. | reverse complement strand
CGCTGTTTTCGACGGGGGGACAGTTCGATGCCTCGCGTGCAGAGACCTTCACGGTTCTCCTCCACGGTCTGATGCCATACGTTCCCATGTTCATCCTTCAGCACCGTGTTTTGCAAGTGACAGAGCAGCTTAAGGTCACGAGAAGAATGATTCGCGACGGTAGCATCCAGCTTCACCCGGCGGGTCAGTTGCTCAATCGATGTGACGACGAACTCGTAGGCGTCGTTTCGATGGGTTCCTAATCCTGGAGGTGGCGTGGGTTCCTTTGGCTTTTCGGCCGGCAGTATTCCTGGTGGAGGATCTTCTTTCTTGAAGAACGTGCTCAGGGGACCACTTTTCGGGAAGGTTGTCCGAGTGGCACTGATCGATTGCGCCTGCTTCGGAGTGATCAGCCGTACGGTTACTTGCAGGCCTTCTGGTGTGTCGGTGTACGTACCCGATACGAAGACGTCGGCACGGATGGCCTTGGCTGCACGCCGGACCGTTTTGGCGTGGGCCGGATCGACGTGCTCTAGCTGCATCTGTTTCAAAGTCGAGTAGATCAGCGTCCGATCGACCGTCGTCAACTCACCGGCCACCATGATTTGTGTTCCAAGCTCTTCGGCGAGAAATTGTCCGACCGGCGTCGGTGCACCCTGTGCGTCGGTAAAATCGAGCACGGCGAGTCGCTGTTTTTTCGCCTTGGCGGCTCGCTCCGTCACACCTTCTGCCAACTGCTTGAGGCTGTCCTCGTAACTGGCTGCTGCCCATGACGACGATGGAACGTGAGCCGGCAGAACAAGGGCGATCAGAAGGAGCAGCGTGACAATCATAGACATGAATGGTTGCCATTATACTCATGTCTCTCAACTCCGCAAGACTTGCCGACCACTAACCCATTGTGAGAGCTGAATATTTTTTGAAAAGACCTACTTCTCTTGGTTTATGACGCACCCTGTGCCTGCCCGGTGTTCCGCAAGAAAGAGATCAGCAATCGAGTGAGTGACTAGACTGAGAAATAGACCAGTGGGGATGTTTGACAAACGCGCTTGTCGGTGCAGTACACTACCACCCCTATAAGCTCCCCCCATTCACTCCTATTGTCCAAGGAGGCCTCCATGCCGAACAGTTTCTGGGTCAAGATGCTCAGCGCAGCGGGTCTGTTTTTCTTGTGCCTCACAAGTTTGGCCAGTGCCGAAGCGCCGGCGGGTGCGGTGAATGAGGCCCGGCTGGTCGCGCAATACAATTACTCGATCCACATCCTGGCCATGTTGGTTGTCGGGTTCGGGTTTCTCATGGTCTTTGTCCGCCGATATGGTTTTGGCGCGACGACCGGCACCTATCTTGTCGTGGCCACGGGACTCCCTCTGTACATGTTGCTGCGTGCGAACGGGGTGGTGGGGCACGAGTTGAAGGCCCATACGGTCGATGCACTCCTGTACGCTGAATTCTCCGTCGCAACGGCGCTCATTGCGATGGGAGCCGTGCTGGGGCGTTTGCGGGTGTTCCAATATGCGCTGCTCACGTTGCTGTTGGTGCCGCTCTATGCCCTCAACGAATATCTTGTCTTGGACAATGGGGCCGGGTTGACCAAAGGGTTTCAGGATTCGGCGGGCTCGATCGTCATCCACGCGTTCGGGGCCTACTTTGGTTTAGCCGCGTCATTGGTTCTAACGACAACGGCGCAGCGAAGTCAGCCGATTGAATCCGACCCGACTTCCGATCGATTTGCCATGCTGGGGTCCATGGTGCTGTGGCTGTTCTGGCCGAGTTTTGCCACGGCGATCGTGCCGTTTGAAGAAATGCCTCAGACCATCGTGAATACGATTCTGGCTTTGAGCGGAGCGACGCTCTCAACCTATTTCCTCAGCACCTATTTTCATCATGGGAAAACATCGATGGTCGATATGGCCAATGCAGCATTGGCTGGTGGGGTCTCGATCGGTTCGACCTGTAATCTGGTCAGTCCGACCGGTGCGTTTGGGATCGGGTTGCTGGCCGGTGCGTTGTCGGTCATTGGCTATGTGTTTATTCAGCCCATGCTCGAATCGAAGATCAAGCTCGTCGATACCTGCGGTGTGCACAATCTGCATGGCATGCCGGGGTTACTCGGTGGGCTCATGGCGATCATCGTTGTGCCAGGCGTTGCCGGTGTGCAGCTTGTGGGTATTGCCATGACGCTGGGCATCGCCATCATGGGAGGCGCCATTGCCGGTGCAGTGATTCGAGCGACCGGAACAACCGAACAGGCCTACGAAGATTGCCACGAATTCTCCCATGTGCCGGGCCCGGAGAGTGAACGACGGGTGGAGGAACTGGCGCTTGGAGCCAAGGCCGATATCGACGCCTTGCAGAAAGAACTTCTTGCTCGGCCTGCCGCTCGTACGTGAGGGGTGAAGTCTCTTTCGATTGCCTGTGAATGACATGGTGGGAGGTCTGGACTAGCCAGGCCTCTCAGCCTGCTGAATGGTGAAACGTGAAGAGTCTTAATCCGGAACGAGATACGCGTCACGTACGACGCTTCACGACTTATGCTGCCTAGGTCGAGCAAGATCCGTTTGCTGCACCCGACAGGACTGGACTTGATAAATTCTGAGCCGTCAACGAGGCCATAGCGAGAGGACTTGGCTGGCTGTGGTGCGCCCGACAGGACTGAATCTTATGTAGATTCAGATCCGTCAGCAAGGTACAGGAAGCATAAGAGGATCCGTATGGTGCGCCCGACAGGACTTGAACCTGTAACCTTCTGATCCGTAGTCAGATGCTCTATCCATTGAGCTACGGGCGCGAATCGAGAATATTTCGAAGATTGGGTGTTTGGTGTTGGGTCGGGGGAGCAGGAGAACTTAAACCATACATCAGTGGAATGTGCCATCCCTGGAACTCATACTTCCTTCGCCCGTCCTCCAACATCGCCACGTACGGCAGGGAAGTTTATACAGTGGGCAGTGAGAGAGGGTCAAGTGAAACCGGCAGCATGAGATTAGGTGGCCTGAGGGGGGAAGGACTTGCTATCTGAATATGCATGAGGCTGGGATGGATAACCATGAACTGAAAGTGCGTCTGCTTCGGTGTTCGGCCCTCGTCAAAACTCAGATCAGCGGGGAGCGCTCAGCTTGTAGATCTGTTGAATCGATGGTGAAGTGTCGAAACTGGTGCGTAGGCGTTCGTCGTGCAGGCGATTGCTGATACCGTCGAGGACCTTGCGGGCTTCCACATAGGCACTGTATGCAGCGTCCGGCCGACGACGCGCTTCGTTCCATCGGCCGAGCGCGACGTGGGTTTTCCAGATCTGAGTCGGGTTTCCCGTTCTTCGTGCAAAGGTCATGGCTTGCTGCAAGGCATGCAGGCTGTCATCCCACCGGCGTTCGGCAAGCGCGACTTCGCCACGCAGCCGCCAGCCTTTGGCGAGATTCTTCGTCGAGTCGGTGCGTGTGGCGATCTCCAGACACTGATCAGCCCATTCCCGAGCCTTGGCAGGATTGCCGCAGACAAGGCTCAGATCCCCCATGGTCGAGAAAAGGTGGGTCGAGTATCGCCAGCGCATCCAGTCGCTGGTGGCAGGATGCTTGACCATTCTGTAGGTTTCCTCTGTGACCTCCTGAGCCTCAGGGAGCTTTCCTTGAGCCAGCAAGAGATCAGCCAGGTTGATGTTGGCATTGGCAAAGGTCTCGGGATCGCCGCGCTTGCGCGCGCCGTCCGCACTCCGATTGTTCATGTCCAGCGCGCGTGTATGGTTGTCGAATTCAATCCAGAGCCATCCCAACGTGTTGAGGACGCGAAGGCTTATCACTTCAGCGCCGACCTTTTCGGAGAAGGCGAGATGTTGTTCCAGCTTCATCAGCGCTGCATCGTATTTTCCTTTGCCGATGCAAACAAGGCCGGAGATCCACACTGTCCAGAGTAAGGGCATCACCAAGCGATGTTCGTGCGCAATGTGGACCGCCTCCTCTACTTGCTGGGCTGCTTCCATGTATTCTCCTGCCCAGTTCCTCTGAAGCGCAAGGCAACCGAGGGAGAGTGATTCCGGAACGTGCGCGGCCGTGGCGCGGCCGATGCGCAAGGCCTCAGTCCACTCGATTCGAGCTGCCTCGAGCCGCTCAGTTGTGGCGTAGATGTACCCATTTGTAAAACGGCTAGCTGCGATGACCGGTGCAGCATCAACTTGGGTGGCGACATCAAGCGCCTGTCTGGATTCTTCGAGAGCCTTCTCGAAGTCATGTGCCCAGAATGACGAAAATGCCATGCTGGCCAGGGCAGCGCCTTCTTTCACTCTGTCTCCAGTGTGCCTGGCGAGGGCGAGCAGGCACTCGCTTTCGGCATGCGAGTTCAAAAAATCGCTCAGAGCGAAATAGGCATTCGCTTTGGCCTCCCGGATTGACATGAGGACCTTGACGTCCACGGACCCCTCGAGCCGACTAGTGACGTCGAGGGCTTTGTCATAGAGGACAACGGCTTCTCGGTTGGCGAACGATTTCAGTGCCTTCTCGGCGCTTCTGAGCAAGTAACCGAGAGCATGTGACCAGTCCTCCGCACGCGTGAAATGATGCGCGAGAACCTCGTATTGTTCGGCGAGCCGATCTGCATAGAGTGTCTCGATGGCTAGCGCAATGATCCGGTGCAATTCCTTACGCCGTTGAATGAGCAAGGAACCGTACGCGACGTCATGGGTGAGAGCATGCTTAAAGATGTAAGCCAGTTCTGAGGAAACCCGTTTTTCGTAGATGAGTCCCACCGCCCTTAGTTCTTGTAAAGGACTTGCGCTGCGATCTTGGATGTCGGTGATGCGGTCAAGGAGCCGGGTGGAGAATTCTCGGCCGATGACGGAGGCAAGTTGAAGGGTTTTTTTTGGTGCTTCGTCGAGGCGGTCGATTCTGGCCATGATGACGTCTTGGATGGTGCTAGGAACGAAGATTTCCGTCATCCGCTTGGTCAGAACGTACCGTTCACCGGATCGTCGTATGGCTCCAGTCTCCTGGAGAGATTTTATGATCTCTTCTAGGAAGAAGGGATTCCCTTCCGCCCTTGAGGTGACCAGCGTGTGCAAGTCTTGTGGCAAGCGCTCTACAGATAGGACGGATTCCGCCATGTGCATGCTGTCCTCTGCAGACAGCGGTGTGAGCCTGATGTTGCTGTGGTAGGTGCGCTCCCAGAAAGAATGTGAGTAACCCGTCCGGTACGTGAAGATATCAAGAATCCGATTAGTGGGCACGATAGTGTCCATCAGGGACAAATAATCTTCGGTTGCCTTATCCATCCAATGACAATCTTCGTGCACCCGTATGAGGGGTTGGATAGTTGAGATACCTACGAAAAACTGGCGCAGGGCATCGAATGTTTCGCCGCGGCGTTGCTGAGGATCCATGGTGAGAACGGCGGGGTCACCAGGCTCAATTGATACAAGATGCCGAAGGTAAGGGATGATTGGGCGTAAGTGTTCTCCAACCTTCAGAACGCCGAGATCGATTTTGTCGGCGATTGTGCCCTCGTTATCGTCACCCTCGATTCCGAAGGTTCGCTTCATCATGTCAATGATAGGATGCATCGCCATTGATTGACCAAATGACATGCATTGCCCCTCGGCCCACGTCACATCGCCGCTTAGCTTACGATGGAACTCGTGCAGGAGCCGAGACTTTCCGATACCCGGTTCGCCGACAATGAATGCAACTTGTCCCTGTCCGCCCCGTGCCTTCTCGAAGCAGTCGAAGAGCGCCTGCAGTTCGCGCTCGCGCCCGACATAGGGCGTGAGCCCGCGCTCGGCCACGACTTCCATTCTCGTGCGGCCTTCGCGCACCCCCAGGATTTCCCAGGCTACAACGGGTTCCGTTTTTCCCTTCAGGATAAGCTCACCGAGTGAGCGAGTCTGAAAGTATCCTTTGACAAGTCGATGGGTGGCTTCCGATACAAGGATTTGTCCACGGCCTGCGGTTTGTTGTAGGCGTGCCGAGATGTTGGTGGTGTCGCCCATCGCAGTATAGTCCATACGAAGGTCCGTGCCGATGGGGCCTACGACAACAAGACCGGTGCTCAAGCCTTGACGGATCTGGAAAGAGAGACCCCGCTGCCGCTGGAGATGCTCTTGATAGACTGCAAGATTTTTGCGTATCCCCAGCGCTGCATGAACTGCGCGCTGAGCATGGTCCTCATGGGCAATAGGTGCCCCGAAAAGAGCCATAATCCCATCTCCAAGGAATTGGCTGACCGTGCCTTCAAAGTGATGAACTTCTTCCAGCATTAGCGTGAAGGCATGCTGCATAATGGAGTGGACGTCTTCGGGGTCGAGCCGCTCGGACATCGATGTGAAGCCGGAGACGTCGACGAAAAGGACGGTGACTTGCTTACGTTCGCCCTCCCGCGTAGGCCTAGAGTTGAGGACCTTTTCTGGAAAATGCTTCAGCGTGTAGCTCGATGGAGTTTCAAAGAGAATCGGGGGCAGGGTGGACGGAGTTCCTGGGCTGAGCTCAGCGCCGAGTGGCGATCCACAGCCGTCACAGAAACGACTGCTGGGCTCAATTATCAGACCACATTTCTGGCAAGCCAGCTCCAGAGATGTCCCGCACTCACTACAGAATTGAGCTCCTCCGCGGTTGTCAGCTCGGCAATGAGAACAGTGCATGTTCGTTATTCCTGCCTATACGGAGTGAAGTCGACCATAATCACACATGGAATACTCGCCTGCGGTGTTGTGCTGACCTTTGGTGTCCAGAGGCAGAGAGCTGAGTCGCAGTGGGTGTCCTCCGACCCGTCGGCCAGAGCCTATGGGCGGTGTGCCGAAGCCTTGGCGCCCAGCCCTCGCAGCCTGAAATGGCTGCTTCGGCGGAGTAGGCAAGGAGGACACGCTTCGGAGGGTTCCGCCGAAGACACAACAGGGACCACGGCTGTCAAGCCGTGGGGCTCCACTATCGGCATACGTCGAGTGGACAGGCATTCTGTCTTCAGACGTAAGATGCTCTGGTCGTGAAGCAAGAAATAGAGGCTGATGAAGAAAACATGATGGCTGGTGCCACGCCCCGCTAGACATAACCTGAGATAAAGGGTCAGCTCAAGGACAAGGGGTAAGGATGGCGTCTCGTCTCAGCGCTTGGTAGCGCTAGTGGTTATACAGTTCTCCATGAGGAGGGGTCAAGGGATGGTTGCCAGAAAAGTCTGTGTTTGGGGTGTTTGTTGATTAAGGGATAACCTTGCTGACTTCGTTTGAGAATGTACTTTCAGTCCCATCCAGATTGAACGCGGAAACAACGAAGAAATAGGTGGTGCCGGTTGACAGGCCAGTAATTGTGTAGGTTGTGACATCCGTGGACGTCGTCGCAATGGGCGTCCCATAGGCGCCTGAGGCTGTTGCCAGATAGATCTTGTATCCAGCGACATCCGTTCCAGTGCTTGCGTCCCAAGAAAGCGAGGCGGTTCCACCATCTGAAGAAAATTGCGAATCGAGGGACGGGTCCGACGATGGACAGGCTGTCAGAACGAGCAGTAAGACAGCGAGTTGCAACATCTGATAGGAACGAGTCATTTGGTTTTAGCCGTCCCATGTCAAATGGCGTGATTGTGTGGGGTTACTCAGCTGTTGGCTTGAGCAAGGTTTGTACCCTTACCCACGCGGAACTAGTCCGGCAGAAGTCATTGAAATGCTACAGAGTGAGGAGGATTGTCCGGAATGACAGAGGTGAAAGGCTACAGCGTATCAGTCAAGCTTGTACGACCATGTCAGGCCCTGTCCTTCTTTGCAACCTCTAGTGACTGGAACAGCGGGTAGCCGAGGGATGCTGAAAGTGGTGGGAGGCGGGCCTGTCTATCTGAAAACAACGAGGGGCTTCCTACAGAGTAGGAAGCCCCTCAATCAAGTGTCGCTAAGTTAAAACTTAGTGGCCCTTCTTCTCTTCCTTCTTCTCACCGAAGGTGTCGGCATGGCCGCCCTTCTTCTCTTCCTTCTTCTCGCTATAGGTGTCCATGTGGCCACCCTTCTTCTCATCCTTTTTCTCGCTGGACATCACCACATGGCCGCCCTTCTTCTCTTCCTTCTTCTCGCCAGCGAAGGCCGGTGCGCTGAACGTGACTGCCACTGCCACTGCCATCACTGCCATCAACATGCTCTTCATTATAAGAACCCCCTTATAAGAGTTTAGAAGAATGTGTGCCGTTCATTGGCACTTGAGATAAGTATACAGCAAAGGTGATGCCGCTCCTGGCTCCTTCTCACATGAGACTAAGAATGGCGATGAATCAGTAAGTTAGAAAATTTCTCTCATGAAAGCTCGAATGGTTTTCCCTACAGGTGGCTGTAGCAGAATAGTCGGGATCGAGCTAAACCGCCTCAGTTCATCGGTGTGGAGTAGGTGCTGCCGGTGGATGGATATTCCCAAACCCAGAAAGAATTTGATGAGATATGGCAACCGGTTGCGTTGAACGAGAGGAGAACCCCAAGTCTTCTGACCCTGGGTGATACTGGAAACTGCAGATTGAAATACGATATATGCGTATTCCTATTGATGTGGGGTTTAGAGATTTACCTTGTGGAGTGAGGTGGTGTGTGTCCTATCCACCTGAAATCACCGGTCTGATTTCAATCTGGTCCTGATCGAAGAGCATCTCATCCTCGGTCACCAATTCATCACCACGAATAACGAGGTGTGCTTCGACGACCAGATTCAACTCTCGCAGGAGGTCCTTGGCTCGTTTCGGGCCTTTGATCGTGAGTGATCGTGAGGGGTGACTCAGTTGGACCTGCATACCGCGATCATACGAGTAACTGGGTGCAAGGGGCAAGAGGAAGATGTCCGCGTGCTCATGTGTTCTTCGTGTCAACCGAAGTCGCTTAGTAAGGAGCCGACAACTTGCTTTTGGCGTAGGCCAGCCCTTCCTCCAATGTTGAAAATTCTCCATCTAACTGAGCTTCGAAACAGTCATCCAGCAATCGGCCCATGTCTGGTCCTGGCTGAACGTCGAGTTCCAACAGATGCCGGCCCATCACGAGGGGGAGCGGGACCTGCCGATCTACGGCCAGCGCTGTGGCGCGGGTCAGGAGCCAGTCTCCGGCAGGGAATCCATCGAACGGTTTCGGTGGACGGCCTGCATGATCGGCCCGAGCGACACGGACCAAACGATCGATGCGAGTGACCTGTCTGGCGAGACGTCGGATTGCACTGTCCGAGGCCTGCACATCAAAGAGTGCGCGGGGACGGAGGTGGCACTGTACGAGGGGGATGACGTCATCCATCACGTCTGGCTGGTTAGTCAGTCGTTCGAGAAAGGTTTTCGTCGGCCCGGTTCCTTCCGATTCATGTCCTCGAGAGGTGATGTGCTCACCGTCGTCCTTCGTCGTCGCCGGTTTCCCGAAGTCATGGCAGAGGATACCCAATCCCACGATCAGATCGTCGCGTTCATGGCCGGTGCGTTCTGCTGCAAACCAGTCCAAGCAGTGGAGGGTATGAATCCAAACATCGCCTTCCGGGTGCCAGCGAGGATCCTGAGGGCAGCCTTGAAGTGCTGCGAGTTCAGGATAGAAGCGGAGCCAGCCGCATTGGTTTAAAAAGTGGAGCCCAAGAGAGGGCTTTCGACTCAGAAGGAGAAACTTCTTCCATTCTTCCCACAGCCGCTCACTCGGCTGCCCCTCCTGCGACAGGGTTCGGCAGAGCGCAATCGTCTCTGGTACCACGCTGAGCTCGAACCGGGCCGCGAGGTGCATACCTCGGAGTACCCGCAAGGGATCCTCCACGAACTGAGGTGAGGCGTGGCGTAACCGACCGGCGGCGAGGTCCTCTCGACCATTGAAGGGATCACGGAGCTCCCTCGTGTCAGGATCCCAGGCCATGGCGTTGATCGTAAAATCACGTCGCGCCAACGCCTCGTCGATCGGCATGTCGGGATCGGTTTGTCGCAGCAGGCCAGGAATCGATGTGCTCTCGCCGGTGTGGAGACGGGAGGGAATAGAGATGTCGACAGGAAGTCCCTGGAGTTTGAATACGGTGAAGGCCTTGCCTACGAATTGGACGGAGTACTGTTCAGACAGTAAGGTATGAAGCTGTCCTGCTGGCAAACCGGTGACTTCGAGATCCAGATCGCGGGGCTGTCGCCCCAGGACCAGGTCGCGAACGGTTCCGCCCACTACCCAGGTTCTGCCGCCCATTCCACGGACGCGTTCTTCAATACGGCGAAGGAGGCCTGCAAGGGCCGGATCCTCCAGGCGGAAGCGGGTCGGCACTTAGATCCCTGCTTCACGGAGGAACTTGGCCGACTCTTCCGGCGAGACCGGATTGATGTAGAACCCTGTCCCCCATTCGAAGCCGGCGACTTGCGTCAGTTTGGGAATAATCTCGAGGTGCCAGTGATAGTAATCGCCGGTTTTTTCATGCAAGGGAGAACTATGCAGGATGAAGTTGTAGTGTGGGCGTGCCAGGACTTTGTCCATGCGACGCAACGATTCCGAAAGGATCGGGGCGAGAAACTCGAATTGAGACTTCTGACTTTCCTCGAAGTATGCCGCATGCCGCTTGGGCAGGATCCACATCTCGAACGGAAAACGCGGTGCGAAGGGAGTCACACAAAGGAACTCGGGGTTTTCTGCCACGACTCGGTCTCCATCGGACAGGTCTTGCCGGAGGATATCACAGTAGATGCACCGTTCTTTTTTCTGATAATGCTGGTGGCACCCATCCAGCTCTTCCTGCACGCTGGTCGGGATGATCGGGAGGGCGATCAGTTGGGAATGGCTGTGTTCCAATGTGGCCCCGGCGGAGGATCCATGGTTCTTGAAAATCAGGATATAGCGGAACCGCAGATCTTTGCGCAGATCCAGCATCCGGTCGCGATAGGCCCACAGCATATCCTCGATTCGCTTCGTCGGCATCTCGGCGAGGCCTTCGACATGTGTCGGAGTTTCAATGATGACTTCATGGGCACCGATCCCATTCATCCGGTCGTAGAGACCGATGCCTTCGCGCCCCATCTCGCCTTCCACCTGGAGCGCGGGAAACTTGTTGGGGACGACCCGGACGGTCCAATTTGGGGTGTTGGGAGCTGCCGGTTGTGGCCGATAGGCCATGATTTCTTTCGGGGTCAAGCGTTCTTGTCCGGGACAAAAAGGGCAAAGCGACGCGGCACTCGCTCGAGCCGGTTGAGGGGTGATGAAATCATGGGGGCGGCCGCTGCGTTCCGTTGAAATAATCACCCAGCGACCGACTATCGGATCACGTCGTAGATCGGGCATCTGTTCCTCCTAGTTAGGTGAGGGGTGAAGGGTAAGGGGTGAGGCGAAAGAAGCGGACTGAGACCAGCTGAAGGCCACTGAACTTCTTCTCACCCCTGACGCCTCACTCTTTACTCCTTACCATCATCCATCACACTCTCCACATTCCTGCTTCAAAGTCCGGTCCCGGCACGGTGAGCACGGCGGGACGCTGGCTGGGGTATCGGGCCATTTCGAGGCCATGTTCTTGTACCACGACTGAAAGCTGAATCGTCTGTCCTGTTTCCAGATCAAGGTCCTTCCAGAGGATCGCCAACTCCAAGACGGTTTGTGCGTGAATCGACTGACGGGAGCCGATGGTTTGCCAGACATCCGTTGTCGTCCGGCGAGACAATTCAAATTCGCCCGGGCCTGACAAGGAGAGGGGAAACGTGAGTCGATACTTGGATTGTAGGCCTTGGAATACGATCTCGACGTCGAAACCGTCCTTCTTGAGATTCGTCTCATCGACGTCGAATCGCATGACAAACTGATCGAGGTTCCAGCCGAAGCGGATGGCCGTGAAGATCCCATCGGCCTTCCACATGGCTCCGAGAGGCGGCTGGGTACTGATGGTACCCGCTCCCCGCCATTCAAAGAAATTGGTGACCCTGCCGTCGATGGTGGGTGTGAGGAGACCGACTGGCTGTTGAACCATCTCGGAATCAAACGGCATCCCTTTCGCGCAGATCGCCTGGTTGAGTTGGTCTGGAGGCGGGAGGCCCATGTGCGTCCAGACATTGCGGAGATGCGTTCGGAAGAGGCGATCGAATTCGGGCTTGAAGTCGGTGTCGAAATCGTCACCGTACCACCAAAACCAGTCACTCCCTTCTGCCGCGTACAGCTCACGCCAGGCAGCTTGAGCACGATCAGGCGGAAGACTCGCCACTCGATCCAGCAGTTGCGTGCGCGTGTGCCCAAGCAGGTCCCACCCACGATTATCTTCTTGGTGTCCGATCCAAATTTTATAATCGGAATTGATCCAGGAACCTGAATGAAGTGTGGATAGGTGCTGTGTGGGCGGCATCGAAGCCAGCGCAGTGGAGACCGTTGAAGTGTGGACCGTCAGTTGTCCGGCCTGATCCAATGCATGGTGCGTCAAGCTTTCATAGAGAAGCGAAAGGAATTGTTCGCCTCCGTCGTGGTAATGTTCCCAAGGATTTTCACCGTCCAATACAATGGCAATGAGGAGTCGTTCTTGAGGGCTGTCTTGGATGATTCCTCGCAACCGTCGCGTGACGTCCTCGGCAGCCGCTTCCGGCGTCGTCTTGTGATACACGAATCCAAAGGCATCGGAGATCTCACGGTCGCGGAACAGGATGGCCAGGGACTGGCCGGCCTCACCGATATGGTACGGTTGATACAGGGCGGATGATCGCTGCCATGGCTGACCGCCCATTGCGAGGGATCGAGCCAGAATGCCTTCGTCGGTGGCGAGCCAGCGCAGGCCTACTTGATGGACAAGCGGAAGCATCTCGGGACAGACCGATCCTTCTGACGGCCACAAGCCGGATGGAGGTTGCCCGAACGTGTGTTGATGAAAGAGGACAGCCTCTCGGAGCTGCGCCTCTGCATCTTCCTGGGCCCGGAATCTGGCCGGCAAGGGGAGGTCTGGTCTGGCGCGACGGGTGATGTCGGTGTCGATGACTAACGGCAGAATCGGGTGAAAGAAGGGAGTCGTGGTGAGTTCGATTTGTCCCTGTTCCATGAGCCGCCGGTACAACGGGACAATCTCTCGGACCGCTGTGCGCTGCAGTGCGAGAACCTCCTGTTTTTCATCCTCGGTGAAGCCGCGATTTTTCTGGCGCAGCTCAGCCAGACGAGGATACCGTCGGATGGTGCCGTATCCGAACCAGGCCAGGTTGTGCCAAATTTGAAGATCCAAGAGTTCTTGTGTTGAAAACTGACGGGCGATCCGAGGAAGATCGTGATCACTGACCTCCAACCCTCGTTTGACGAGCAACTCATGGTATCGGGGATAGGGACGAACCATGGTCGCCCAATTGGCGGAAAAGAAATGCCGAACCAAAAAAGCCTTTTCTTCCAGCGTGAGGTCTGCTGCTGGTCGTTGGGCGTGCTCGAGAAACAGGTCGAGCACCGCTCCGGTTCCAATCTCTTGTAACTGGAGGAGCAGCGATGGGGTGAAGTTGAATGTCGCGCGTACCTCTGGAAATTGTTGGAGTACATAGGCCATATCATAGTAAGCCTTGGTCGCATGGAGGCGTACCCACGGCATACTGGCCGATGCGGTCACCGGGTCCGTGTAGTAAGGCTGGTGCATGTGCCAGAAAAAACAGATGTGGGCCTGCTTCATCCCGACCGATTCCTTTCGCTTTTTGAGTATGTCATAGGGGGTATAGGCATGCAATCTGCGGAGAGGTTTTTGGAGACGTGGAGCACTGGGGGAATGACATGAAATGTTTTCTGCGTTCGTGGGGGCCGGTTTGTGCGTATACTGCGCTTATTTTCTACATGTCGGCGCAGTCGCACCCTGAAGAACAGGTGCCGTTCGTTACTCATTTCAGTGACAAAGTCTTACATGCCGTCGAATATGCGGTGTTGGGTGCGTTGTGTTACCGGGCTTTGCACGCGACTCCGCGGGAGGGATGGCGACGGCAGGCGATGTTGTTGGCCATCGTCTTCACGTCGTTGTACGGAATCAGTGACGAAATCCACCAAGCCTTCGTTCCGTTTCGAGACTCTAGCTGGCTCGATTGGGTGGCCGATACGATCGGCGGAGCAATCGGGGCAGGTGTCATGCATCGGGTGCTGAGTCTGCGACCGATGAGTTCCGTTCCAGAAACCTCACCCTGAAGCCAGCTGAACAATACAGCATTCGTGACAAGCTGCCGGATGCCCGCTATACTCTGCGAGATATGGTCACGGGCAATCAGACTTCTCCCAAGCTACCGTTAGCGTCTCCAGATCCTGCCGTCCTGGCCGATGCGATCGCGACCAAATTTCGGCCGGGTCTTGGACTGCAGACCACCACGCCGTTGGCCGGAGATGCTTCCAACCGGCGGTATTTTCGTGCAACCCTGACGGGAGGGCCACCGCATTCTGTCATCGTGATGCAGCTGGCTGAGCCGGAAGGGTTCAAACAGTCCGAGGAGGCGGTCAGTGGAACGGCACATCAGATTGCGGAATTGCCGTTTATCAATATCCGGTCTCATTTGGCCGGAATACAGGTCCCTGTGCCGACACTCTACTACTATGATCAGTCGGCAGGACTCCTGTATCTGGAAGATTTCGGCGATGTGACCTTAGCGGATGCCGTGAGTCGTGCCGATCAGGCTCAGGTGAAGTCGCGTTACAGACAGGCTATTGACGTGCTTGTGCAGATGCAGGTCCATGCCACCAAGGCGAATGATCACACCTGTCTTGCGTTTCATCGTGGGTTTGATGCTCCGTTACTGATGTGGGAGTTTGAGCACTTTCTGGAGTATGGAGTCGAGGTGCGGAACGGCCACCCGTTGGCGGATGTCGATGCGGAGGCTATTCGGGCAGTGTTCAAGAATATTGCCGATCAGCTGGCCGGTCAACCGCGGATCTTTACGCATCGTGATTACCATTCGCGTAACCTGATGGTCGACGGAGCACGACTTGGTGTGATCGATTTTCAAGATGCGTTGATGGGGCCGGCCACCTATGACTTGGCGTCACTGGTGCGGGATGCCTACATCCAACTCGATGAGGCGTTGGTCGATGAGTTAGTGGAATACTATCAGGACCAAATGACCGCCCAAGGTGTCGGAGGTATCGATCGAGCGGCCTTCCGCCGGGTGTTTGATCTCACGAGTATCCAGCGAAATCTGAAGGCAGCCGGTCGGTTCGTCTACATCGATCGCGTCAAGGGCAATCCGAAGTTTTTGGCGGATATTCCTCGTGTTCTGAGTTACGTTAAACGAAATCTTGAAAAATATTCGGAGTTGGAACCACTCCGGAAGCATCTTGTCCCATATGTGCCGGAATTGCAGTAGCCTTCAGCAGTCAGCTCTCAGCTGACAGTTTGAGGAACCGCATCATTGCCTATGCTGATGGCTGACAGCTGAAAGCTTGCTGATGAAAGCCATGATTCTTGCCGCCGGTCTGGGGACTCGCCTCAGGCCATTGACGAACACCATTCCTAAGCCGTTACTTCCGATTGCCGGTACCCCGCTCATTGTCTGGAATTTATTGCTGCTGAAGCGGCACGGATTTCACCACGTCGTCATCAATTTGCATTATCTCGGGCCGATGATCGAGCAGGCGTTAGGCGACGGCTCGAAGTTCGGGATGCGGATCATCTACTCCCATGAACCGATCATCCTCGGGACCGGCGGAGGCATCAAGAAAGCCGAGCCATATTTTTCAGGAGAACCGGTGTTGATCCTGAACGCGGATACGTTGGTCGAACTGGATCTCGGAGCCTTGCGGGACTTTCATTGCTCGCGAGGAGCGGCGGCGACCTTGGCCTTGCGGGAAGATCAGGATGCCGAGCGCTGGGGCTTGGTGGAGGTGGGAGAGCAGGATCGGATCGTGCGGATCACGGGGCGAGGAGTCAGAGAGGCTACGACGATCGCGCAGCGAATGTTTGCAGGGATTCACATCCTTCATCCCCGGCTGTTGCAGCAGGTACCGAAGGGGGTTGTGTCTTCAATCATTGATCCCTACGTGGCGGCTATCGAACGGGGAGAACCCGTACTTGGCTATGATCTTCACGGATACTGGTCGGACATCGGAACGACCGAGCGCTATACACAAGCGGAACACGATGCCCGCTCCGGGCGGATTCGATTGGAAGAACGTTCCCCTCACGGCATATCTCACTAATCACAAGACTCGTCAACAGTGTGCTGTTTGGCCGAGTACGACGTGCGGCTTAGACTTTTTGATGTTTGAGGAGGCGCGCGAGATACGTGCGCTGGAGTTTGAGCGACTCGGCCGCTTTGGTTTGATTGCCCTCGGCCCGTTCCATGGCGCGTGTGATGATGTACCGGCTGTGCTCCTCCATGGACTCATGGTAGGGCAGGTCAAGATAGGATTGTAGCGCATCATCCTCATTCTGACGGAGATCCGCGTCATCTGAGAGGAGTGCCAACATGTCCGGCTCGATCGTGTCTTTGGGGCTGAGGACGACGGCTCGCGCGATGACGTTGTCCAATTCGCGGATGTTGCCGGGCCATGGGTATCGGGTTAACGCCTCCACGGCAGCCGGACTGAGGACCATCCCGGTACGTTTGGCATCTCGCGTGTGTCGTTCCAAAAAGAATTGTGCAAGCGCGGGGACATCTCCTTGCCGCTCACGGAGCGGTGGGAGCGTCAACGTGACGACATTGAGACGAAAGTACAGATCTTCCCGAAACTGCCCCGTCTTGACGGCCTGACGAAGGTCCCTATTGGTGGCGGCGATGATGCGGATGTTGACTGATACGGTCTTGGATCCACCGACACGTTGGAACTCCCGGTCCTGAAGTACACGGAGCAGCTTGGCCTGCAGGGTGAGCGGCATATCCCCGATTTCGTCGAGGAAGACCGTACCACCGTCGGCCATTTCCAATTTGCCTTTTTGCTGCCGATCCGCTCCGGTGAATGCCCCGCGTTCATGGCCGAAGAGTTCATTCTCGAGGAGTGTCTCGGTCAACGCCACACAGTTGATGACGATGAGCGGCATGGCACAACGAGGACTCCACTGATGAATCGAGCGTGCAAAGAGTTCTTTTCCAGTCCCACTCTCGCCCAGCAGTAACACCCCTGCATCGGATTTGGCGGCTCGCTGTGCTGCTTCAACGACGGAGCGGACCGACGGGCTGTTGCCGACGATATTCGCGTAACGACCGTCAACTTCAGAGCGGAGATAAGCAACGTGTCGTCGGAGTGTATCCCGCTCCAGCGCTTTACGGATGACGATGAGGAGATGGTCATTGTCGAGAGGCTTGGTCAGAAAGTCGTACGCGCCTTCTTTCATGGCTTCGACGGCGGCCTGAATGGAAGCATGTGCGGTCATGACAATGACCGGAGGGCTGTCCGCCGGTTTCATCTGAGCTAAGCGCTTGAGCACATCAAGGCCGGAGAGCTTGGGCAATGTCAGGTCAAGCAGGACGAGGTGAGGCGACTCATGCACAATGAGATCAAGGGCCTGCTGTCCCTCAAGTGCGGTAACGGTCTCGTATCCGGAGGCCTGCAGTCGATCCTCCAGCATCAGTACGATGTCTGGATCGTCGTCAACGATGAGAATCTTTGCGTTCATACATCAGATGTGAGGTGTGATGGGTCAAACGTGAAGCAACGATGCTGTTGTATGCTCGTGCGGACAACCCCTCACTGCCCACCCATGACATTGATGACGAGCCCGGTCAACGGTTTCGGATAGAAATACGTGGACTTGTGCGGCATGCGTTCCCCCGCCGCTGCGACGGCCTGGACTTCGCTGACTTTGGTCGCGTTCAGCAACAAGGCTCCGGTCCCTGTTCCACGGTACACCCAATCGAGGGCCTCAAGATCATCCTTGGTGTAGAGAATCGCCTCCTGCTCCTGTTGGGTTTGGCAGAGTTTGCTGACGATGAGTTGCTGCAGCAGGGAGACGTCGAGTTTAGTGCGAGGTGAAGCCGTTTCGGAAGGTCGATGACTCGGTTTCAGCGTGAGGGTCACGTATCGAGGATCCCCTTGTTTCGCCAGGCCAAACACCGGCGCCTTCGTCCCTTCCGTCCGTAGGCTGGTGAGGAACTGGGTGCGGACCTGCTCATGTGAGGATGGGGTAAAGGGAAATTCTCGAAACTCAAACACGTCGCCCAGCATTTGCTTGATCTGTTCGAACGGAGGTAACGGGGTGGTGGTGACCCGGTGTGTGGGCAACACTGTCAATCCTGGATCCTCAAGCGGGGCGAGTAGCATGAGGACTGAGTCATAGGGCTGCGGGCCTGTCGACGTAGAGGCCTGTTGTCGCCGGAGCTTTTGATAATTCAACGCCGTTTCATAGCGATGGTGGCCGTCGGCAATGAACAGCGGCTTGCTCTGCATGGCTTCGGTGATCTGTTTCAGCACGCGGTTGTCGGTGACGGTCCACAGGCGTTCTCGACAACCAGCCTCGTCCTGGAAGTCATAGCAGGCCGGTGTGCCGTTTGTCTCGGTTTCCAAAAGTTGGATGATGATTCCTTGTGGATCGGAGTACAGCGACCAGATTGGGCTAAAATTCGCCCGACAGGCCTCAATGAGGTTCAGTCGATCGGTCTTTGCCGCGGCGCGGGTGTTCTCATGCGGATAGATGTGCCCGGAGTCCAGCGCCTCCAGTTTGACTAACGCCAGGAACCCACGCAGCGCCTTCGTGGGAGCGTTGGGAGCTGAGTAGGGGGGGCGATATTCGATCGCGTGGTAATAGATGGTCGGTTGCGCGTCACGCTTGAGGATCCCTTCCGTGATCCAGCTTTGGAGCGTTGCAGCAGCACGGGTATAGCGGTTATGCGTCGCACTGTCACCGGGCTGGTCGAGTCCCAGTTCCATGCGGATGATATTGTGGGGATGTCGGTCATGGAGCTGTTTCTGTCCGGCTGCATCGATAATATCGTATGGTGGGGCGATGACCTCCGTGATGGCTCCGACGAGCGTCTGATCGTACCGCAGACCGTGGAACGGAAAAACCTGTGACATGAGCAACTCCCTGGCAATATCGTGTTCGTAACAATGACGCCGATTTGAATGGTTACAGGAGAGAGCGGGGTCCTTTCGCCCTATGCCATGCCGCTCCCGCAGCCTGGCGTTGTTCCGATCGGCGGGAAGACTGTTACCGGTCTCGGGTAATCATATAGTCCGCAGCGACGGATAGGGCGCGTCGCGCCGTACTATCCTCGAAGCAGTCCAGTTCATCCTTCGCGGCCGTGATGTACGCGCGCGCGCGATCCATGGCATAGGTAATCGATCCGAAATTGGCCATCAGTGACAGAATGCGCTCCAAATCCGTCGTGCTCAGTGTCCGCGTCTCCATGCGGTCCTTGATCATCTGACGGTCCT
>CABVSA010000008.1 GCA_902500805.1 uncultured Nitrospira sp. | reverse complement strand
GTTCTACCACAATCTTGGCTTCACGACCTGTCCAACAAACGGGGGTAACTTCAGGTGGCCGAAGGCCAAGTGAGGGTTTGCCGCTCTTGTCGCGGCAAATGAACCATAGGCACACCGGAATTTGGGTGGAGTAAAACAATTGGCCTGGAAGCGCCACCATACAATCGACAAGATCCGATTCGATGATGTTCTTGCGAATCTCTCCCTCGTTGGATTGGTTGGACGACATGGAACCATTCGCCAACACGAACCCCGCAATTCCAGTCGGCGCGAGATGATGGATGAAGTGCTGTACCCAAGCAAAGTTGGCGTTGCCCGCAGGCGGCGTACCGTAGACCCAGCGCTTGTCGTCTTTCAAGAGTTCGCCCCGCCAGTCGCTGTCATTGAACGGCGGATTCGCGAGCACGTAGTCGGCCTTGAGGTCGGGATGTTTGTTGCTATGAAACGTATCACCGTGCGCGATCTGTGCATCAATGCCGCGGATGGCGAGGTTCATCTTGGCGAGACGCCAGGTGGTGTAGTTCGACTCTTGCCCGTAGATGGAGATATCGCCGAGCTTGCCGCTGTGGGCCTCGATGAACTTTTCACTGCTGACGAACATGCCGCCCGAACCGCAGCAGGGGTCGTAGACTCTGCCTTTATACGGAGCCAGCATCTCGACGAGGACACGGACCACTCGCGACGGCGTATAAAACTGTCCGCCCTTCTTGCCTTCGGCGCTGGCGAACTGCGAGAGAAAGTACTCGTAGACACGGCCAAGTGTGTCTTTGGCACGGTCGGCTGGAGCGCCCAATGCAATGTCACTCACCAAATTGATCAGCTGCCCAAGCCGCTGCTTGTCGAGGCCTGGACGGGCATAGTCTTTCGGGAGGACTCCCTTGAGCGACGGATTGTCGCACTCGATGGCCGTCATCGCATCATCGACGATCGTCCCGATCGTCGGTTGCGGGGCGCTGGCCTTGAGATGTGACCACCGCGCCTCTTTTGGTACCCAGAAGATCCTCGCGGCCTTATATTCGTCTGGATCCTCCGGATCAGCGCCCTGCTTCTTCTGTGCTTCAAGTTCGGCGTGCTTGGCCTCAAACGCATCCGAGATGTATTTCAAAAAGATCAGACCAAGCACGACATGCTTGTACTCCGCCGCGTCCATGTTGTTGCGGAGTCCATCGGCCATCTGCCACAGCTTGGCCTCGAAGCCAAGATTGGCACCGGTGTCCTGCCTCGACGCTGTCTTGTCTTTCTTCGCCATTGGTCCCTTTGCCGTTTAACTCATCCCGCAGGCTTTCCCTACGCGCTGAGGCAGATATGGACTAATTTTTGCTGAAGGATACCCGTTTCTCTCTAAGAAATCACGTATCAGAGGGAAGTATAGAGAACTGAGAGCTGAGCAGAGAACGCAAATCGGAGTAGAATCCTCTCACGCGCAGAGCTGTCCCTCAGGAGAACAGGCCGATGTTGGTGACACCGGAGCTAAATGCACGAAATCATCGGGAGGCACTGATCGCTGCCGGAGTGGCGGCGCTTGCGGCGGCATGGCTTGGCTGGCTCTTCCCCGTGCTGTGGCTTCTGGCCGGGCTGAGTCCTCTCGCCTACTGGTGGGTGCGCCGGCGTTGTCTCCGGCGGCTGGCGGTGATGCAGCAGCCGTTTCCGGCTGCGTGGGAGGCGATTCTACGCACACACGTGGCGTTCTTCCGGGCCCTGGACGAGACGAGCCAGGCGCGGTTTCGGCAACTGGTGCAGATCTTCCTGAGTGAGGTCCAGATCACGGGGATCCGCACCGAGGTGGACGACACGATCCGGGTGCTGGTCGCGGCGAGTGCCGTGATTCCAACCTTTGGTTTTCACGATTGGTCCTACCATCGGCTGCATGAGGTGCTGATCTACCCGGATGCCTTCGACGACGCCTACCGGACCACCGGGAACAAGGAAGAGACGATCGTGGGGATGGCGGGGCTGCACCATTTGAGCGGGGTGATGATTCTCTCGAAACCGGCGTTGCTGATGGGATTCGATCATCCGTCCGGGCATCACCACGTGGGGGTGCATGAGTTCGCGCACCTGGTCGAGCGGGAGACACGTGAATATGGAATCCCACCGGAAGTGCCCTGGATGGCGGTGCGGCAGTGGATGCGGTTTGTGGCGCAGGAGCTCGCCCATCCCTCACGCCAACGGGCCAGGCTGAGCGCCTATGCCTACACGAACGAGCATGAACTCTTCGCGGTGCTGGCGGAATATTTCTTCACCTCACCCGCATCCCTCGAACGACGAGATCCGGCGCTCTATGCGCTCATGCGAGATCTGTTTCACCAGGACCCTCGGGCACTGCTCGGCCTGGCTCCCAGTCCAGCCGGCAATCTTGCTCTCAACGCCCCCTGTCCCTGCGGCAGCGGCAAGAAATATAAACACTGTTGTCTCGCCAAAGCCGGCTCGTGATGCCAGACGCCGCTCTTCATGGGGACGGAGAGCGGATGACTGAGGTACCGAAGGAGGGACTGAGAACGGAACCTGGCCTGAGCCTGACTCAAGCAAGTGGCTTCGTTACCGGTGCCGGCTTTCCGGCATCAAGCAGGATAGCGACGAGCATGTCGCTCATGACGTTCACACCCGAGCGGGCACGGGCAATGATCCAGTCCACCGTCATGATGAGGGGAATCGCGGCCAAGATGACCTGATCCGGCAATCCGGCGGCGGCCAAGACCAGCGGCAAGACAATCAGTCCGGCTTCCGGTATACCGGCGACACCGGCTCCGGCGATGATGGACGCGAAGACAATCAAGACCTGTTTTGCCATGGGGAGGTCATAGCCCAACGCTTGTGCGAGAAACAGCGCCGCCATCGCTTCGTACAGCGTGATGCCGTCGTTGTTGAGATTGGTCCCGACGCAAGCTGCGAGGCGCGCTGATTGTGCCGACACCCGCATTCGTTCGAGACAACGCAGAGTGACCGGTACGGTGGCCAAGCTACTATTACATGAGACCGCCGTCATGATGGCATCGGCCCCTTGTCCTAGATACTGCTTCGGGGATTTCTTCCCCACCAGCCAGGCCACCAGCGGATAGTAGAGAAGGGAGTGGACCGCAAGGCCTGTCAGCATCGCCACGAGGAAGATCCAGAGGACAGAAAACACGCCAACGCCCGACTTGCCGACGACCTGGGCAACGACACCAAAGACGGCCAGCGGGACCACGACAATAATCCACTCAAGGATCATTACGAGCCACCCATAGATGCGTTCGATACTCCGCGCGACCATCACAACGATTCCGCTCGTCTGGTCTGATTTGCCATAGAGATATCGCAGGGTACTACCCAGGAGCAGAGCGAGAAGGACGACGCCAATGATATTGTTGCTTGCAAATGGATTGGTCAGGGTGCGGGGGATATAGGACGCGAGATACTCGATCGGACTTTGTGATCCGGCCTGCACGTTGGCCAGCGCGGAGGATGAGACGGTTGTGCCTGGCACGAGGTGAAGCAATTCATCCACGTGCCCCAACCAGGCCAAGCCGGGCTGCCAGAGATTCATGATGGCCAGTCCGATAGCCATGGCGACGGAGACGTTCACGAGACAGATGACCAGCAGCTTGGTCCCCTGACGCATCGGAATATTGGTGCGGAGCAGGGCATCGAGGATCGCAAAAAAGATGAGCGGAATGGCGAGGGTCTTGAGCATCCAGACCACCCACAGTCCGAGCTGCCCGAGTTGCTCGTTTCGCAGACCCTGTAGATAGGGCGCTTGACCAAAGAGCACCCCGAGCGTCGCCCCTCCGATCACGGCGATCAGGACTTGGATAGACAGGGGGATCGGAAGCCGGCGTGAAGTCTCGTTCATTGTGGTCTCTCGGGCCGCCGCAGCTTACCCGGTTTGACCGTCAGAAACTACGGTCCTCTCCGTCGAAGAGGACGTACAACGTCCTAAGCTACTCACAAAAGGCCGATCATGTGGATTAGCTAGGAATATCGCGAGTGCCGTCGTAGGACACACGGGATTGAAAGGACAATTTGATAACGTCGCCGTCAGAAACGGGCGAGTCTTCCGAGCCGATCTTCTTATTGATCGTGATCAGAATCTCTCGACTGGCAAGATAGGGAAGTAATCCTGCGAGCTGCGTGGGATGCTGTTCCACCAACTGTTTGACGGTGGTCGTTGCCATCACCGGAACTTCCATCTCATTTTCTTCGACGACTGCTTGTAAGACCTGACCAAAGATCTGCACGGACACCATAGGCTCTGCCCTCGTTCATGACATCGCACTCCGTATCGGGTATCCAACGACTATACACGATTAGGCTGCCGGACTCACCTCTGCTCAGCCTCCCCTGCCCGATAGGCGTCCTGAAGCAGCTGCGCGACATGTTTCACTTGAACGGATTCGCGCAACCCATTCTTGAGCTGGATCATGCAAGCCGGACAACTCGTCGCCACCACGTCGGCACCGGTCTGCGTGATCGCTCGGGCTTTTCGGTCAAAAATCTTCTGCGAGGTGTCATAGTCTTTGACCACGTAGGTCCCCGCAGCACCGGCACAGCGGTCGGCATCCTGCATCTCTACAAAGTTGACGCCGGGCAACGACGACAGCACCTGCCTTGGTTCCTTGCTCACACCTGCCGCACGAAGATGGCATGAAGCATGATAGGTCACACGTTGTGTGCCACCGAGGCTTTTAGCCATGGGAGGATGCTGCTGCGAGCGGGCGACAAATTCTGAAATATGGACGACCTTCTTGGCCAGCGACTCCGCTTGTACCCGCTCAGGGCCTTCGGCAAAGAGGGTGGGATAATCCTTCAGCATGAGCGTGCAGGACGCGCAGCCGGTCACGATCGTTTCATACGACGCAAACGACCGCATGTTGAATCGGGCGCCGTCGCGGGCGAGATCGACATGTCCATAGGTTTGAATGGGTGTTCCCGAGCAGCGCTGCGGAGGCAAGGCCGGCTCAACTCCATGCTTCTGCAAGACCTCGATGACCGCGTCGCCGACTCCATCGTCAAAATAGTTGGCCGCGCAACCATGGAAATAGGCCACGGTCCGTGGTGGCAAGGGATCGGCTCCATTTGTGGTCAATTGTGCATAGCGTTCACGCAAGTGCCGGCGTGCGAGTTTCGGTAACGTGAGGTCATGTGGCAACCGAGCAGTTGGAGCCAACTGCTTCATGATCGGCGCCATGATTCGTTCCAGCACTTTCCTGAAGAACGGACGATCCCAGACGGCCTGACTGGAAGCCAGAATGTGGAGCAGCGCGTCAAAATTCACTCCCTTTGCCTGACTTCGGAAAATCCACCCGGCCAAGCGGTTGGGATGCTCAGCCCGTTTCTGAAGAATGAGATCTGACACATCCACGCCGGCCGGACAAATCGTCCGGCAGGATTTACAGTTGAGACAGGCTTCGACGACTCGCTTCGAGTTCAGGTAGCTGTAGTCTTTCGCCGTCACAATCTCGAACCAACCGCGGGCACTCATGTCTTCCGATTGAAACACATCGTACACGGGACAGACCGAGTTGCATTTCGCACAGGTCGCACAGGATTTGGAGAGTCTGGAGTAATCGATATGCTCGGTAAAGGACTCGTTGCTGAGCTTGATGCCGGGATTCAGCACATTCCCAGGGTCAAACGCGTTCTTCACCTGTCTAAACAGATCATAGAGTTCGTCACCAAACATCCGCTTCACGAATTCGGCACGAATACGGCCGTCTCCATGTTCGCCGCAAATCGATCCACCAAACCGGTTCAACACGGTCGAATGAATCTCTTGATAGGCCTGCACCATTTTCTCGAAATCACCACGATTGTTCACATCCAACAATGGGACGATGTGCGCATTGCCATTCCCAATATGGCCAAAGATGGCCACTGGGACGTCTTGCCCTTCAAAGAATTCTTCCAAGTAGCGAATCAACTCACTGATCCGTCCGGCCGGAACGACGACATCGTCAACAAAGTTGATCGGTTTCTTTTTTGGATCGAACCGGTAGAGCGTCGGGTATAACGCTTTCCGTGCTTTCCAGAGCTGCTCCCGCCGTTCAGCATCAAACGCGAGCATGGGCGCTGAGGCCAGCCGATAGGGACGACAGATCGTACCCAGCGCTTCGGCCTGCTCATGCAAATCCACTTCGATTGAGTCCGCGTCCAACTCCAGGAGCAGCGTCGCTGCGGCGTCTGCCGGAATGCCATGGGCCGCCCGCCCAATGAGGTTCAGCGTGTTGGCATCCATCACTTCCAACGCACTTGGTCGAAGAGTCAGGAGCTGTGGGACGGCATCACCGACTTCCTCCAGGTGTGTGAAGTGGATCAGGGCAGTCAGCGTCGCGGAGGGCTTCTTCACCAAGGTCAGCCGGGCTTCGCTGACGACACCGAGCGTCCCTTCACTACCGACAAACAGCTTTGGAATATCGAACATGCCTCGCGCAAGCCCGTCCGCAATTCCAAACAAGTTGTACCCGCAACTATTCTTGCTCACGGTCGGCTGTTTCTCAGCGATGAGATCCGCGTGGGCCTGGACCAGAATCAAGATCTCCCGCAAGGCCGGCACCATGGTTAAGAGCCGTTCGAGGGACGGATCCGTGAGGGCATAGGATTGTGCATCCACCCAGGACGAGGAGGTGAGGCAAACACGGAGCCGGAGGATATTGTCTTTGACGGAGCCATAGCGGAGCGTATGTGGGCCGGAAGAATTATTGGCGATCATCCCACCCAGTTTGCACATGTCGCCGCTCGATGGGTCCGGCCCAAACATCAGCCCGTGAGAGCTGAGTTGCCGATTGAGTTCCGCCAAAACCATTCCCGGCTGCACGCGCGCCCATTGTTCCTCGCGATTGACTTCCAGAATCTGATTCAGATGTGAGACATCGAGGATGATCCCGGAGCCGATCGCAGACCCAGTGAGATTCGTGCCGGCTGCGCGAGGGGTGAGGGGAATGCCGCGCGAGACGGCATAGCCAATCGTCGCGGCAATATCGTCTTCCGACTCCACGAGGACGACGGCCTGCGGAGGGATACGGTAGATGCTGGCATCCACTGCGTACGCCGTAATGGTCGATACATCGTCTTTGACCTTTGTAGAGCCCAGGAGGGCGCGAAGATCATTGGCGATCGCGTGAGATTTCGTCGGTTGTATCAAGGGAGAGGAAGTAGCCATCACGTCGCACGCCTCCTAGCCAAAACTATTCCGGAATGCTGGAACTCGTTGTCCCTGAACCATCGTTTCCCCTACAATAGGTTGCACGATGGATCGTCCAACCTTATATATCACTCGCCTGTTACCGCAACCGGTCCTGGAGGCGATTCCCAACGACTACCGCATCCTCGCGGGAACGACAGATCACTCTCCCACGGCCGACGAACTCCGTCATGGTTTTGCGGAAGCTGACGCGGTTATCTGCACATTGAGCGACTCTGTTGATGCCGCGCTCTTATCCGAAGCGACACGACTGAAAGTCCTCGCCAACTATGCCGTCGGTTATAATAACATCGATGTGCCTGCCGCAACTCAGCGGGGTGTCATCGTGACCAATACGCCTGACGTGCTGACCGATGCGACAGCAGACTTAACCTGGGCCTTGTTGCTTGGGGTTGCTCGGCGAATTGTGGAGGGCGACCGGTGGCTCCGACGTGGTGGATGGCCCGGATGGAGCCCCACACAACTCTTGGGCACCGACATCTCAGGAAAAACACTGGGCATTATCGGCATGGGCCGCATCGGTCAGGCCGTTGCAAAACGGGCAAGCGGGTTTCAGATGCGGGTCATCTACGCCGGCCGTCATGCTGTTGCGTCTCCACCTGATGTCACGTGGGTCCACCAGGCTCTTGATGCCGTCCTTGCGCAATCCGATTTCCTTTCACTCCACGTTCCGCTCAACGCAGCGACTCATCACCTGATCGGAGCCCGTGAGTTGGGGTTGATGAAGTCGACGGCCTTTCTGATCAACACCTCACGAGGGGCAGTGATCGACGAGTCCGCGCTGATTGCCGCACTCGAGAGGAAGTCGATCGGCGGTGCTGCATTAGATGTCTATGCCCAGGAACCACATGTCCCTACTGCGTTGACCTCCCTCTCGAACGTCGTACTCCTTCCTCACCTCGGATCTGCCACGCTCGAAACCCGTGTACGTATGGGGCTCATCTGTTTGAGAAATATTGCGGCCGTATTGGAAGGTCGCCCAGCACCGAATCAAGTGAACAAAGGTGTACCGCAGAGATAGCGCGGCCTCCTACGACGCGTATCGAAACCCGACGTCCCCTCCCCGTTGTTTCCCCTTGAGCGTTGCCAGCCGCTGTGGAACATCGTGAAACGACGGAATGGCTTGAAATACATGGGTTGCCTTCTCCCACTGTTCCTCTGCTTCATAGAGAAGCCCCAACTCATAGCGAATGGCTTGCCCCTTCGCCCCTTGACACCGAGGATCGCTCAGGACAGTCTCAAGTCCCACGATCGCCTTGGCGAACTGTTGCTCTTCCTTCAAGCAGACGGCTGTCATCAAAGCCGAATCGAGATAAAAGGCGTCACTACCCATGGAGACCCGGAACGCCGCATGGGCTTCTTCGTACAACCCCATATTCTTATACGCCACTCCCAATGCATAGTGGGTTTCGTAGTCTGGTGGCGTCCCGACTGGTTCCTGCACCGGCTCCTTCTGCGTCTTGGTGGATGTGCGTAAAGTCAAAGTACTGCTCGGCAGCTGGTCAATCGACGCCTCGCTTGAATGAGGGACTGATGGCTGTACCACGGTGGAAGTTACTGGGGGATCTACAGTCGAAGCGGAGGGAATGTCTTCAGCCCGACAGTGAGTCTCCTGGCCTTGAGCTATCGTGATCGCCTGTGGCTCATCATCCCTTGCAAAAATATTTGCCGAATACGAGACAGCATCCGGCTCAGCCCCTACAATCGTCATCTCTTCTATCTCTTCCGCTGCCGGCCCTCTCTCCAATACCTCATCGTGACGATCTTCAAACGGCTCTCCGATCCGTACTTCTTCTTGTTCCCCATCGGCTCTTCCCGTTGCCCCCTTCTTCACCCTCTCGGCTAATTTCTTCACGAAGTCGGCATCAGGAGCAAGGCTTTGCACCTTCTCAAACAGTTCCTCGTGGAGGCTTTCCATTCCAGGCTCTGGATGAGCTAACAACACGTCGACCGCCTTGGCGTACTGAAGCGCCGCCACTGCGTGGTCACCTTTTTCCTCGTATAGTTCGCCGTTCAGCTCCAGCAAGGGAACGGAATTAGGCTCCACCGTCAACACCTCTTGAATCAGTGATTCCGCAAGATTCAGGTCATGCGCACGCAACGCAGCTCCAGCTAAAAATCGGTATTCTCCTACCGCGACTTGCACATCGCCACGTTGTAAATGCAACCGAGCCATGAGCTGGCACACCTGCGGGTTTCCAGGTTCTCGGGTCAATAGTTGGTTCAAAATGGCTTCAGCGCCGCTGTACTGCCTTTCAGCAACGCGCCGAACGGCTTCAGCCAGCAGATCAAGCGGTTCCGTGGGTTTCTGCATCGGTGTGGATTTCAGCACCGATGTCGAAGCGGTCGGTTTCACCACCTGTACCGAACCGGTTCCACCATGTTTGAGGCTTTCAACAAATTGAGCTGCCTCGTTGTTTTGTGGATCAATCTTGAGGACGGCAAGGTACGCGTCCTTGGCCTCATCGTATCGCCCCTGTGCTGATTTCTCTCGACCCAACTGGAGATAGACCGTTGTCGCTTCATCCTGCTGATTTTCTTGAATACAGAGTTCTGCGACGCGTTGCTGGGCATTGAGATTTGACGGATCATGCGCGATAATTTTTTTGTAGACTTCAAGCGCATCCTTTCCACGGCGCTCTTTGAGGTAATACTTCCCCAGCGTAAGATAATCCTGCACGGCACTGCTGATGAGGCCTCGTTCTACATTCAAGTCCCCAAGGTAGCGGTAGACTTCATATCGCGTCGGATCACACTTGAGGACCTTCTTGAACGCGGCCATCGCTTTGAGGGTAGCTCCTTCCGCTCGAAAGGCCGAAGCCGCCTGCAGATAGGCCGATGCCGCTTCGCCCGGCACGTTCCGCTTGGTGTGCAAATCACCGATCGTATTGTAGATACTGCCGTCGGCAGGACTGTCAATGGCAAGTTTCTTCCACTCAGCAATCGCTGCATCATACTGTCCGCGGGATGCCAGCAGCTGAGCCTGTTGAAGAATGCGACCGCGATCGGGTGGCACAAGTATGCCCTCCATGAACAGAACAGGCAAACGCTAACAGTCTCAATGGGTTTTGTCTAGAAATTGAGGGAATCGGGCAAGAATCTCGCTGCGGCAGAAGAGACTATTCCCCCTGTCTTTGACCAGGAGAAACAGCCCTTCCACCGAACAAGAGAGAAGAATGAATGATTACGAAGCGGCAATGACCGCCTTCAGCACATTGGCTGCTTGTGGGCCCTTGGCTCCTTGTACGATCTCAAACTCAACGTTTTCACCCTCTTTGAGCGTCTTGAACCCATCTCCTTGTAACGCAGAGTAATGAACGAAGACATCGTCCCCACTATCCAACCGAATAAACCCAAATCCTTTTCGATCATTGAACCACTTGACTGTACCTTTTGTCTTCACGGACTCCTCCTTTTGTCAACAACGACGAATAGTTACGTAGCGCCTCCACCCACGTTTTGTTCGATGAGAACTCGAGAATAGATCAGACACGCACTCGGCTGGCAGAGAGGGACGGGCACCTGAAGGAGTGATGAATCGCTCACAGAACCCATCATCATATTAGAATAAATTTCGCGCTGCATGTAACATAGGGCGTACCCCCTGTCAAGGGAATCTTTAGTGACAAGATTTTCTCCTGTGTTTACAAGGGAGATGGACTCTCCTATAGTGTCGACAACTTCTCCACCCCAGAAACTCTGTGATTTTACGCACACTACTCGATCGCTACATCTTCACCGAGCTTCTGACTCCGTTCGGGCTCAGTCTCGGGGCACTCTGCTTTGTCATGCTAACGAGAGAACTCCTGCGTCTTGTCGAACTGCTGGTTTCCAAAGGAGTTGGGATCTGGGCTGTCCTCAAAGTGATTGCCATGCTCCTGCCCTCTGGGCTCGTTCTCACGCTTCCCATTGCCGGACTCATCGCCTCGGTGACGGCCTTTGGCCGGCTGTCCTTTGATAAAGAACTGGTCGCCATGCGAGCGGCCGGGCTCAGCCTCGTTCGCCTTTCACAACCGGTGCTCTTGTTTTCCGTCTGCGTCTTCACGTTAACCTTGGTCTTATCGCAGTGGGGACAACCGTGGAGTTCACTCAATCTGAAGAAGGTGGCGCTCAATCTCTTGAAGGACCAGCTCGCCCTCGCCCTGGAACGCGGCACCTTCAACGAGCCGATCCCAAACATGATGATTTACGTTCCAGAAGCTGAGCCGGATCGTCCGGCTCCCGGTATCTTCATTTCGGATGAACGTCTCCCCAATGAGCCACGTGTCATTGTGGCGGAACATTATCGGATTTTCATGGATGCCGAGCATGACCACGTGGCGCTGCAGTTGGAAAACGGCATGATTCATAGCCGTCCCCCTCAGATCGACCAGTCTCAACAGATTGCGTTTGCCAGCTATGACATCAAGATCAACCTGAACCTCAGTAGTTACTCAGCGACTGAGGAACGCCCGTCATACGACCAAATCACCGCACGCCTCGCTGAAACCGACGGCAAAGATGCCGGCGCGCTTCGGCGGATGATGGAATATTATAGAGACTTGGCCTTCCCAACGGCCTCGCTCGTATTTTGCCTCCTTGGCGTACCGGTCGGAATCGTCTCGAAACGGTCTGGTCGCGTTGGCGGCTTCGCCGTTGGGGTCGGTATCATCATCGCATTCTACATCTTGAATGTCGGATGTGACTTTCTGGTGACGGCCTTGATCCTTCATCCATTCTGGGGCGCGTGGCTGCCCAACATTATTTTTATGATCATCACCCTTGTTCTGTTCTACCGAGTGAGCAAGCACTAGCACGATGACGATTCTGTTCCGATATATCCTTCGCGAATATTCGAAAATATTCGGCATGTGTTTTTCCGGCTTGGTGACGATCTATCTGGTTATCGATTTTTTTGAAAAAGTCCGTCGCTTTCTTCGCTATGAATCCGGCATCCTGCCGATTCTGTTGTACTTTGCACTAAAGATCCCTTCGATCTCTTTCCAAGTCGCGCCGTTTGCCGTTCTCGTCGCCACCCTACTGACTCTTGGCCTTCTCTCGCGCAGCAACGAAATCACCGCTATGCGAAGCTGCGGGGTGAGTTTGCTCTGGATGTCCTCTCCCTTTCTTCTCTTTGCCAGCGCCATATCGGTAATCCTCTTCAGCTTCAGCTCAACCATCATCCCCCTCGCCTCCGAAAAAGCCGAGGAGGTCCGTGCCGTTCAAATCGAGCAGAAACCGGCACCTGTCACCGTCAAAGCCGTTCAGCCGTGGGCTCGGATCAGCGCTCAGAGCCTCATGAAGGTTGCCGAGATCGATGCAGAAGGCAAGACCCTGCGAGGGATACGCATTTTTTACTTCCGGCCACCGTTCCAACTCGACCGGATTACCGAGGCCGAGGAAGCCCGCTATGCGACGAACGGCTGGGTCCTTCGCAATGGATATCACCGCCAATTTCATTCCAATGAAACCGTGGAGCTTGCTCGGTTTTCCGAACAGGCCATCAACCTTCCCCTGATTCCTGACGATTTCTCGAGTTCCCTCGTGGGAAACTCAGAAACGATGACCTTCAGGGAAATTCACAACTACCTGGAACGCTTTCGCCAGGAAGGATTTACCTTTTCCCGCCTGCTGACAGATTACTACGATCGTATGGCGTTGCCCTTGGTCACGATCGTAATGGTCCTCGTCGGCATTGCATTGAGTCTCCGGCGGAGCGGAGTCCGTGGAGGGAGTATGACCGTGGGAATCGGACAAGCCTTCATTGTGGGATTTTGCTATTGGACCACGCATTCCATTGCCATCGCGTTAGGAAGAGGAGGAGCACTGGCACCTGTTCTGGCCGGTTGGATGGCGAATGCCCTCTTCTTGAGCTTCGGTCTGTATTTATTGCTAAAAGTTCGCCATTAGACACCCGTTTCTTAGTTGACTGTCTACCGGTCTTCCGGTAAGAAAGGCGCCGTGGCGCCACTATAAGGAGGGAGAAGCATGGCCTCACGTGTTGTGATCACAGGTCTTGGGGTGATATCTCCGATCGGGATCGGTGTGAGTGAGTTCTGGAAATCGGCCATGACCGGTCGTTCGGGAGTAACCGCCATTCCCTCCTTGGGGTGGGTCCCCATGTCGGACTACCGTTCTCGAGTAGCGGGACAAGTCCATAATTTCTCACCAGAACAATACCTGACTGCCACCCAAGCCAGTCGCGTCGATCGCTATGCACAGTTTGCCTTAGTCGCTGCGAAGGAAGCGTTGGCTGACGCCGACCTCAATATGACAAAAGAACGTCCCCACCGCGTCGGAGTCATTGTCGGAGCGGGCATGGGCGGAATGGTCATGGGTGAGCGGGAGATTACACAGCTCTTTAAAACCCAACGCCCCCATCGTGTCCACCCTAATTTTATTCCAACCATTACCCTCAATTCCGCCTCGGGGATTGTCGCCATGGCGCATGGAGCCAAAGGCCCGAACCTCACGATCTCAACGGCTTGTTCGTCCAGCGCTCATGCCCTTGGCCAGGCGCTCCACTGCATTCGCACCGGTCAGGCCGATGTCGTCATTGCCGTTGGCGCTGATGCCAGCATTACCCCGCTGGTCTTTGCAGGGTTCTGCTCTCTACGCGCCCTATCCAGTGAGTTTAATGATGCCCCTGAACGCGCGTCACGACCATTCGACCGACGTCGAGACGGCTTTGTCATGGGTGAAGGGGCAGCCGCATTAATTGTGGAGTCTTTGGCACATGCCAAGAAACGGAAGGCCAGAGTGTATGCCGAGATCGCCGGATATGCCGCGACGAGCGAAGCCTACCATATGGTTATTCCTCAGGAGGATGGACAGGAGATCAGTATGACCATGAAGATCGGGCTGGAATCTGCCGGGATCGGGGCCGATCAGGTCGACTACATCAATGCCCATGCGACGTCGACCACGATCGGAGATGCGGTCGAAACGAAGGCGATCCGGAACTTGTTCAAGAATCGTGCGGACAAGATTGCCATCAATGCCACAAAGTCTCTCGTCGGCCATACGCTCGGCGCAGCCGGGGCGATCGGGGCCGTTGCCACGACGATGGCGATCCATACCGGGCAGATTCACCCGACCGCTAACTATGAGGAACCTGACCCAGACTGTCGCTTGGACGGCATTCGTCGGACGGTGCAAGAACGAAAGATTCGGTATGCCCTCTTAAATGCATTTGGATTCGGCAGCAACAATGCCACCGTGGTCTTCAAGAAATTTGTGGCGTAACTACTGAATGATTGATAGTGAGGCGCCTCCTCGCGGACGCTACAGCGAAGAGCCTCATTCCACTGAAGGAGTACTCATAATGACTGAGCGGATCGACCCTGCGATCACCGAAAAAATCGTGCATGCCTTGGCCACCTACCTCAAGCGAGACCCTGCGTCCATTACGGAGAGCCACCATCTCCGAGATGACCTCGGACTCGACTCAGTCGCCGTCATCGAATTGTTGTTCGAGATCGAAGAACGCTTCAAGCTTCAAATTCCCGATCAAGATCTTCCCGGGCTCAGTACCGTCGGATCCGTGGCTGCCTACGTCCAACGACAGCTCGCGGCATCCACGTCGAATGCTAAATCCGAATCACTGAAGCCAGGAGCATCCTCCAAAACACCTTCGAGGAAATCCGCCTCGAAGAAGGCCCCCTCGTCAAGGTCCGCTTCAAAGAAACCCTCGCCGCCCAAACCAAAACCTGCCTCCTCGAAGAAGCCCAAGGCGATATCCTCAGCGGCCTCGAAGGCCAAGAAGAAGGGCGCAACACGATGAGCAGACCTCAACTCCCCACACCCCTCACGCTTGCCCAAATCCATGAAGTCGTTGGTGGGACCGTTCACGGTGACCTCCAGACCCAGGTCTCTGCGTTGACCAGCCTCGGCCAAGCCAACTCCTGTGCTTTGTCCTTTGTGACCAACGACAAAATGGCCAAAGCCGCCGCACATGCCCAGGTTGCTGCCCTCCTGATCCATCGACATCAGCCGGATCTGGCCATTCCACAGATCGTGGTCGACAATCCCATGCTGGCATTCGCCCGTGTGGCACAGAGATTTTTCGTGCAGACACCGTCGCCTAGAGGAATCGCCGATTCAGTCATGCAAGGGGTTGATGTACGAATTGGATCTGATCCATCCATTTGGCCGTTTGTGACGCTCGGCGATCGCGTGACGATTGGCAATCGAGTGACTCTCTACCCGGGGGTCTTTGTTGGGTCAGATTCAACGATCGGAGATGATTGCGTTCTTCATCCCAATGTCGTGGTCCTGGAAGGCTGTTCCCTTGGCGCTCGTGTGATCGTTCATAGCGGTACGGTCATTGGAGCTGATGGGTTCGGTTATGTTCAACATCAAGGCCGGCACCATAAGATCCCCCAACTCGGCGACGTGGTCATTGAGGACGATGTGGAACTCGGCGCGAATGTGACGATCGACCGTGCTACCTTAGGCCATACCCTGATCAAACAGGGGACCAAAGTCGATAATCTGGTTCAAATTGCCCACAATGTCACTGTCGGAGAGCATTGCATCCTTGTCGCACAGGTGGGCATCGCTGGAAGCACGACTATCGGCCGATATGTCATGATCGGCGGTCAAGCTGGCCTCGCTGATCATCTCACGATTGGTGATCAGGTGATGATCGCCGCAAAATCTGGCGTCAATCGCAGTATCGAAGCAAATCAAATCGTCGGTGGCATACCCGCAATGCCACGAGAAAAGGCCCTCAGGATTCAGGGTGGGATCTTTCAGCTTCCTGAAACACGGGAGACGGTCCGTAAGTTAGAAGAGCGCGTCACGGCTCTAGAACGCCAAGCCTCGACGTCATCACGACGAACGTCCGCAGCAAAGAAGCGTCGTTCCTGACGACCCGTCCCTTATCACTTTGCAACGGTGATCACTCTCCGCCAGAGGAACATTTTGGCCCAATAGAACCCTGCCCATGGCATGAGGATAGCTGGAATCATGTGCACACGGCCGTACGAGAAGGCGGCGATAGCACTTCCCACAAGCAACAGGATACCCATACCGTAGGCCAGTGGAATCAGTTGGCGTCCTGCATGTTCAATGTCCGGGGCAGCGGTTTGTTTCTTGAGCTTCCCCTTCTGCCTGTTCAAACCGTCCCGCATCCGTGCAGCCAACACTTCTGGGAACTCTCGTAGAAGGTATCGCTGATACAGGGTTTGTGCCGCTCCCAGACCAATCCCGGACAAAAATAGGCCTGAGCTCTGATAAAAAGTATCCCAGGTGTAACTATCAGTTCCAAGCAACTGGTACCCAAGCCCTCCAACACTCCCGACCAAACAGACCAGACCGAGAAAGCCGGATGGAAAAAGAATATACGTCTTCACGTACTCGAGCGCCTGCTGCGTCGTTTGCTGCGGGTGATGAACAGTAATAAGTTTTGGCACGCGATTCCCTTTCTAGCTCACGAGAAAACGGGTCATTGCAGGGGTATTATAACGATGTCGTGCTTCCCAGAGAAGTGGAGATCTCTCCCTTCATTTCACCGCAGCTCCTCTCCTTTTTCTTAGGGGATCACCGTAAGATTGATCTATGTTATTGACTTTCTTGAGATTCCATCTGGCCATCCAGTGAATAACGGACCATTCAACGGAAGACCGCTCTGACAGTCAATCTTTGCCATGAGGGATTTCACATTCTGCGAAGAAAGAAGACGTCGTAGGACAACCAAGCGTGGGCAGAGAGCGGTATCAACAAGGCTGATGGAAGAGCTGATTGATTAAGACTAATGCTTTTTGGTTTGAACAACCGCTTGAAGAGTGGATGCGATGGCGTCAAGACTCTCAAGTAAGGATGTGAAATGGTCCGAAACACCAATTACTGAAGGAGACGCGTGCGGGCTCGACAATACCGTTCCCACCTGGACCTGACCTGCGACAGGAGGCTTTAAGGTCTCAATAACCGAGATCAACGGAGTGAGGCTCAAGTCTAGCTCATGAGATTGCACATCATCTCCTCGCTCTTTGCCGGTTAGCTTCACGACCGGACGAAGAGGATAACGACTGTTGATCTTCACCACGACTCCCACCGCTCCGGTTGTGAGTCGGACCGTGGTTCCAAGCGGATACACAGACAACTGCTCAACCAGTGCCTTAAGAATCTCCCGGGGGAAGGTATCCCGTTCGGCCACAAGCAGTTCCTTCACAGCTTCATGCGGAAACAACCTGGGCCGATATGGACGCTCACTCACTAAGGCATCAAACACATCGAGCAATCCACAGATCTGGGCCATTTCATGGATCTCTCTTCCCTTGAGGCGATGGGGATATCCCTGTCCGTTCCATCGCTCATGTGCCTGACATGTCACTTGCGCTAACCAATGCAACGTGGGGTCACACGCAAGAATGATCTCGACCCCGCGTTCCGGGTGTTGTTCGATCAGCGTCCGTTCCTCTGGCGTGAGTCTGCCACTCTTGCTCAGTAATTCTGCCGGTACCGCAAATAACCCGATATCATGAACAAGTCCGGCAAGTGCGAGTCGATGCAGCTCGTCGCCATAGTACCCCAATCCAATCCCAACTCTGGTACCTAGGATGGAAACATTCAGGAGGTTGGTCAGCAATGGCGAGCCAGGTGGCCCGGACAGCGCCTCGACCACGAGTTCATCCGTCTCATGGAGCGACGCAACAATATCCGAAGCAAGCGATTCAAGGCTTCGGATCGGAATAGCGCGCTTTTCCTGCACAGCCAGCGCGGCTCCGTTCAAAGTCTGCATCGCACGCTCATACCACGTCTTCACGATCATACCCCTGCACTGCCGTTGCCATCAGAAGAGCATACACTGCGGATAACTCACTGACGGTAATTAGCGAAAGCGATCACGGAGATCTCTGTTCAGGAAAATAACACACCTTGGATAGCGAGCCGTTCAGCCCTCCCACTTTCCACCCATTCCTCAATGGCTTGTACACACTGGACCAAACGCGACTGAACAGCCTCCATGCTCTGTGCTGAGATGGCAACGCGTTGTTGTGACACAATGGTGAGAAAACTATGCAGCCCCATGAAGAATGTCATGGCCTGTGATGCATTCACCTGTTGCGCAGCCGACCATAGCTGAGCAACGCGCTCCACGCCCATGAGGAGGTCAGGTGAAGCTCCCTTAGTCGAGATGCCGTCTGCGGTGAGTGCCTCTAGAATATCTGTCAGATGGCCCTCGTGCTGTTGAATAAGTGCGAGGAACCCTTGGTCCCCTTCGGCCGAGCGATCAAGAAATTCTTGAATTGAAGCGATCTGGTACTCTCCGGTACCACGCTGGATGAGCGATTCGGTTTGAGCCGTAATGGTCCGGATAAGATTCCGCGGAATTGTGCCTGATGAGCTGGATTTCATCTGAAGCCCATGGAGTAGAGTTAGAAGTTTCTCGGTCGGGATGGTCGCAGGAATATCGGTCTCAGGAACCTGCGAAGGCGCCGCCTCGAATGTCACTCCGGTGGCCCGAGTCAGGGCACCATGGATATGCCCCAACTGCTTACACAAGGCAAGGAAGTCGTCGGACGCAATTCGAGCGGAAGGATCCTGCAGCGCTTCGACAAATGGAAGTGCGGAGAAGCTCGCTCGTTCGACATCTGTAAGATTGACGGTTGCGGCCGATCCACCAAGATTGGTGATGCCGACCTTAATCGTCTGAGCCAACGACCGATGCCTGTCAGATTCCGGTGCCTGTTGAAGTTCATCAAGTGCCACATGAATCTGCTGAAGCCATTCGTGGGCCTCTTGCACGAAGAGCTCAACTAGTTCCTTCTGAAACCCGTCTTCCGTTTCAACAGGCATGCGCGTCGGTCCTTCAGCACGATCTCGATCACAAGCGGGCTCCAGAGACCCAGCCTACGACTATCCCTTTCCGCTTCCCAGTTGAGATGCCAACCCAGCAATCTCGCCCAATTTTCTCACGAGCTCTTCAAAACGCTTGGTCGCACTCTCAGCGGACTGCTCCGCTTCCAGCACCCGCTGCGCAAGCACTCCATTGCGTTCACGTTCCGAGACAAGAAGTCCCTCCAGCTCTGGGATTCTAGCAGCGGCTCTTTCCAATTCCTGAATTCGC
This sequence comes from uncultured Nitrospira sp., assembly GCA_902500805.1. Classification (GTDB taxonomy): domain Bacteria; phylum Nitrospirota; class Nitrospiria; order Nitrospirales; family Nitrospiraceae; genus Nitrospira_D. Next base: position 47,387 of record CABVSA010000008.1, on the reverse strand, counting down.
TCGGCTGTTTCAGTCTCTTTCTTCCCTTGGATCGAGAGCTCGGCTTCGAGCGACGCACGTGCATGCTGAAGATCCACGATCTCCTGCTGACCCGTCGCCAGCCGCGCTTCTGTATCTTTCACCTTTGCGGAGATCGCTTCTAAATCAGCAAGCTGCTGGACGAGTTGTTCGGCAGCAGCCCGTTCAGCTTCCAAAGATGATTCCAATTCTGCCACCCGACTCGAAGTCGCCTGTGAATTCAACAAGGCCTGCTTGAGAGAATTGACGACATCTTGTTCTGACTTGAACGCTGCTTCCAGCTCAGGGATTCTTGCGGCCTGCCGCTCAAGCATCGTCACCGTTTGCTGCACATCGCTCACTCGCTGACGTTCCATCGTCAGTTGCGATTCGATGTCTTTGGCTCGAACAAGTTGTGCCGTCAGCGCGGCTACCCGATCGGTGAGCTCCTCCGAACGAGTACGCTCAACCTGCAGTTGGCGTTCCAGCTCTCTCAGGTGATTCGCCTCCTGAGGTTCACTCCTCGACGGCTGTCCCGATGCAGGGAGACTGCTCTCTGCCGCTGTACCAGGAACGGAAGTCGGTGAACTCAGGGCGACGGGAGATGACTCCTGTTTTTTCGCCAGAAGCTCGAAGACTCGATCTTTGAGAGACGTACCTTGGAACGGCTTCTTCAAGACCCCATCGGCTCGACAAGACTCTGCCTGCTTGGTCACTTCATCATTCACAATACCGGAGATCAGAAGGACAGGCGTCGTCGAAAGCGCGGCCTGTCCGCGGACAAACGCACAGACTTCGTACCCGCTTTTGTCCGGCATAATGACATCCGACACAACCACATCGGGTTGTTCTTTCGCAAGATAGGCGAGGGCCTCTTCTCCATTGGCGGCAAGCGCGACATGAAAACCAGCCTCCGTGAGGAGTCGCTCCGCCACTTTTCGCACTGCAATGCTGTCATCCGCAATTAGGATCTTCGGCATACTCGCACCTTTCCTTCATCCCGCGACCAACGGGTATCACCACAAACCCATCCCCAATTTAGACACCGCAAGAATCGGAACTTCTTCCTGGCCATGCGCGTAGCTTCCTTCGGCTGGCATATCACGGTCTCGATAGGGCTGAATCATTGAGAGGCCAAGAGTCTGCAGAACCGGAATCTCCTCATCGATACAGATCACCGTATCGCCTAATGGATGTTTCACCCTTAGGCACAGGCGACTGTTTCCCCCCATCGTGCGGCGAAGCGCTGCAGCCAGGTCAAAGACGGGGAGGACGGTCTTGTTGAGTCGAACAACTGCTGAGACAAAAGGCGTTCGTCCGGATACGGGGATCACCTCTCGCCATTGAGAGATCCCACTCACTTCCAAAGTTCTCACCGCTAGCCGTCTTCCTCCTACAGAAAATACCAGAAGATGCCAAGATTGAGGCGCTGCATGATGCTGAGCATGGCCATTCGTTCTCAGCATGCTTGGTTCTTGCTCTCCATCGCTCCTTGCAAAGCCACGGCAGATTCCGTTCCTTGTAACTCAGTCCTTGACAGCATTCCCTCGAGCTGTTCTTCCAGTACCCATGCAGTGTTCATGACGAGTGCCACGTTGTGGTCAAAGAGGACCATGCCGCGATACCATCCTCGTTCCGGTCCACAGAACTGGGCAGGAAGAGGTAAGACTTGAGACCGATGAGCCTCAAGAATGCCATGGACCTTCTGAACCCACACACAACCTCGGCATGTCCCATCTGCAAGAAGCACTACTTCTGTCCCATCCCATCGCCTTTCGCTTGCCAGGTTAAGCCGCACGGCAAGGTCGACCACCCGATAGGTCATGCCTTTCACAACTGGAGCAGGAAGAAATTCCCCGTCCTCGCTGGTTAGCACCCCCTGGATGTATTCCGCCTCGAATGCCAAATATCTTCCGCCGATCGTTGTAATGACAAAACGCGGCGGAGAAGTGGAAGTGGGGCCCACACACTCCTCTCTCTTCCCTGAAACACTCATAACAACGCCTTCGAGCCCATTCTCTGCAATAACTCGTATTTCGTCAATCAATCCAAAGCTTTCCGCACGGTTACTTGCCAAGCGTTCGTGCTTGTCCCACCCACCGCTCAACTTCCTGAAGCAACATTCGCTCTTCAACGGGCTTGGCAATGTAGGAATTTGCACCAATACTGATTGCCATCTGTCGGTGTTTATCCCCAGCCCTCGTCGTCATCACTACTACCGGCGTTTCACGAGTTTCAGAGCGTCTTCGTAAGGCCTGAATCACTTCAAATCCGTTTAGTTTCGGCATTTCGAGGTCGGTCAAAATCATGCTGTATGGGAAGGTCGATGCCTTACGGAGTCCATCTTCTCCATCAACAGCCGTATCAACCTGATACCCCGCCGACTCCAACATTTTCCCAACAAACTTTCGAATACTCAGGGAATCGTCGACTAATAACAGGCGAACATCCTTCGGCTCAGCAGTCCTCACCAGATCGGGAACCACTTGTTGTGGCTGAACCTGGCTCTTGGAAATTACGGCCTGTACACGTGACTCCTTACTGTCTCGCCCAACCAGCCGTGTTGGATCTATCACTAAAATGACTCGCCCTTCTGGATCGATCGTCGCTCCCCCGAAGAACGAATGGGCAAGTGGTTTCAATTGACCCAATGATTTAATGACGACTTCTTGTCTGCCCAATAGCTCATCGACGGCTAACCCAATCGGCCCCCCGGCCGTACGGACAATGACGACCGGCACCGCTCCACTAACAGTGCACCACTCCCTCCGAAGTAAATGCTGTAACGACTGCACCTCAATGATGTGTTCACCGACCTGCAAGGCGGTACGCTCACCTTCCACTCGCCATGACGATGGAGTCGGCATGGTCACTTCCTGAATATTGAGCAATGGGATGGCGTAACGTTCAGCACCGGCCCGTACAATCAGGGCCGTGGCTATCAGCAGTGTGACCGGAAGGCTCAAGGTAAATTTCGTTCCGACACCGGGTTCGGACTCCACGGCAATATGGCCGTTCATACCTTCAATGACCCGCTTCACGACATCCAGCCCTACTCCACGTCCCGCCTGATCGCCGACCTTGTCAGCCGTTGAAAATCCGGGAAGAAAAATCAATTGTAGAAGCTCGGCATCGGAGATGGTTTCGATCTGTTGTGCACCGGCCAGTCCCATCTTGACCACCTTGGCCCGTATTTTAGCTAAATCCAATCCTGCTCCATCGTCCTCCACCTCAATGATCATGGAATTTCCACGATGCGCGGCATGTAAGTGGATGGTACCGACTGGCGGCTTGCCTTTGGCAAGTCGATCGGCTGGCGGTTCGATCCCATGATAAACGGCATTACGTACCAGATGGACGAGAGGATCCACCAAACGCTCCACAACACTTGTATCAACTTCCGTCTGCTCCCCTGACGTCACCAAGGTCACTTCTTTGTTTGAGGCACGCGCAATCTCTCGGATGGCACGCCGAAATCGTGTAAATGGGGTCCCGATTGGAACCATGCGAGCATGGGCAATTTCGTCTCGCATTAAGAGAGTCAGTTGCTGCAACTGGCTCATATCGTCGTGCGCTCGATGAATCGAGCCATCCAGCTGCGCTAATGACTCGCTGATATCGGCCGTCACTTCACTAATACGTCGAGCGAGGATATTGAAGTCATCATACTTATCAAGTTCGAGGCTGCCAAAGTCACCGAATGCAAGCGGTCCCTGCATCGCAACCGACGTCTCAGCATGAGGCGTCTCTTGATAGGTAAAGGTATGCTTATCAGAAAAGGATTGAACGGAATCGACCAACCGAGACTTGAACACCAAAACCTGTTGTGACAGTTGTTCGAGGACTCGTAGCCGTTGTTCCAATCGACCTCGCCCAATAACTAATTCTCCCACGAGATTCATGAGTCGTTCGAGTCGTCCATAACTGACACGAATGACTTCACGATCTTCCAATGACCTCGCCTCTGTCGGCTTCTCCTTCTCGACGGGCTCCATCGCCGAGATCGGGGACGACGCAGAGTCTCGTGACGACCCAGCGAATGGAGCTGCAGGCGTCACATCACCAGAGGTTTGTTGGTCTAATCGTTTGAGGTCGGACCGGGTCGCGTCAAACCGTTGCCTGGTGCCCGATACTGCGCCGAGGTCTCTTCGCATCAGTACCCGCACCACATCGACGGAACGAAGGATAAGGTCCGTGTGGCCTGACTGTACGACCAGTCGACCATCGCGAACGGCTCCCATAAAGTCTTCCACATGATGCACAAGATCGCCGATTGATTGAAATCCAACGGTGTAGGCGGAACCTTTCAGGGTATGGGCAGTGCGGAACAGCTGATTGATCAGCTCCCTATTCTGAGGCTCCTTATCCAAGCGGAGGAGATTCGCTTCCAAGAGTTCAAGATATTCTTGGGCTTCAGGAACGAAATACGAAAGGGCTTCTGGATCGAGATCTGGAAATAGATACGCATCAGACAGGTCTGCAGAAGGCACCTCTACACTGACGACCGGCTCAGATATTTCAGGACGAGGTACCACGACATCAGCTTCCGTTGGCGTCTCTCTCGAGAGACTGGCCGAGACCGTCTCCTCACATAGCTGCGTGAGTTGGTGGATCAAAACCGGAACAGTGCGTTGAAGTTGGTAGCCCGCTTGAGGATCACGCCGCAAGAGAAACTGAACAGTTCGAGTTGCGTTCTCAAACACCTCAAGCATAGAATCACTCAATACGAGACGTTTTTCCTTTACCGCAATCATGCCGTCTTCCATCGGGCGGGCAATATCTCCAATGACCTGGAACCCAACGGTGTAGGCCGATCCTTTCAGGGTATGAGTGGCACGAAAGAGCCGATAAATGGCATCGTCGTTGTCACGCGTTGTACGAAGCATTCTGACCAACTCAACGATCGTCTGGAGATACTCCTCCGCTTCTGGGATAAAATAAGACAGGATCTCAACGTCGATAATAGGATGAACATAGTCCAAACTGACTGATACTGCCGGCGGGAGAACCTGAAGCCGCTCGAGCGATTCAAGACAGCGTGTCACGACATCCGGATCTTCACGACCATCGCGCCCAATCTGCTGGATCAAGTCCACCAACCCAGCGACGACCTCCCGCATCACACTCACAACCGTGGGCCAGTCCGCTGGCGCAATGTCGTTCGCACGCTCAAGAATGACTTCAAGCTCAGCAGATAATCGAGAAACTCCCCCGTAGCCGTAGAGGGCGGCGGCTCCTCGAAGGCGATGGGCGACAATGTAATGTTCGTAGACTTCGTGCGGAGGCGGGATCTGCTTGCTGTCGGTATGTAACGCTTCTCCTAATACCCTGGTTCCATCCGATGCTTCGGAAACGAAGACTCGAATCAAGTCAGGTTGATTAGACTCCGCTCCCATTGGTGTGCATCTATACTGACGAGGAGGTGCGTACTCGCTCCTGGTCCATTAGGTCAATTTAAATTGTGACACCGAAGCCGTGAGCCCTTCGGCCAACTTCACCATATCTTCTACTGTGGCTCGCGCCGAGTCGGTTGCTTTTTGCGTCGCAATGGCACCTCCCGTAAAATCTTTGATCGATCGACCAACTTGGTCCGTGGATACCGTCTGGGTTGTTGCGGCCGCCGCAATGCTTTGGGCAAGCTCTGCGGACCGTTGTGCGATCGTTGAAATCTCTTTGAATACATCACCGGTCCGTAGGGCTGAGGCCGATCCTGCCTCTACCGCCTGCGTTTCATGTTCCATTGCCACGACGGCGTGCTGCGTCTCGCTCTGAATCACCTTCACGAGATCCGCAATTTCACGGGTTGCGTTCGTTGAGCTTTCGGCAAGCTTTCGAACCTGGTCGGCCACGACACCAAATCGAGCACCGGCCTCGCCTGCCCCTGCGGCTTCGATCGCAGCATTCAAAGCAAGTAAGTTGGTCTGATTGGCGATTTCACGAATCGTGGAGACGATCTGGGAAATTTCCAGCGAGCGATCACCGAGAGCCTTCACCTGTTTCGACATCCGTTGAACCGCTGATCGAATACGCTGCATGTCCTGCACGGTTTCCTGCACCGCAACTCGGCCATCCTCTGTCGCCTTTAGCACCTGGCGTGCTGAGTCGGATGAGGCCCCAGCCGTTTCTGCAACTTGCCTCATGGAGGCCGCAAGTTGTTCCACCGCACTGAGCGTCTTCATCGATTCATCAGCTTGGTGCTTGGCGGTACCGGCCATCTGGCCGGAATTCTCTCGCAACGCCCCGGCTGATCGATTCACGCGCTCGGCCGATTCTCTGACTTGCTTCATCAATTGCGCGAATCGTTGGATCATGAGGTTAAAACCGTCCGCCAGATTTCCGAACATATCAGCCGTAACTTCACCCCGTTTGGTCAAGTCTCCCTTGCCTACATCGGACACGAGGACCAGAAACTGCACCAAACGTTTCTGCATGGTATCCCGTTCTTCTTCGGTAGAAACCAAGCTCGTGAGCCGATCAAGCATAATGTTGAACGCCTTAGCCAGATGCCCGATCTCGTCGTTGGTCTCAAGTCTGGCTCGAGCTTGAAGATTCCCTGCTGCAGCTTGTTGGGCGACATCGGCAACATGCGTGATGTTCCGCGCGATTGAGCCAGCGAGGTAGAATCCGATTATGCCGGCCAACACAAGCGCCAATAACGAACCGGCCAGAACGACGTTCGTCCGATGAGAAGCTTCCGCTTGCCCGTTGTCATTCATTTCTCTTGCTACGTCGAGAATCGTCGTCATGAGCTCTCGAACCCGTAGAGTCGCCGCGTTGTACTTATTCGCAACATCAACGGACAATGCCAATTGTCCAACTTCGCGCATACTCTGCTTCTGTTCTTCTGGAAGAGATGATCTGAAGCTCTCTGCAAATGCACCCACCGAGCCCTCTGTTGCGGCGAAATATTCGCGCAATGCTTGGTGAAGACTGGCGAGATCTTTGCTTTCACTCCGACCATTCGTTGATTCATGCAACTGAGATGTCTGATACGCATTCAGGGGAATCAATGTCTGTTTCTTGAGCTCGGCCAGCGCAGCGAGCGCTTGATCGAACTCATTCTTCCCAACCTGCCGTCCTACATTGAGGAGCGCGCTATGATAGAGACCGAGGTTCGTACTGGCGATTCCAACATTTGATAGCGCTAAGGTCGATCCGTTGTAGATCGACTGTAACTCTCCCTTGACCGTATGAAGTCCCATCAGGCCAACGAGACCAACAGAAATCATGATGAGACTGACAGCCGAAAACCCGAGGATCAACTTCGGTAGAGTCTTGAGGTTCTGAAACCATGACGGCGACGGTCGAACCGTCGATTTGCTATTCCTGGCCATACCCTACATCCTCCTCCACGCGCTCACTCCTGCTCAGGCAACTTGATTCAGAAGAACTGCTCACGCTTTCACGGACTGGCTCACTTCCAGGGTTGCTGCTTCCACCGACGCAACCAATGCTGGGATCTCCAACATTCCACTCACGCGGTTCTCCACCCGGATGAGCCCAGATAACAGAGCTCGCTCGCCGGTCTGGTTAGCACCTGAAGGATCGAGCCTGTCCTCGGGCAACATCCATCGAATTTCTGGGACATCGTCAATCAGCAGGCCGATTAGATGAGCATCATGTCGTACCACGACTGCATATCGTGGAGTTGTCGATGGCGAGACTCCCAAAGACCGTCGCAAATCTGCGAGAGGTACAATCGTCCCTCGAACATTGGCGACGCCAACCAATGACGCCGGCATACCGGGAACCGGTGTGATCGTATCTAACTCGAAGACCTCCCGCACATGACGCAGATCGATCGCAAACAGTTCTCCCCCTAAAGTAACCAAACAGGCTTTCCACGAACCTGTCGGTGTTTTCTCCTCTGACTCACCGTCGGAGATAAGCCGAGGCAGCTCACATGGTAATTGCATCTCTTTCCGCCCTTGGCACTATCAGTACATTAACTCAGTGCACGCTTCACGGCCAGAAGAAGCTCTTCTGGCTTGAACGGTTTGACCACATGTCCATTCGCTCCTTGCTGTTGGCCCCAGAATTTGTCGCTCTCTTGCCCCTTGGACGTGCACAGGAGGATCGGAATACGAGTAAACCGCGTATCACTCTTCAGATCTCGACAGGCCTGAAACCCGTTTCGACCAGGCATGACGACATCCATAACGATCAGATCCGGCATTTCCGTGAGGATTTTCTCTTCAAGTTGTTCCGTGTTCGGAAACGTCACGACGGTATGATGTGCGGCCTTGAGGTACGACTCAATGAGTTGAAGCTCAGCCTGCGAATCATCAACAACCACGATCTTACTCATGAGACTGTTCCTCTCTGCGGAAGGAATCACCTAGGACAACGCCAGATCCCACTTAGTGCGAACACGAGGTCTCGATTCTTCCATTCCTTCCTTCTTGGAACTCGCGATATCCCGCTCCCCTTTGGTCGCATCATGACACGAGAGACAGGCGAGACCGCCATACTCAGGATCCACGGCCCAGTGGATTGCGCGTAGTAATCACTTGGCTGATGAGGAACTTATCGGTGAAACCTTTCTCACCTTTAGAATGGGTCATTGAAAAGGGGCTGTCGCACCCCTTCACATTCTCGCCAACTCAATAGTTAATGGGACTCCTGGTCATCACTGATACTGTCTACACCCGCGCGGTTCGACCTCTAATTGAGGTCGATTCTTACTGTTTTTATGCAGTGTATCGCCTTGTAGACGGTTGGCAAGAAATCCGTGAATATCAGCAACTTATGCTCAAGATGGAACCTTTCTTCACGACTAAGGATGATGTGCAACCGGAAGAAGACGGAGGGAAGAAGCACAAGTTACAGGGAGAGTATGCGACGATGAGATAGGCAGGAGAGTAGTCGTGTCATATCAAAAGATCGACTCAGGTGATCTGTCCATCGGTCAAGTTCACCTCGCAGTCGAGCAGTGACGGACCGGGAGGTGTCAACCCCAACCGGGAGAAGCCCTTTCCGTGCACGAGCACGATTGAGCCAGGCTCGACGAAAACGAGGCTCATCAAACACTCCATGAATGTAGGTACCCCAAACAAGACCATCCTCCCGAATGGCCCCATCACACGAATCCTCTTGTGCAGTCGTCAATGGATAGGTTCCTTCTATCGGTGTGACACGACGTTGCAACCGGAAACAGGGGCGTTCGTTCCGATACACGGTAACTCCCATATGAACTTGGTAGCCGCTCACAATGGGTTGATCAGCCACCAGCGTACCTGTTGGATTGGCTTCCACCTGTTCGGTGCACTTCCTCTGACTCAGCTCAGTTTCAATCCTCAAGTAACCTAGACCAGGACTTATTCCGCCTTGCTCGACATGATAAGAGTCGGAGATCGTTCGACCGAGCATTTGATAGCCACCACAGATGCCAACAAGCTCCCCCCCACTCCAGACATGACGATCGAGGATACAGTCGTACCCCTGCTCTCGGAGATATGATAGGTCGGCAAGCGTATTCTTACTCCCAGGAACGATCACAATATCGGCCTGTTCCACCAGCGATGGGGTGGTGACATACTTCAAGGCCACATCCGGTTCCGCTATCAATGAATTGAAGTCGGTAAAGTTGCTCATATGAGGCAAGGAAATAACGGCGATATTGATCTGTTCTGTAGAAAACTCCACCCGCCGATCCCTTTCCCAATGTAAACTGTCTTCTTGGTCCAACATCAGATCTTGAAGAAATGGCACGACACCCAAGACAGGAATCCCGCTCCGAGACTCTACAAAACTCACTCCATCGGCAAAGAGCTTCGGATCACCGCGAAACTTGTTGATGACGACACCACAAACCCTATCTCGCTCGTCCGGTTCCAACAGATCTAACGTTCCAAGCACTTGAGCAAAGACACCGCCTCGATCAATATCAGCCACCAGGATTACTCGGGCATCAGCCAGTTCGACGATAGGCCAATTGACCAGATCCCGGTCGCGCAGATTCATCTCTGCCGCACTTCCAGCTCCTTCAATGACTATAGTCTCGTACTGTTGTGCCAGTCTGGCATAGCTGTCCTGCACAATGGCCCACAGCTGCTGTCTCCGCTCAAAATAGGTCGAAGCGTTCTCCGTGGACCATACGGATCCCCGCACGACGACCTGCGAACGAGTGTCAGACTCTGGCTTGAGCAAGATGGGATTCATGTCGACATGCGGGAGAATGCCACAGGCCTCAGCTTGGAGTGCCTGCGCTCGACCGATTTCTCCACCCTCCGGAGTCACGAATGAATTCAGCGACATGTTCTGTGCTTTGAATGGGGCCACACGCACGCCTGCACGATGAAGGACCCGGCAGATCCCTGCTGTGATCAGGCTTTTCCCGACATCCGAGCCAGTTCCCAGAACAGCAAGTGCCTGTACCGTCATTGATGCGACTCCTGCCAGGCCCTTGCCTTCGCCAAGCCATCCGTAACACAGTCAGTGACGACTTGCCCGATCAATGCCCCCATGACGGTATGCGTCCCACTATAGACATGCCATGTCCCCTGTCCACGCAGAGAACAGGCTATCACCACTGCATCGGTCCCGGTCCCGGTGGCAGCAGCACTGCTCTGGCAACTCAGGACGCCGTGATCACGCAACACACCGCTCTTGGCCTCTGTGACAACTTGTACCGCACCGACCATTGCGGATTGAGACAGACTGCCGTTCGTGATGAGAATGAGGTTGATCGTCCCGGGTTTGAGTAATCTGTTGCCGGCACCGTCTCCGGGTGGCCATTCTCCAGCTCGAACGGCATTGGTCACACCGACCGTCGCAAAACACTCCACCCATAACCCATCCAACGCACCTCGTGCCGTCACCACTTGCGTCATCGGAACCGCCGTCATCAGCCCAACAGTCGATGCGTGGATTCCCATGGAAACGGCCAACTCCCGTAAACAGGATGCCGGGTCATGACAGGACAGCGACTGCGTTCCTGGCACCGATGGCTGAGCATCCACCTGATGATTGAGGATATAGGAAGCCACCCTGAACCCTCCCCCTTGGGGAGCCGATGAAAGAACGCGCTTTCGCCCTTCCAGCTCGATCACCAACGTCTGCCCTCTCACACGATACCGGCTATGAACCTGTGTGGCGTGTTTCTTCATCTTTAGTTCTTAAGGAGGAGCAAATGAGAAAGCTCGCGAAGCAGTCGGTCATTCTCTGACCTCATTCGCACCGCGAGTCGAACAGATCGTGAGTTGGCACCAGGCACTGAAGAACAATCTCGAATCAATACCCCTTTCCTTCGCAATCGTTCAGTGATATCGCGTGCAGGGTGAGCACGAGGGAGCTCGACAAGACAATAGTTCGCATAGGTGGGCATCACCGCACAGCCAGGTAATGCGGCCAGCTTCCTTCGAAATCGCTCACGCTCCTGTGTCATGAATGTCAGGCTTGTTCGTGCATGGGCCTCGTCGTTGAGGGCCGCCAATGCCGCAACTTGCCCCATCGTACCGACCGACCAAGGAGGGAGCTGTCGTTGAATCCGTCGGATCGTTGTCTGTGCCGACACCGCATAGCCTACCCGCAGTCCGGGTAAGGCATAGAACTTGGTCATACTGCGTAGGACCACGACATGTGGCCAAGAGACCGCCCGGCGCAAGACCGACCGGTCAGAACAGTAATCGGCGAACGATTCATCAATGATCAGCCAAAGACCTCGCTTGCGAGCAGACCTGGCCAATCGCATCAGATCATCGACGGTACAGGCCTGCCCTGTCGGGCTATTGGGGTGACAGAGCATCACGCTGTCAAAGGAGCGACCCTCGTTCCGGCCTGTCTCCATGACCCGACAAAGACGATCGACCGGAATGGCATAGTCGTCGATTCGATCTGCATAGAGTGTTGTGGTCTGTGTTCCAGCTCGCCTCATTGCTGCGGCATATTCTGAAAAAGTGGGCTGGACGACAAGGAGACGATGCATACCCAATGCACGAGGCAGTGCGTCAATCAACTCCGTAGAGCCGTTCCCAACCACGATCTGGTCTGGATCCATCCGCCAGAATGCAGCCAACGCTTGGCGAAGCTCCCAACAGTCCGGGTCTGGATAATGGGCCAGCAGATGCCTGGAAGAGGCAATGGCTTTCCACACATATGGAGAAGGGCCCAAGGGATTGATGCTTGCACTGAAATCGACGATATCGCCTGGATCACATGCCAGTGCTCGTGCGACACTGTAGATATTCCCACCATGCAAGGCCTTGTTCACACGAGCCATTTGAGTCCTATGGCCAGAAGAACAGCTAACACGCTGGCCATCACCATCACCTTTGCTGCTAGGACGATGTCGTCTGGTTTGACAGAGCGCCCTTCGAGGCCAAGCGTTGGACGGTTATGTGGAATGCCGTCGTAGAAATTGGTGCCACCAAGTCTCACGCCCAACACACCGGCCATCGCTGCCTCAGGCCTCCCGCTGTTGGGACTGGGGTGCTTCCCTCCATCCCGTAAGAACACACGCCATCCCCGGCAGACTGATTCTCGTTGTCTGGTCATCAAGCCGGCACCAAGAATCAAGAGTATCGCCGCAAGTCGAGCCGGTATCCAATTAGCCAGATCATCTAGTCGAGCTGATGCCCATCCAAAATCAGCATAACGGGTATCGCGGTGCCCAATCATAGAATCAAGTGTGTTGATCGCCTTGTAGGCCAAAGCCAGAGGGGCACCACCGATTGCCAAGTACAGGAGAGGCGCAACCACACCATCTGCCGAGCTTTCTGCGACCGTCTCGACCGTCGCACGAGCCACCTCGGATGGGGAGAGTCCGGCCGTGTCTCGCCCGACAATCATCCCCACCGCTCGGCGCGCAGCTGAGAGATTTCCTGTCTGGAGTGGGCCATCCACTGCATGGGCATGGTCCCAGAGGTCCCTCGCAGCCAACGTCATCCACGCCATGATGATCGAGAGAGTAGACCCCAACCATTCCGCAACCTGTTTGGCCTCTTCGATGATCACTGTGGCAAGCACGAAGGTCACGGTCGGCAATCCGATGGCGAGACAAATTCCTGCGAGGCGAAGGTTGAGCGCGCTTCGGCAGATCTTCCGCACGCCATGATCACCCCATGCAATACATCGTCCCATCACACGAACGGGATGCGGCAACCAGTGAGGATCACCAAGCAGTGCATCCAATACAGCCGCCGCAAGAAGTTCGCCGCCGGTCATGCGAACCGAAACAAGAGCGGAATGGACAAGAGGAAGAGAATCTCGATGACCTCGTTCATGGCCCCAAGCGTATCGCCGGTAATCCCACCGAACCATCTACGGCACCCCCACCAACCTATCAGCACGACAACTACCCCGGCCATCATGACGATGAACAAGCTGGCGATGCCGAAACCTATACCCAGTCCAATGGCCACAAGAAGTGTTGCCACGAGGACGTGTCGCCACGAGAGATGGGTAAGAAACGGAGCGGCCAAACCTCCTTCCGCCCTGGCGCAGGGAGAAATCCATGCGGAGGTCACCATGCTCCAACGGCCGACCGCAGGCATACAACACAGCGCAGGCACTCGCAATTCTTGAGGTAACACCATCAAGCCGGCATAACGGAGAAGCAGCGAGAGAAAGAGCCCGGTGGCACCGAGTGCACCGACCTGGGGATCACGCATGATCGACAGGCGTTCGACCGATGTGCGACCTCCAGCCAGACCATCTAGCGTATCGGCCAATCCATCCTGATGGAGTCCGCGTGTCAGCAGCACCAGGAGCACGATCAACAACGCATTCACCACGATACCGTCAAAGACCACCTGCAATGCCATATCAGCACCAGCCAGGCCCCCACCGATCAGCAAGCCCACGACGGGATACCAGGCCATCGACGCCGCGAGCTCAGGCGCCGTCGGTTCATGATGCACGTTACTCAGAGGAATGGTCGTCAGAAAATGCCAGGCGAAGATGAAGGGGCGGGCGACGACTCCCATAGGGATCACAGCTTGTTTGCCACCCCGGCTTCTTCGAACGTCGCCATCTCCGTATAGACTTTGACGGCTGCACAGACGAGATCCATCCCTAAACAGGCTCCGGTCCCTTCACCAAGTCGAAAATCAAGGTCAAACAGCGGGGTCAATCCCAACTGGTTCAGAATTGCGCGATGCCCCTTCTCGACCGACCGATGCGCGGCAATCAGATAGTCACGACACAACGGTTGAAGTCCTACGGCGATCAACGCCGCGGCACCGGCGATGAATCCATCCAACACAACAGGCACACGGGAGGCAGCGGCACCGAGCATCAGCCCAGTCAGTCCAGCGATTTCCAATCCCCCGATCTTTGCCAACACACCGATCGGATCGGACGGCTTCGGACGATGCAGATCGAGAGCCTGTTGAATCACACGTACCTTGTGCGCACGATCGGACTCCTGAATACCTGTCCCGTGCCCGGTGACCTCTTCCACGGGCCGACCGGTCATCACCGCCGTAATAGCCGCGCTGGGAGTCGTATTCCCGATTCCCATCTCCCCTGTCCCGATAAGACCGATACCCTCCCGTACAGCCTCTGTCGCCAAGTCGATCCCCACCTGAACGGCTTGTTCCGCCTGTTCCCGCATCATCGCCGGCTCACGCATCACATTGCCTGTCCCATTCATGATTTTTCGGTGAATCAACCCAGGGGCGGTCTTAAAGTCATAATCAACTCCGATGTCGACCACACGGACAACCACGCCCGCGTGCCGGGCGAGTACGTTCACGCCGGCGCCACCCCGTAGGAAGTTCAGCACCATTTGAGGGGTAACCTCACGCGGATAGGCACTCACACCCTCCGCGGTGACACCATGATCGGCAGCAAAGGTGAACACCATTCCCCGGGGAATAGTGGGCTTCAACTCGCCGGTCATGGTGACGTAGGCGGTGGCTAACTCCTCAAGCTTGCCAAGGCTGCCGAGCGGTTTGGTCAGCCGACCCAAATGAGTCTGGGCTTTCGTGTGCAATGCTGGGTCAAGCGGCTGAATCTGATGACAGACATCCTGAATCGACATCACGCTCCTTTCCTCACTTCAGGCGAAGCGGTAGCCCACTGACCGCCAGATAGGCTTCATTCGCCCCTGCAGCAAGGCATTGATTCACTCGTCCGGAAAGATCACGGAAGGCTCGCACTGATGGTTCGGCTGGGACGAGGCCCGCCCCTAACTCATTACTGACGATGATCACTGTGGCCCCAGTGTGCCGCATTGCATCAAGAAGAGTTCCTACACGCGCAAGAATGATTGATTCCCCGAGGCCGATCCCGACCAAATTACTCAACCAGAGTGTCACACAATCAAACACGATGATCCGGTACTCTGACCCCTGTTTGGCAAACCAGGCCTCTACGTCAAGAGGCTCTTCAATCGTCTGCCATTCGGCAGAACGGGTCGCCCGATGCCGCGCAATGCGTTCCACCATTTCGGCATCGAGCCCCTGCCCAGTCGCTACAAATGCACGAGGCCCACGCGAGCCCGCCAACTGAAGCGCGATCTCGCTTTTCCCGGACGAGGCCCCACCCAATACGATAATAATACGACTCTTAGGTCGTCCGACAGCCCGAGCGTTACGTCGAGTTCTTGGCGACATCCCGTTCCCACAAAAATTCCGGTTCGCCCTGTGTCTTGGCCACCCATCGAGCCAGGACAAATAAGGCATCACTCAGCCGATTGACGAACTTGATGATGGTCGGATCAACCGGTTCAATTTTTGAGAGCGCGACACACAAGCGCTCGGCTCGACGGCAAATTGTCCTGGCCTGGTGGAGAAAACCCGACACTTTCCCCCCTCCTGGGAGAATAAACTCTTTAAGCGGTTCCAGGACTTTCTGGCATCGATCGATCATCTTTTCAAGTCGTGTGACATCGCTCGCCAGTACCTGCGGCATATTCTTGAACGTCTGTCCTGGTGTCGTCGCCAGAATACTCCCGACATCGAAGAGCTTGTTCTGCACCCATCGAAGCTCCTCTTCCAACTGGCCGGCCCGTTTGTTGTGCTCGACAATTTCTTGATTGAAAACCCGAACAATTCCGATTGAAGAATTCAATTCATCGACGGTGCCGTACGCCTCGACTCGAAGACTGTCCTTCCACACTGGTTGCCCGCCGGCGAGTCTGGTTTTCCCCGCGTCGCCCGTTCTTGTATAGACCTTGGTAATCCGCATGTCCGTTGCTCCCCTTGTCCGAACTTTGATTTCCCCATGCTTCATAGTGAATGAGCTGGTCAACTGGAATCCGCTCCCGCCACCCCGCCGTCTCTAAATCAGGAGCTTGTTCAAATTTCGAGACATACCCTAAACACAAGTAGGCCAGAACCGTCACCGATTTAGGAACGCCAACCACTTGCTTCAGCGCCTGATGATCGAGGATACTGACCCAACCGACCCCGATCCCTTCCGCCCTGGCGGCCAGCCAGAGATTTTGAACCGCGCAACAGGTACTATACAAGTCCGTTGCACGCACCGTGGAACGCCCAAGGACTTGTGGCCCACCTCGGCGTCGGCTGCATGTGATACACAAATTGATCGGTGCTTCCTCAATGCCTTCCAGCTTCAGTCGCCGGTACAATGCTCCCTTGGCACCTGCATACCGGGCAGCAGCTTTGGTATTGGCATCGATGAAGAGGTTTTTCACCGCACGTTTCGTTGCGCCATTGCGGATAACCACAAAATCCCACGGCTGCATGAAGCCGACTGATCCGGCATGATGAGCCGCCGTTAACAATCGCATCATCACCGGCTCAGGAATTGGTTTCGGCAGAAAGTTCCGGCGCACGTCACGGCGTTCAAATATCACCCGATACACCGCTTCACGCTCTGGCTCAGAAAATCGTCCCTGTGGTCGGCTCATTCTAATCTCGACTCGGCCTACTCGTTACATGATGGACGACGATCGTGGTCCTAACTCACCAGTTGCCACTTTCCCTAGGCAGATCTGGCAGAGACAGTCCGTAAACTGTGCGGCGATCCAGTCCATCTGTTGCTCTGTAATCCCCAATGTGCCACACCAACATTGGTACCCGACACATTGGAACGGTTGTCTGCAGTGTTCACAGACCTTTTCAACAGGACCCCTCATTCCCATACCTTCGATTCATCAGCACCTGGTCCTGATGCTTATTGGGCGGTGCGACGTGCTGAGTCGACCAGCTCCGCTGCACATGTAGGTTGGCTCGCAAAATGAAGATGCGTATAGAGCCCCAACGTATTGGAGGTAAGCATTCCATCGCACCCCTTCGACTTGCCTTCGGCATCGGTCAACAGGCACGCATAAGCTATTGGGCTTTTTGGTGCAATCGTCGAATAATGAAATTCATGCCCACGCGCAATGAGTCCAGTTGGCCCGATGACACAGGACCGGGCCACCTCAAGCGAGCGATACCCCAAGGTCATCTTCGCACGCTGCATGGTCGATTCAGCAGGAAAGAGCCCCACCATTTGATACAAATGGCCGTCACAATCTCTCAAGCCCTGAGTGAGATACATCATGCCCCCGCATTCCGCATAAATCGTCCCACCTTGCTCGCCGAATTGTTTGATCGCCGACCTCATGGGCCTGTTGGCCGCTAAGGCTGGGCCGTGCAATTCGGGATACCCTCCGCCCAGATACAGCATGCCGAGATCATCGGGGAGCTTAGCATCATGCAGTGGAGAAAATACAACTAGTTCGCCTCCTCCTGCTTCGAGCAATTCCAAATTATCCGCATAGTAAAAGCAAAAGGCCTGGTCCTGTGCTACGCCGATACGAACGGTCTTGGGTCGACAACGCACAAGAGGACTTGCAGCCTCCGCCAAGGGAGCGCATGAGTGTGCAAGAGCTTCGATCCGATCGAGATCGACGGTATCCAACGCAGCTTTCGCCAACCGATGATAGAGACTCAAATCCCGTTGTTCATGACCCATGGTGAGGCCAAGGTGCCGATCGGTGATGGTCAACTCGGGATCAGGACACAGATACCCAAGCGCCATGACATCCGTCGCATTCTCCACTGCTGTTTTGAGCAACTTGTAATGACCTTCACTGTTGACCCTGTTAAACAACACGCCTGCCACATGTACGGCAGGATCAAAGCGCGCATACCCTGCCACCATCGCTGCGGCAGAACGAGCCAAGGTACTACCATCGATGACCAGAATAATCGGAACATCCAATTGTTTGGCCAGTTCGGCGGTACTCCCCCTATCGCTGAGTGGAGAGCTACTATCGAAGAGCCCCATCATTCCTTCGATCACGGAGAGGTCTGCATCCTCGGCAGCACGCGTAAAGATCCCCAGGTTGCCCTGTGCTCCCAACATCCACCCATCAAGATTCCTCGACTGCCTTCCTGTCGCCGCCCGATGATGACTGGGATCGATAAAGTCCGGCCCCGCCTTGAACGGCTGGACCTGGCGGCCCCGTTCCCGTAAGGCCCCCAGAATGGCCAGCGTCACGGTTGTTTTCCCGACACCGCTGTGCGTACCGGCTATCACCAGTCGTGGATACTGGTTCATGCAACCCTAGAGCGGCAGATCGTAATTGATCCGCACGCCACCGAAGATGGAACGGATCGGCGTCCCAAAGAACAGTGTCTCTTCGTATTTCTCGTTGAAGATGTTGTCCAAACGGAGATAGGCTTGCAGGTACTTCGTCACGTCATAGCTCGCCGACAGATTCCAGACGACAAACGAGGGAGTAGGATTTCCATTCCCAGTATTGCCGAACCGCTCGCCGACATAGCGCCCCTCCAGACTGGCCTGCAACTTTTCTATGGGCTGATACCGGAGTACCGTCGAAATCTGATGGAGCGGCCATTTCGGAAGACGTGTGTCCGAGCCGCCACTGATATCCCGCGTCGCTGCGTAGGTATATTGGATCTGCAAATCCAAGTTCTTCACCCATGGCCCGTCACGATAGAGTTTCAGCTTTGTGCTGACCTCCACACCTTCCGCTCGAGCCAAGCCGACATTCTGCGCACAGAACCCAAATGACCCAGGCTCGGTACAGGCAGCAGGATCGAAGACCGACAAAATAAGATTGCGGTAGCGGGTCCAAAAATACCCAACGCTGATGCTGCCTCGATCATTCGGCAATGTCTGTTCGAGGGCCACATCAAACGCTTGGCTCTTTTCAGGTTTTAAATTGGAGTTGCCAAAACCAGGAAAAAACAACTGATTGATCGTGGGGGCCCGAAAACCGGTCGAGTAGCTGCCTCGGAACTTTGTGCCGGTCTCCTTGACCAGATATCCTCCGGTCACTCGATAGGTGGTCGCGCTTCCGAATACGTTATACTCATCCTGTCGAATACCCGCCGTACCAAATATCCGGTCCCAGAGATTCAACTGCGCCTCTCCAAAGCCGGCATGGCTACTAACGGATTTGTTCTCGAAGACGGTGGTACTGGTCAAGAGATCCCGATTGTCGCCTCGCTGTTCCCGAAACTGATACCCCGCCGTCAATCTAAGCGGTTTGCCGACTTGGATATTGTGCTGCCATTCAATCCGATTGCTCGTGGTTCCAATTTGAGACCGAAACGGGGATCCAATGGATCCCGTGGCTCCCGTCACAAGACTCCGTTCAACTGCGCCACCGTCGCTCACCAGATTTTCAGTGGCCCGTGACAAGGTCAATTGTTGCGACCACCAGGCGGTGATCGGTTGCATGTAATTCCCTGCAAACACATATTGGACACTTTTGGATCTGGCACCAAACACATCAGCCGGCTCTGACGCGAAGGTCGTCGAATTAAACGCAAAGCCGTCAAAATTCACACTGCCGTCAAGCCAACGAAAACTAAACTCCAGCCGGCCGTCCCTTGGCAGATCCGCACCCAGTCGAACCGATCCTTGCCAGTTGTGGTAGCCATCGCGCTCGGCTGCGCCACGGCGGTAGTTGATCGCTGAGAATCCGGCTGTATCCAAACGGGCGATCGAGCCTGAAAAATCAATCGGTCCTTTCTTGCCGGCCAGACTGCCCCCTTCTCGAATCGTATTGAATGATCCATATTCGACAAAACCTGAGACGTTGGGTTTCTCCCGTCCCCGCTTGGTCGTGATGTTGATCACACCGCCCATGGCATCCGACCCCCAGAGCATGCTCTGGCTGCCACGCAAAATTTCGATTCGTTCGATGTTGTCGGACGTGAGATCCGTGAAATTGTAACTGCCCAGTGTGGCACTGTTGACGATCGCCCCATCAATCAACACGAGAGTCTGCTCAGGCGTTCCTCCGCGCATCCGCACATCAACCGTTGTGCCGAGTCCTCCACTTTGAAAGACCGCAAGACCCGATGACCATCGAAGCGCTTCGGCGACTGTTCTGATTTTCCGTTGTTGCATCTCCTCGCCGGTGATGACCTCAACGGCACTGGTGACCTGTTTGGCCGGAATTGGGGTCTTCGTCGCACTCACCACGACATCAGGAGCCTCGACGGTCTCCTGTTGATCGGCCATGGCGATGTCCTGAGCGAATGCAGTGGGAGGTAGGAAGTGCAGAAACGCGATAAGGGAACAACAGGCAACAACAAACCGGGAACACCGATACACACGATGCATGAAAACCTCCCTTTGACTCGAAGGGTGTGAATGTTTCCCGTCCGTTGGGTATCCTGACTTGCGGCTCATCGTTTCCCTGCGCCTTCCCATCTTCGAAGCAATTGGCTCACAGCGTTCAGCAATCAGGTTTGACTGAATGCTGATGGCTAGTGGCTAACAGCTTCCCTAGACAGTGGCGTTCTGCAGAGTCACTCCCCGCTTACAGTGGCGGCACCGTGATGGACTTGCACCATCTTCCCCGGCACTGACGGTCTATCTCTGTTGTGAGTTTTTTCCTCCTTCCTCTCGGCATCCACCAGTCTGGAACAGAAAAAAGGGATGCACCTTCCCCTGTTGAGTACGAGTACTCACGTACGACATCATCGATCTTCCGAGCTAGCTTCGCATATAGTCTGCCCGAAATTGAGTTGTGCTTGGTACCATATTGGAGAAGTCCCAGTCAAACGTGAGGACTGCCGATCGGTCCGACGTATGAGACAGCAGCCGGTCACCATTCTTTGCGACTAAGCTCGGCGCCTTCCAAAAGTCGAGTGTCTGCTCTGCACCCGTTCGATTACAGACGATCACTGGAAGTCCCGTTTCCTGGCTCCGCTGCTCCCATTCCCCATTTGGGCCATGAATGCCTGGTCCCCATGACGCAGGCGATATCAACATCTCTGCCCCTTCGAACTTCAGCGCTCGAGCAATGTTCGACGTATAGGCATCGCTGCAAATGAGCACACCGACCTTGATCCCGTCACACTCGATCGGAGCGACACGATCACCTGGGTTCGACCATGACAGGGAGTCACTCACCACATTGAGCTTACGGTGTTGCCCGATAATCTCGCCCGTCGGACCGATGACAAACACGGAGTTGTAGAACCGCCTGCCCTCTCGCTCGGGACAACCGAGAAAGACTGTTCGTTTCAACGTCTTGACCAGCCTGCAGACCTGTTGCGTCCAAGGGTCGGGTTGCGGCTGGATCCAATCAGAGCCAACGACATGGGCAAATTGCAACCCGCACACCGCAAGCTCCGGCGTCACGATCCATTGAGCGCCGATTGCTGCGGCATGTTTGATGGCCTCGACAATCACATATCGGTTCCGATCAATAGCCCCGGGAACCGTCTCAAGATGGAGCAGGGCGATCTTACCTCGCGTCATGTCACTCGTTCCCTACGGTCTTCCGACCTGGTAATGTCACTCGAGGCATACCCGAGGTCGGATGTTGATCAATGAGGACCTGACATCGATAGACCTGCTCTAACACCAGAGGCTCTATGACTTCTTCAGGGGATCCCAGCCGAACCACGTGTCCCGCAGCAAGCAGCAGCAGCCGATCGCAATATTGGCTGACGAGATTCAAGTCATGTGAGATCAGAATCACCGTCAACCCACGCTCATCTCTCAAACGACATAACACCGATCCGATCTCAACCTGATGCTGCAAATCAAGAAAGGCGGTCGGCTCATCAAGCAACAATACTTGCGGTGTCTGAGCCAAGGCTCGCGCAATCATCGTCCGTTGCCGTTCTCCACCAGAAAGGTCCGTTACCGCCCGCTGGGCCAAGTGGGCAACGTCCATCGTCCTCATGGCATCCTCGGCAATAGCCACATCCTCCCCGCTTTCCCATCCAAATCCACTTCCCCATCCGTTTCGAGGACGATGAGGAAATCGTCCCATTAAGACCGTTTCCGCAACTGTAAAGGGAAAGAGCTGCGGTGTGTCTTGTGGTACGACTCCAACGATACGAGCAATCTCTTCTTGTTTCATTGCTGCCATGTCTCGTCCGAACAAAGTGATGCCGCCTTGCTGCGGGGTGGCAAGCCGCGCCAAGAGTTTCAGCAAGGAGGTCTTTCCCGACCCGTTCGGCCCCACGATCCCCAGCACTTGCCCCTGGGCGACCTGAAACGATACGTCCTCGACGATCCATGGGCTGTTTGAGGGTTTCGTTGACTGATATCGAAACCGAAGGGAATGCACGTCATAAGCGTCGCGCGGTTGGACCAAGCGAATCGCACAAGGCTCGTTGCCTCCACCAGGTTGACTGTCCTGGAGCCCGCTCACGCCAGTCGATCCTTTCGCCAGAGCAGGAGATAGATGAAGAATGGCCCACCCGCCAGAGCGGTGATGATTCCGACCGGAATTTCTGTGGGCGCAATCAATGTCCTGGCCATCGTATCCGCCCCCATGAGAAAGATTCCCCCGACTAATCCTGAGGCAGGCAGGAGCAGCCGATGGTCCGCGCCAATGCCTAGGCGCACGGCATGGGGCACCACCATCCCAATAAACCCGATCATGCCGCTGACAGACACCACGGCACCAGTGACCAACGCCGTCAAGATGAAGATGGAGCGCTTTGCCCGTTCTGTATCGACCCCAAGCGAGCGAGCCGCATCTTCGCCTAATGCCATGATATTCAAGGCACGCACCTGTCTGAATAAGAGGAGGAGACTGATCGAAAGATAGACCAGCACCCCAACAAGTCCGCTATAGGTAGGAGAGGTGAGCGTTCCCATCAGCCAGGCCATCATCCCATATGAACGATTTGGGTCCAGGAT
The DNA here is from genome assembly GCA_902500805.1 of uncultured Nitrospira sp. GTDB lineage: Bacteria > Nitrospirota > Nitrospiria > Nitrospirales > Nitrospiraceae > Nitrospira_D. Next base: position 24,350 of record CABVSA010000008.1, on the reverse strand, counting down.
CGACGTAATGAACATGATCAAGGCGGAGAAGATGGCGTTCAAAATTACCCCGGTCAACAACAGGCTATGAATCGGCAAATGTTCCGCGTTGGTCGCCATTCGATAGACAATCACTAACGCAACGATCCCACCGGCAAAGCCGCACGCCGGCAACGCCGCTTCCGCTAAGAATGTCGTCCCCGCTCCACATAAGACACCCAGTGCTGCACCGAGTGCCGCTCCGCTGGAGACGCCAAGCACATAGGGGTCCGCTAGTGGGTTTCGTAACAAGGCCTGTAAGACGACACCCACCGACGCGAGCGAGCAACCCACCATGAAGCCCAGCAACACACGCGGGAGCCTGATTTGGAGCAAGATCGTCCGTGTGATATCTGCCGAACCGCTATCCGCCTCAGTCTGATCAACCGTCATGACGCCCATCAACACGCGGAGCATCTCTCGATAGGCAATCGGTTGAGCTCCGAAGTGAAGACACATCAGGCTCACGACGACCGCCGTCAGACTCAACAGCCCAAGTATCAGGATCAAGCGTGAACGGCTCAGGATGGCTCCTTGCACAACGCTGCCGCGCGCAGGGGGTACAAAACCTTGTTCCTGAGACATCCGATCGGCACAGGAACGTGGAGACCCTGTGGCTGACGGCAGTTTCACAAGAGCCTCATGGATGGAGCGCGGGGGTACTGGGACCGAAGAGTTCAGGATGAATCGCCCGGACAAGCTGCTCTAGCCCATCAATGACACGAGGCCCAGGACGATTCAGGAGATTCGACGAGACTTCATGAAATCGCTGCCGTTTGACCGCTGAAAGCGAGTCCCAACGCCGCCACTGCTGCTGCTCGCTTCGCGGTACCGTTTCCACCTCGCCGCTCGGGAAAATCAGCACCTCCGGATCTTCCTTGAGCACGGTCTCCATACTCAGTCGTGGATAGGCAACGCCCGCCTGAGCAGCGACGTTGACTCCTCCTGCAACACCGATCATCTGATGGATAAAACTTCCCGGCCCGACGCTGATCAACGGCTGGCTGTTCAACACATACAGTACTCGCTTCTTAGGGAGCGTCTCCACTTTGAGCTTGAGCTCGGTCATCCGCTGACGCATGCGCTGAGTAACGTCGTTTGCGGCTGAATTTTTCTCGAACATCGTTCCTAATGTATGCAGCTGAAGCGGGATGTCCTCCAACGTCTTGGCATCGAGGACAAACACGGCGATTTTAAGCTGCTCCAGTTTCACCTGGAGATCGGGGCGGAAAAAGTCTTTGGGGGCGAGCACCATATCCGGTTGCAAGCCGATGATCGTTTCCATGTTGGGATTGGCATAGCCGACTTTGGCTTTGGATTTGGCACCAGCCGGGTAATCACAAAACTCCGTGACTCCGACGATCTGCTCATCCAAACCAAGCGCAAACAACATCTCGGTGATACTCGGCGCCAGCGAGACCACGCGAACCGGCGGCTTGGCCAGATAGAGGCGTCGCCCGGCATCATCGACAAACGCCCGCGACGAAACATGGGCCATAAACGGCATGCCGGTGAGGATGCCCTGTTGCCGTCGTTTCATCACACCAACATCTCCTTCACTACATTCGGCAGACTGTGACACAACCATCGTGAGTCCGGCCAGAATCACTGTCCTAAGAATCGGATGCGGTTGGCTCCAGTGCGTCAATGGAAAAAATCCCCAAGGCCTACACAGACCTTGAGGATTGCACCCGCTTCTTCATCCTCACCCGTTCCCCAGCCTCGAGGGAACAACGGTCATGTCTTCAAGCAGGTTTTCTGGCTCATGGTTCACCCTACTCCCCGTTCCTTCCCATCTCTTGAAGCTATCGGCTCACAGCATTCAGCTCAAGGCTGATTGCTGGCGGCTGACAGCTCCATTGCGACAGTGGCATCACCGGGTTTCGTCCCCATTTACAGCGGCGGGACCGCGAGGGCTTCAACCCTCTTCTCTTGCTTGAAGGCTCTTAGGCAGATCACAATAGGAGAGGGCTAGAGAAGTTGTCAAGATCGACTAGCTTGCTCCTCCGCCTCTCGCTGCATTATGAGAAGAATCAGATGCTTGTGAGGGTTCATCCAGCTATGGTAGTATCCGCCAGTTCAACTGGATTTCACTTCAGCGAGAAGGAGTACGATCGTGGCATTTATGTGTGAAGTGTGCCTCAAGAAGCCAGTCTCTGGGAACAATGTCAGCCATGCGAACAATAAGACCCGGCGCGTGTTCAATCCCAACATTCAAACCGTGCGAGCCGTCATCGGCAAGAGCCATAAGCGGATCCGCGTCTGCACCCGCTGCCTGCGTTCTGGATTGGTCAAGAAAGCCGTCTAACAGGAATGCTGAAAAAGGCCGCCAGCGGTGTTCTCGCATCGCTCAAAGGCTCAACGTATCGAGGCGTACGCCTCCGCTCTTCGCTCGCTGCGGCCTTGCTGGACAACCTTTTTGATCATCCTGAAGTTATTCCGGCTTTAATACCGAATCAGTCATAAAACTCCCAATCTTTTCTCACGGTTCACGCACCACTAGGGTGCACTCCACAGAATCCGGCCTCCTCGCTCGACTAACTTGATGACCGATGGATCGTCAGGCGAGAGAGTGAGGGTCCGGTTTCCGTCTTTACTTCGAAGCACAAGCCCCACCTCCCCCTTCGCATCCAGGCCAAGACCGGCCCGAGCTCTGCCATGTACGTCGAGTAACAGAAACTCCTCTGCATGAACTCCGTTGGGGCTCTGTGCTTGGACCGATAGTGGCGAGAACAAGAGATAGCTCAGCCCGCCACCAATTATTCCACCGATAAATGTGACAGCACACAGCCAGAGCATCTGTTTGTGAGTCATCGCTGCTCCTTTTCTGAGATCGCTGGAGAAGGGACAATACCGCAGGAAGTGCGCTTCGCATGAGTGGGGATGTTTGGAGCGGGCGGCGGGATTTGAACCCGCGACAACTTGCTTGGGAAGCAAGGACTCTACCACTGAGCTACGCCCGCTTGCTGGAGATCTTATACAGGAACACAGGCTGAGTGTCCAGCTGCAGGCAGGTCTGAGTTTCTCAAGATACCTACCAAGCCGTTGCTATCCAACCCGTTCCACTGTCGCAAACTTTCTTCTTCCAACTTTCATACGATATTGCTTACCCTGGACAACCTCAAGGGTTGCGTTGGCATCGCTCTGTTTCTGTCCGTCGATCTCAACGCCGCCTTGAATGATCAACCGGCGTGCTTCACTCTTGCTGGGAACTAAGCCTGTTTTGGCCACAAGATCAACCAACCCAATGGCCTTCCCATCTCGCAAATCATTGGGCGTCAGCTCAACACGCACATCCGGTTCATCGGGAAATTCTTGTTTCTGAAACTTCTGCGCAAACTCCGCTCTGGCCTGCTTCCCTGCCTCGGCCCCGTGATACTGAGCCACAATCAATTCAGCCAGTGTCTGCTTGGCTTCCATCGGATGCAGTGATCTGGCCTGGCCGAGATCTTCCGTCGTGAGCAATTCATAGTAGCGATACATCAGCTGATCACTGATCGACATGACCTTACCGAACATCTCACCAGGCTTGTCTTCCAGCGCGATGTAATTCCCGACGCTCTTGCTCATCTTCTTCACGCCATCCGTGCCTTCGAGCAACGGCATCGTGATGACCACCTGTGATTCTTGGCCGTAGTCTCGCTGCAACTCACGGCCGACCAGCAAGTTGAATTTTTGATCCGTCCCTCCCAACTCCACATCCGCCTTCAATGCGACGGAGTCATATCCCTGCACAAGCGGATAGAGAAATTCGTGGACACTGATGGGTTTCTGCTCATGGTACCGCTTGTGAAAATCATCGCGCTCCATCATTCTGGCGACTCGGTAATGGGCGGCCAGTTGGATTAAGCCATCAGCCGTCATCGCTCCCATCCAGCGACTATTGAAGTCGATGGTGGTTTTCTCCGGATCAAGAATCTTGAAGATCTGACGCTGGTACGTCTTGGCGTTCTCTTGGACTTGTTCCTTGGTCAGCGCCCTACGCGTCTCGGAAACACCGGTTGGATCGCCGATCATCCCTGTGAAATCACCGATCAGGAAGATCACTTGATGACCAAGATCTTGAAAGTGTTTCAGCTTATGGATGAGGACCGTGTGCCCAAGATGAAGATCCGGTGCCGTCGGATCGAATCCCGCCTTAATACGTAATGGGCGTTTTTCAGAAAGCGAACGCTTCAGTTTGGCCTCGAGCTCAGTCTGCTGAATGACCTCCACCGCACCACGGAGAATGAGGTCGAGTTGTTGGGTGACATCCTTCATGACGCACGTCGCTCCGTCTCTCGTTGTGTCTCGCTGGTGGAGACTGTGATCAATGACTTGAGGCGATCAAATTTCTTGGCGCCGATCCCTTTGACGCCACGCAGATCATCAACGGTCCGAAACCGTCCTGCCGACTCTCGAAACGCTACCACCCGTTGCGCCAGGACCGCACCAATACCTGGCAACGCTTCCAGTTCATCGGCAGTGGCCCGATTCAGATCCAGCAAGGCTGAATCGTGCAGGGTGGCCACCTTAGCCGATACCACACGATTCTGATCAAGCGCAGGTTGACCGGGACCGTTCACACCCCTCGCAGTCTGCTCCTGCGTGGACACACCAGACAATTGGATAGGCACGTGGCGCACCCCTCCCAGCCACAAGACAATTCCTGTCGTGACAGCCAACATTGCCAGTTTGAGGAGTAGAGACTTGATCATCCCTTCCCCGTCTTTCTCAACTGGTGAATGGCCCCTCCATCAAGATCTTCCATTGATTCCATCACGCCTTCAGCGAGTGTCGGATGGGCATGGATGAGACGAGCGACTTGGCTGGCCGTCGCCCCAACTTGCATCGCCAACGCCGGTTCATGAATGAGATCCGCCGCATGGGCCCCGAGGATATGCATGCCCAGGATCCGATCGGTCTCTGCATCGGCAATGACTTTGTAGAACCCGGTCGTGTCTCCCGTCGCCTGAGCCTTGCCCAATGCCCCGTAGCGAAATCGTCCAACCTTCACTGCCTGGTTCGGATCTTTGCCGTTCTGCTCCGCTCGAGCTCTAGCCTGGTGCTCGGTCAATCCCACCCGTCCGATCTCAGGTAGAGTGAAGATGCCGGCTGGGATAATTTCATAATCTATTGTCCGTTGATGTCCTAAAATATTCTCAACCGCTACCTGCCCCTGCGTTGATGCGATATGGGCCAACATCGCCTTGCCTGTCACATCACCAATCGCATAGATGCCCGGAACGTTTGTGCGCAGGTGTTCATCAACCAGTACGTCGCCACGACGCCCAAGCGCAACACCGACCTGTTCCAATCCGATTCCTCGCGAGTTGAATCCTCGCCCCACCGAGACCAAGAGTTTCTCTGTCGCGATCGTGCTCCCGTCTTTCAACGACAGCATCAACGACTCAGGTGACCGCTCAAATTTCTCCACCGTCGTGCCGATTATCACGGTCACGCCCCGCTTTTTCAATTCACGCTCCATGGTGGACGAAATCTCCTCATCCTCCAATGGAAGGAGCCGCGGCATGAGTTCAAGGATGGTGACCTGTGTCCCAAGACCGCTGTACAACGCAGCGAACTCGCATCCCTCCACCCCACCACCCAAAATGGCAAGGCTGGCCGGAACCTGTGTCAGGTCAAGCATCTGTTGACTCGTCACAATCTGCCGACCATCGATGGGAAATTGCGGAAGGTTCGGCCAGGAGGAGCCGGTCGCGATCACCAGTGCATCGGCCTGAATCTCACGCTGTGCTCCATCCGGGAGTGTCACGGCTAGGGTACGTGCGTCCTTGACAACCCCTTGCCCAGTGACCTGTTCGATCCCCCAACCTTTGAACAGTGTCGCAATCCCTTTCACGAGCGTCGCAACCACCTTCTCTTTGCGAGCCACCATGCGAGCAAGATCGTACGTCGCCGGTGCCTGGAGTATGAGCCCCAGATCCTCCGCCTTCTTGAGCTTGTCCCCAAGCTCCACGACGGAAAGCAGCGCCTTGCTGGGAATACAGCCCCAGTTGAGGCAGACTCCGCCGAGCTTCTCTCGCTCGATGACAGTGACTCGTGCGCCTAGCTGAGCCGCACGGATCGCTGCGACATAGCCGCCAGGGCCGGCTCCAAGAATCGCGATGTGAGGTGAGGAGGTCATCGGATCAGATGCTCATCGTTGATTGAGACATTGCCAATGGGTACCAATGATTCAATCACACAATGGCTCACCGATCCAACGGACACGAATGTCAATGCTTCTGACTGGCGAGAAAGGCTTCGTATTGCGCGGCCGTCATCAGTTGATCGACGTCTCCGGGACTGCTCAGCTCTATGACCGCCATCCATCCCTTGCCATAGGGATCTGAATTCACCACCTCAGGATGATCTTTCAGATCCGTATTGATCTTGGTGACCGTCCCGCTGACCGGCGTGTAGATCGTTGATGTGGTTTTGGTCGACTCGACTTCCCCAATCTGTTGCCCGACCTTCACGGTCGCCCCGACCTTGGGAAGGTCCAGAAAGACGATGTCCCCCAACGCATCCTGCGCGAAGTGGCTGATCCCCACCGTGGCCTGTTTGCCGTCAACTCGAACCCATTCATGCTCTTGGTGATACCGTAAATCGGATGGAATCATGTCGGCTCCGTTCTTGAGATTCACTATGCGAGGCTAAGGTTCGGGGAAGGATAGGCAACCGACTACTCAGCCTCAACCTTGACCTAGTCACCTGTTCAAGATCGTAGTGGGAGCGGTCGGCATTGTCAAGAAACGGGCCGGCCACCATCGCCGACCCGGTTCTCACGCGTGCTATCCAAAGATCTCCAAGCCTGGGAAGAAATATCCGACCTCAAACTGAGCGGTTTCCGGTGAGTCTGATCCATGGACGGCATTAAATTCAATGTTCGTTCCATGGGCTTTGCGAATGGTTCCTGGATCGGCCTTTGCAGGATCCGTCGCACCCATCAACTCCCGATTCTTCTTGATCGCATTCTCACCTTGCAGCACGATCACCACAGCCGGACCGGACGACATGAAGGCACACAGACTCCCGAAAAACGGACGCGCCTTGTGCACCGAGTAAAACCCTTCCGCCACGGACTGCGACATGTGAATCATCTTGATAGCAATCGCCTTCAGTCCTGCTTGTTCGTATCGGTGAATGATATCTCCGATGGCATTCTTCTTGACAGCATCCGGCTTGATAATGGCCAATGTTCGTTCGTTCATGATCGCTCCGACTCCTCCAAATTGTTAACAGATCCACTGAGATAGCGGGCACATTATAGGTGGGGCCTCTTCCGGCTTGCAAGCAGGTTGCATCGATTCTCGAGGCGAAATCTTCGACGTTCTCTCGATAGGATCGCACTGAGCCTCTCGGCAAGCTCCGTACAAGCGGAGAGGGTTCTCATACAGCCTTGAGACGAAGGAATCCGTAGACCGCCATCTTGAGCAACAACCTTCCCTGTGTAAACCGTCGAATCGTCGCGCTGCCGAACGTCCGCGCTTCATACCGAACGGGAATCTCCACCATCTGTAGATTGAGCTTTGACGCACCGAACAATAAATCAAAATCTCCGAGAGGGTCGAAGTCGCCGAAGTACGACCGATTAGCCGTTAGGCGTTCGTAGTCCCGACGGAATAAGACCTTTGTGCCACACAGTGTGTCCTTGATCCGCTGGTTGAGCAACCAAGAGAATGCTATCCCAAACACCTTGTTTCCAAACAGCGTCAGCAGGCGCATCGCCTGCCCCTCCTGGGGATAGATCAGCCGACAGCCGATGATCAATTCGCCTTTTCCACTTGCGATGGCTTCATAGAATTTCGGGAGGGCTTCCGGCGGCATGGTCGCGTCTGCGTCCAGGATCATGAGGATGTCGCCCATCGCATGGGAAAACCCCTTGCGGACCGCATCACTTTTCCCTTGCCCGTCCTGTGTCAGCAGTTTGATATTCCTCCCAGGGTAAAATGCCATGACACGTTTAATCTCATCTGCCGTCCCGTCTGTCGAATGCCCATCCACAAAGAGGATCTCTTGACGGCCTCCAAACTGTGGAATCCGCCGGAGTGTCGCATCGATATTGCCTTGTTCGTTTCGGCAGGGAATGACGATCGTCGTTGAATAGGGCCGCTCCGGCCTCCGGAGCCTCGCGCGAGCGATCACATAATGAGAGACACAGAGCCCACGAAACCCCGGAAGATAGGCCAGCAATCTGTTGCACAAGGGAGCAAGGAGCGGAATACGCAGTGGCAGCAACAATCGTTGCTCCACCTTCACCACATCAAAGTCCGCGAGGTACAACAGATTTGTGAGATCCGCCGGCGAGAGCCAGCTGTGCTCACGCTGCGGCATCTTTAGCCCAACCTTTTCACACAGCCGGAGGATCGGTTCCCACACATGGTTGTGGGAGGACACCACCACCCTTGTTTGGGGAGTACAGAGACGGCGCAGCCGCTTGAACGCCGTCTGGACGTCGAGGAGATGGCCGACCACGTCCGCAAGAATGATGATGTCGAAACATTCGTCGAGCTGCAGCGTTTCAACATCCCCGACCCGAAACTCCAGAGTCGGATGACGTTGGGTCGCCTCGTTCACCATGGCAGGACTCAAGTCGATGCCAAGCCCGCGCGATGGCTTCAACGCGGCAAGGAGATTGCCGATCCCTGACCCAATTTCCAAGACCCGTAATCCCTCGGGCACGAGAAATCTGAGATATCGAATCTGATCCTCATAGTAAGCGCGGGCCTTCTGCTCCCACGACAGCCGATGTGGCGCGCAGGCATCAAAATGATCACGGATCGCTTTCTTCTTGGCGGCAGTCTGAAATCGCCCCTCAGGGTGAAAGGGATCCGTCGACGTGTCGAGATCCGTCTCGTCCCAATCCGGAGAGGGAAACAGTTGGTAGAGTCTCGCTGGCCCCATGAAGATCCATGCACGGATAGCAGTGGATCCACAGTAGCACCAGCAAGACGTTTTGGCACGAGTTCCGGAAGAATCAGCAGGACGAAATCCTGGCCAACATGCTTCCAGGGTTTTTCTGGTACAACCACCGACGCGCCGCTGCGACCATATCCGCCGATCGTCGTTCGTGAAGCGTGAAGTGTCTTAATCCGAAGCGAGATACGCTTCACGTGTGAGGTTTCACGAGATGCGCGATCCCGGCGGTTTTGGTACGAATCGTCCTAACTGCGGTGGGTGAATCCCAACAAGCCTGACTGACACAGGATCCTGGATAGTGAGGACTATCGGTCACAGTCCAGGCCATATTGTTTCTGAATCTTTTGGGCCACCTCGGGGGATTCTTTGGTCAAGAGCGCACAGGTCGTGAAGTTTCCGATGACTTTTTTCCTGGCTTTATCGACATACGTCCAGTCGACAATCTCCGTCTTCGCAAACGAATAGGCCTGGCCCTTCTTCAGCGATCGAACCACCGGCACATTTTCGATCCGCCCCGACCACAGATCGCCTTGGCCTTTCAGATCGGAAATCCAGAGATATTCGAGACTCTCCCCTTCGCTGACGCGAACCTTCACGGAGTATTGGCCGGTATCGGACGGCGGCGATCCTGCCTTTTTCAGAAAGCCCTCCAGTCCGGCACGTGCCCGCGCCATGGCTTTCTGCATGGCCGGGTCCTCATCGCTGATCTCAACCGTACCGTCGTTTTTCGCCTTGTCCGTAAATGATTCGGAAAATACCGGTGGCGAGATCATCGCCACGATGAGACCAACAGCGAGCGCAACCAGTCGTTGCATAGATTCCCCTCCAACAATCTTGCCGCACATCCCTCAACTTGGGCGGCCATCTTGAGCCTTCTAGCAACCGTAATGCAAGATTGTTGATTGGCTCCATCCCTCCCGCCATTGCCTCAAGAAATCCCACGGATGGCCCCCGTTGACAGAACCAGTTCATCTGGTCATTGTTATCCCGACACCATGTCGCGTCGTCACGGTGCCCCTCATATCCCGTCCCGCTCTCAGCGTTCGGCCCATCCCCTGATGCGCGTCGCTCGGGGAAGTTGGTCTGTACTGACCGTATGTCTGCGTGCCATCCGAAAGGCTCCACCAACCATACAAGTCTGGAGCACGGTGGCCATCCTCATCACGGCGGCCCTCACCATCAACTGGATCTATCACGCCTACTACAAGCCGACAGAACTGTTCTTTCCAGTGGAACCGGCCTTTCACAAGAGCCCCCGTGAAACCTGGGCGGAATACGGGGCGCTGTTCAAAGTCCATTCGACAACCGTCATCACACCCGAGCTGCTGGCAGCCCTCGCACAAGCTGAAGGCTCCGGCAATCCCGTCGCCCGAACCTATTGGAAATGGCGCTTTACCGCGCAGAATCCGTTGGATTGGTATCGACCGGCCTCATCGGCCGTCGGGATGTTTCAGATCACCGACGGCACGTTTCAAGAAGCGAAACGGTATTGCATCCACAACCATGTCGTCGTCGAAGATGGGCCCTGGAACAATTTCAATTCCTGTTGGTTCAACAGTCTGTATAGCCGAGTCATTCCCGGACATGCCATGGAGATGACCTCCGCGCTGCTCGACCGATACGTCACTCGGTTAGTCGGTGATCGAGGGGCCACGTTCGAACAGAAACAAGAGCTGGCCGCCGTCATTCATCTTTGCGGAGCCGGAACCGGCCGCAATTACGTCATCCATAACTATCGCCTAACAACGCACCAGCACTGTGGCGCCCATGATCTCCGAACTTACCTTCTAAAGATTGCCGCTTTGAAACAACAATTTGCGTTACTCAAGGAACAGTGAGGACGAGTGCTGAGGCCTGAGTGCTCAGCGCTGAGTGTTGAATGCCGAGTCCGAGTCAGGGATGTGCAAGCCGACAGAAGAATCAGCAGGGGTTGACGGAAGCCAGCGCGATCAATGAGAACTCCATGTCCGTAAGAATCTGGGTCCGACTCGGCTCAGCCGTCAAGTACCCGATGAAACTATGCCCGCCGGAATAGGCAGGAGAGAGTAGCAGCGGACTGATCCCCCAATTCGTGTTGGCTGGTAACGTGGTACGCAGCACGAGGCGAATCCCGCTGATCAATAGATCGGTGCTTGACGTGCGATAGAGTCCGTTGCCTTGCACCACATCGGCCGGTGTCGCAACCCCGACAATCTTCACGGTGCCTGTCGGTGGAGTTGGCGCCTGGCCCAATAACCTGTTATACGACGCATTACTGTACAGATTGCCTTGAGAGTGTGGAACGACGAGCACGCGACGGCAGGTTGGGGAAGCGATCTGCTCCCGAAAGGCGGTCGCATGGCGCTGAATGGTTTCATCATCAATTTGATTCGCGTTGCTGATCGGACGTTGCAGTACCTGTGCAATCACACCCGATGTCGCGAGGCCCGCACCTTCCAATCCTTGCCAAAAGGTCGTCGACGTGAGCCCCAGCCGTTGTTGGCCTGCCTCGAGAAAATCTTTGACGGCCCCAGAAGTGGGATTAATATTCAGAAAGAACAGATGACACATCGCTTGGACGGCCGGCGCCATCGTCGGAAGCTTGCTTAGAAACTCCAGCTCCAGTTTCCCGCCGTTCAACCTCGCTTCATCGCGCGTCGTCGTGACTCCATTAACAAAGTAGATCGCCGTACGAGAGGCTGCCGCATTGTGGCAAGCCGACTGAGCCGGCACCTGTGCGCCTGCCTCAGGAAGCCAAGCCACTCCAAGGAGAACACTGAGCAAGAGCACACGATACCTGTTGGTACTCATGACTGACATGCCGTCACCCATTGGTCTGCCGGCAGCAAAGGGATATTCGCGGTCTTCACCTGATCATCGGCGTTCAGGTAGGCCTCGGAACGGCTTGGCGTATTCAACAGTTGCGCGCGAATGTCGACAAAAATCGCATGGAACTCATCAGGTCGCCTCGCCATCAAACATTCCAGCGCGCGGAATCGTTCCGTAGCATGAGTCAGTGACAGTGTGTGACTGTCGGCATCAAGCAGTGATGACTGCACGGCCTTTGCGTACTGACGGACAGCTTTGTTGAGGTCCGCGCTGGCCTGACCGGCATAGGTCGTATCGATATACCGATCGACATCATCACGCACGCCATTCGCATCGGCATCCACCCCAGCGATACTCTCCGTCTGGTTCGGAGATGTGGATGTCGAGTTCTCCCCGCTGCAGGACAGCAACAGGCCACTCAACACACCCGATATCATCAAGCGACCGACGGTGTCGACGCACCATCGGCACAGTGAGTTTGCAGCGTGAGCACGGCCTGTCATGCGATGAATCTACCGAGCGTTTGATGCAAAAGGCAAGGGACGCATGGGTTCATGGTATGGTGGGCCTTCGACCGCACCGTGATGAATGATCGCACCTCTATAGCACCAGACAAGCCTCATGCACTTCGCCGAACAGTCCTGGCTGGTGCCATCGGCAATGTACTGGAATGGTATGACTTCGCGCTCTTCGGGTACTTTGCTCCCATCTTGTCCGTCCTGTTTTTCCCGACGTCAGATCCTTCCTTGTCATTGATCGCCACATTCAGTGTATTTGCCGTCGGCTTTCTGGCAAGGCCGCTGGGTGCGCTCTGCTTCGGCTACTGGGGAGATACGCAAGGACGGCGGTCGGCGCTCTCCTGGTCGATCATCCTCATGGCAATACCCACCTGCCTCCTCGGCCTCCTGCCGACCTATGCACAGATCGGGTTGCTTGCACCAATTGCGCTGACCGTCTTACGGTTTATTCAAGGCTTCTCAGTCGGCGGCGAATTTACGGGATCAGTCACATTTTTGATCGAACATGCCGCGCCGAACCAACGAGGCTATATCGGCAGTTGGGCCGGCTTCAGCGCCCAAATCGGCGCCCTGTCGGGGTCCGGCATCGGTGCCGTGGCCAGCGCAAGTTTCTCGCAGGAGACACTGCATGATTGGGGCTGGCGCATTCCGTTCTTGGCAGGGAGCGTCATCGCATTGGTCGGCTGGTATCTCCGCCGACATCTTCCTGAATCGCCTGCCTTTGAACAACTCCAACAGAGCGGCGTCGTCTCATCGACGCCGATTCATGACTTTGCACGTCAGAACCGGACACCGCTGCTCCAAGTGATCGGACTCGTGTTGCTGCATGGCGTGGGGTTCTACATCTTTTTTGTCTATCTCCCCACCTACGTGACAAAGGTGAGCGATCTCTCCATGAAAACAGCCTTAACCATCAACACGGTCTGCATGGCCGTCATGGCGATGCTGATTCCGATCATGGGTAAGTTGGCCGATCGAGTCGGGCCACGCCGAGTGCTCGCTGCCGGTGCGATGGGTCTCGCGCTCGGCACAGTCCCGTTCTTCACCTGGTTCAGCAGTGGAGACGTGGTGTCGGTGGCCCTAGCGCAATTGGCCGTGACCGTCTTCGTCGCCGCCTACATGGGCCCCTTCTTTGCCATCGTCGCGATGCTCTTTCCAGTTGCTCACCGATATACGGGGCTTTCCATTTCGTACAATATGGCTTCGGCACTGTTCGGTGGAACAGCCCCATTGGTCGCGACCATGGTTTTTGAACGGAGCGGAAGTCCCCTTGCGCCAGGATGGTATGTCAGTGCATGCGCAGTCATCTCGTTGCTGGTCCTCATCACGATTCGTGGTGAAGGGCAAGAGCCAGCTGCGCTTCACGCCAGCCCCCGTTGACAGTCGTTCTCCTCCATGCTGTAGTCCCACTGAGTACGAGCCATCACCCATGACCGACCAACATACACCAACATCGCACCTTCCCGGACCACCAGTCTCTCGCTGGTGGGGCTGCTTCGCTGAGCTTCGACGGGATACCCTCGGATTCCTATTGCAATGCCAAGTCTACGGCGACGTCGTCAAGCTCCCCATGGGACTGGTCGTTGAACTGCTCCTGCGACAGCCCGATGCCGCCATGTATCTCTTGAATCATCCGGCCGACGTGAAACATGTCTTGGTGACGAATCAAGACAATTATCGGAAAGGCCTAGTTCCTCCAGTCGAATCACGGATCTTCGGGCAAGGTGTCCTGCACACGGAAGGTGACACCCATCACGCTCAACGGCGGCTGTTTCTCCCGTTTTTTCACGGAAGCCACGTAACGGCCTACAGCGGACTCATCACCGAGACAGCACGAGCCCGAGTGGCCCAGTGGCACGATGGCATGACGATCGACATTGGACAGGACATGGCCTATCTCACCCTCTCGGTCATCTGGCGTCTCCTCTTTGGACAAGGTGTGCCGTCGGATACCGGCCTGATCCGTGACTCCATTTCAGCAGGCCAGCGACTCATCAAACTTCAGTATGATTCGCTCCTGGCCAGTCTGATCCCGCTCTGGATTCCCATTCCCCGGCATCGCCGGTTCACCCGTGGCTTCAACGTTATCGAAGAAACAGTTTTTCAATTGATTCGTGATCGGCGACGCAGTGCTGAGCACCGAGATGATGTGCTCTCGCTCTTACTGGCCGCGAAGGATGACCGTGGTCACCCACTGAGCGAGAGAGAGATTCGTGATGAGCTCATGACATTCTTGCTCGCCGGTCATGAAACCACCGCCAATGCGCTCACATGGACGTGGCTTCTTCTGTCCCAGAATCAATCAGTTTGGGAACGATTGGTCTGTGAATTGAAAGACGTGCTCGGTGATCGAACTCCCGACGCGGCCGATCTGCCTCGCCTTCCCTACTTGCAGATGATCTGGGACGAGTCGCTTCGCCTCTATCCTCCCGCATGGAGCTTGCACACTCGTCTGGCAGAGAGCGAAGATCGACTTCCATCCGGAGCGATCCTTCCTCCCGGTTCGTGGGCTTTCATCAGCCCCTGGAATCTCCACCGCAATCCACGCTGGTTTCCTGAGCCCGCGCGATTTGACCCAGAACGGTTTTCTGACGAAGCGACCAGAACCCGTCCGGCCTATGCCTACATTCCCTTCGGCGCTGGTGGACGCCGCTGTCTGGGCGAATCGTTCGCGGAACTGGAAGGCCTCTTGATCCTGGCAACCATCGCGTCGACTGTCCGTCTCGGCCTCGTCGATAAACAGGCGATTCACCCAGAGCCTGGGATGACTCTCCACCCCAGAACTCCGATTGCGATGACCGTCCAGCGAGTGAATCTCCCCACAACCGATCCCGTTGTCGCATAGCTCGCCTTTCTCCGACAGCTACCCTTCTGTTCATTGATGTGGTAGAACTCGCATCTCCGTCTGGACGATGTTTGACTAACCGGCCATCCTCGATGGACAACAGAACATTCGCTCTACCAGCTATCCTCCTGACGCTCTTCGGTCTTCTTCTCTCGGGATGCCTCTCTCCTATTACCCTGACTCGAGCCGTCATCGCCTACGACGACGCCATCACCGAATCACAATCCAAACAACTGCTTGTGAATATCGCCAGAGCCCAACACCATCAGCCCATTCACTTCACCGGCGTCTCCAACGTGGCGGCGACGTTCGATTTTCGATTTACCGCCGGTGCCACACCGGCTTTGACCGGTGATGCAAGCCGAACGATTTTGCCCGTCATCGGTGGAAGCGTGGCTGAGAACCCGACTATCAGTATCGCCCCAATTGAGGGCGAAGAATTTACCCAACGCTTGCTGACGCCATTCCATGAAGCCAAGCTGACGTTGCTTCTCCGCCAGGGGATCGATATCGATCTGCTGTTGCGGATGATGGCCAAAGAAGTCCGAATGAGTCGTGGCACCGGAGTCGTCGCGTATCGAAATAGTCCGTCCGACAAGATCGGCTACGAGACATTCAGGCGTGTGGTGCTGCATCTTTCAGCGATTCAAGACCATAACAGCCTCTACGTCGAGCCGTTGAATGTCGAACGTAGTTGGACGATTCCCGCAGAAGCAGTCACGGCGGAGGGGTTCAAAGCGCTCGAACAGGAGTACCAGGTGTCCTATCACGCCCAAGACAAAACGTTTACGTTGCGAAAACAAGTTGAAGGTGGGACGCTGATTACGAATTATGACCCAAATCTGCTCTCCCAAGACGAGCGAGCCCGCTTGCAACACGAGAATGAGCAGGGGCTCAGACACGATGTGACGTTTGACATCCGCCCCGGTTATTATGGCGGTGATTGGCCGATCAAAGGTGACGTTCGATTACGAAGCTTCAATGCGATCTTGAACTTTCTCGGACTCTCCATCTCCGAGGAAGGTGAATACCATGTTGATAAAGACAGCCGAACCCCCGAGGTAGCGGAAAATCCGGTGAAGACGCTGGATCTGATCGTGTCACCATCATCACCGTCCAAGTTGGATCTGGCCATGAAATCCCACGGGCAGTATTACGCCGTCAATACAAGCGGCCCACAGGCTCGCTGGAACCGCGAAGCGTTCAAGCTTTTGTCGCAGCTGTTCCAGATGACCGTCACGGAGGTCTCGCGAGCTGGCGTACCGAGCATCACCATCGCGAAGTAATGCAGAGTGTCCTGTCGTCTAGATCGGCTATAAAGGAAGGTTGAACTTGGTTATACGTCGACACGATCGATTCGGCGTGTTGAAGGCCGCCGACCGACAAGATAAATAATGCCCGGGAAGAGCATGGTCGTGCCCGGGAAAATAATCCGATTTCCCCACCAAGGTAGTTCCCACCCGGGAAACTTCATCCTCAGAAGTCCCAACGCATAGGTGAGCGCTACCGACGCGAGGATTCCATAGACATAGGCAGGCACCAGCGTCGTGGAATGATCTTCGCTTCGCTGTCGTAACGCGGCAGTCACGCCCTTGAAGAGAAGATACATCGAAAGGATGAAACAGGCAGTCCCGTAATACGCGGCATATTCTTGCATAACCCCGTTCCTGGTTGATTCCCGCACGAAGCTGTTGAGCAGATCGTTATAGCCTATCGCCTCTGCTCTTGTCGAGCCAACCCTCCATCCTGAAGGCCCGCCAGGCTCGCCATCGTGTTGTGAGAAACCTCGAAACCTCTCTTGAGCTTGTACTTGTAATTGTTCCTGGCGCTATTGATAATAGATCGAGACTTGACACCGGCCAGGACAGAGGAGCGACGCGCATGGAAATGTTGGTCATCGTGTTTCGTGAATCGCTCGTTGAACAGGTACATGCCATCTTGAAGGAATATGAGGTGACTTCATACAGCGAGCTGCACAACGTCACAGGAAAAGGAGAGACCGGACTGACCAGCCAGTTCTTTCTCGCTCCCTCAACGAACCGGATGATTCTTGTCGCGGTTCCCGAACAATCAGCCCACCGTCTCATCGACGGGTTCAAGCGGTTTCGCCTCGGGCAAGAAGCGTCCACAGGTGACCTCATGTTCCCACTCCACGTCTTCGTCTTACCCTGTGAACAAGTGGTGTAACGCGTCCTGATGCCGTCCAACTTCACCGCCAAAAAACAGTTTTGAGAGCCTTGGCCACAAGAAACACAGGGCCTCCGGAAGCTGTACTTCCGGAGGCCCTGCGAGAGACCCTGTTGCAACAGAATTGCGTTAAACCTGTTCCTCTAGTACGCGCTTGGCTCCAATGATTCGACGGCTTCCTCAGCCTGCTTCTTGGCCTTGGATCTCTTGGCCTTCGCCGCTTTCTTCATCTCCTTTCTTTCGGCCTTCAACGCGTCTCGTTTCCCCTTCATCTCTGATCTCATCTGTTCTCGTTTGGCCTTCATATCGGCCCTCATCTGCTCTTTTTTTGACTTGAGGCTCTCCTTTATCTGGTCCTGCTCGCCTTTCATCTCACCTTTGGTTTCGCTGGCCATGGAGCCCATTTCACCCTTCAATTCAGAGCCGAGATTTGTCAGCTCATCTGCCATGGCCACAGAACCAGACCCAGCAATCACTGCGGATAGGACCACAGACATCAAGATGATGCGCATGAATAGCCTCCTCTAATAGATCGGTTATTCCAACAGGACCGGAACCAGATGCCGGCACCCAGTCTAGGGCTACCGTGAGACAAGATTTCTCGCAACTGATTTTGTAGTTTTTGACGCGCTCGTGCTACAGGAACGACAGAAGGCCTAGATTATACAAAGACCATAATGACCACGGCCTCCAGCAGGTTATCCCCTGGAGGCCGTGCAAGAGCATGCCTTCACTCAAGCGCGCTCGCTGCTGTCATATGGAAAGGCGCGCTACGGCCTGATCTGCCACAGCAAATACATCAACCCGACTACCAATGCCGACACCACGACAAGATGCATGAACATCCTCCCTTACTGAATCATTGTGATACGTGTGATGCTGGGAATCAGCGCTTGGTCTACGGGTATCGTGAGATTGGTTTTCAGGCAACGTATTTCAAGATTTTGGACATGAGCGACTCCGAACGGTGACCTGCGGAAGGCTTGTAGGCCGTGCGGTCATGGGTGCTCGCACATAGACGGAGATGCGTCAGGGCGTTGCCACTACCAGCTCTGAGCCCAAATCGGCGCAGGTGTAGGACTCGGTTCAAGGTTCGAGAGATCCACTTCGAAGAGAGTCTTGGCGCTATCGTGTGTACACGTTCGTATCTGTAGCCGTCCCGATCGCGTGCCAACGAGTAAGTGCCCTTCTTGGCTCCAATCGGCCCATTGAACATCTTCCAAGAGTTCAAGATCTCCCTTGAGCTCCAGAGAGTATCGAACATTCAGGCCATCGACAGCCTGGTCGACACCAAACTCCCCTCCAGCCCATCCCACGCTTTCCACGCAGAGTACTCGCGTACCACAGGGCTGTGGCTTTCGCATACGAGCGTTGCGATGTTGATCCCAAGCATCCCCGGGATCACGAGCCGGTGAATCCTCCGCCTCGACCCACCCTCGTCGTCGTTCGTTGGCGAATTGAATCGCAGGGATAGAACGTAATCCGTATGGAATCGGGAGTTTCTCCATCGGCCGATCATCAGACCCATCGGCCTCCGTGAAATAGTAGCCGCGTGTCCAGGTCCCGCAGGTCCCAAAGGCATGCAGCGCCTTCAGCCATGGAAGCTTTGAGAGCGCGACATAGGCCTCGCCATGTTCCCACGTGGCACTCGGCTTATGGGCGAAGTAACAGAGGTACTGACCATCGGGAGACAGATCAGACCGCCGGGGGAAGATACGTCCGCCAAGCCAGGCACCGGGTTCGTAGCGGTGAGTAGCCAGATCCCACCGTCCGATATGCGACCAGTTACTCGGCCCTCGACGAAACACGGCCACCACCGGCGCCTGAGTCGCGGGAATACAATAGATGCGAGGAGCGACCTGCGGCATGATGATTGGCCAATCTCCCTACAGTAACTCAGCCAGTAATAGTGGCGTCAGCGGAGGACTCCCTCCATAGGTGCAGTCGCCCGTCGTCGACGACGTAAACCACGCCTGCACGTGATACAGCCCTCCTTCGACGTAGATCGTACAATTCGTTGACTGCTGACCGGCTCGAATCTCTAGTGAATCATCACCGCACTTGGGTAAGAACCGAAAACGCGAGGCGCCTGGCGACAAAGATCCCAGGCTCATCGGCTGCTCACAGACGAAGAGGACGGCCTCCTCGATCGGCTGAGAACCTCGATTCTCAATACGCACGGTTGACCAATTCAGCCAAAGTAAATTCGGCCCCAGAAGAAGCACACAGAATCCGAAGACGACCACAAGCTTCATCTCTCATTCCTTGTTCCACGAGCCCTAGACGTGCGAACAATTCTCATGCCCTCAGAAACTCAGCTGAGCACCACGAGACACCATCGCAGCTGGTGAACTGAATCGACAAAGTGTGACCCGTCAACACCGCATCGGCAAGTAAGTTGCCAAAATGTGCACAGGCAGATGAATGGTGCGGCGCAGGTTTGGAAACCATCCACTGCGGCAGGCACCAGTGAGCACTTCGCGTGAGAGTCACGAAACATTCCCATCAGGGCCGGTTCAGTCAAGAGAGATAGGCGTGCAGGCGCAAGGGCATTGATCCATCGCGGATCAGTTGTATAATGTCCGCATGAATCGAATCGCTCGCCATCTCATGATCCTACTCGTCACCGGCTGTGCAAGCCTGTCGCTTGCAAGTGGAGAGGAATTATCGCCACAGCCCAGCGCGAAAGAACGGTTACAGCAAGTATTGGACGCAGAAGGTGGCACAACCGTCCACATGGATGCCGCCGGTAATGTACACACGTCGACCAATCTCCCGAACGGCGAGCACATCATACGGATACAACCACCTCACAGTCCCGGACTTAACCTTGGCCCTCCTCTTCAACTGAACAATCGGCCCCTGCAACTTCCACCTCCGCCACCTATGCCCGCCCAACCGCCTCCACCAGAGTACCCACAGAGAGCTCGGTAGGATTCATCTTGACGATCCATTCGTGTGCGCGGCATACTCAGCAACTCATGCGTCCCACTGCCCTCATCATCCTTCTGACGACTCTTGTTCTGCTCGGTGGGCCGAGTTTGGCCTTCCCTCCGGCCGGCACGAAAGATCTGTCCACACTCCAAACTCAGGCCAATCAAGGGAATGCTGAGGCGCAGAACGGCCTCGGGGAGCTGTATGCCAAGGGAAAAGGCATGCCACAGGACTATACTCAAGCACGAACGTGGTATGAGAAGGCTGCAGCACAGGGTCATCCGCATGCGCAGAACAATCTCGCAGAACTCTATTTTGCAGGACTTGGGGGTCCTCAAGATTATGTGCGGGCCTACATGTGGGTAGATCTTGCGGCCGGACATATGAAGGGTGAGGACCACAAACAAGCGGTGGAGAATCGAGATGATGTTGCCCAACGCATGACTCCCGCACAAATTACAGAAGCCAAGCGCCTCGCGGAACAGTGTCGGTCGAATAAGTTTAAAGGCTGCTGAGATCAGAGCTGAATTCTTCCCCCTACGTGTTCATCTTCCAGTTCGCAGCTACGGAACAGATTCTGGACCTTCTCTGGAGACGAACCGACATGGGGGGACGCTGATACTAGTGCGGGCGAGCGACGGAGAGGAACCTCAATCCCCGGTGGAGTTATTACACCCCACGATCATATCCCTTTGGCCACCGTACAATCCGATCAGAGCCGAGACGTATTGGTCGCATACGATCTTATGCAAACCCTTCAAAGGACTCCCGCCTCTTCCTCGTCGATATCCGCTCACGCGGCCCTGAATAGGATCGCACGTCTATCGGAGTAGTACGATCAAGACCAATCCCAGCGAGACCACCCCTATCATCCCCGTTGCAAGACACAGCATCAAAAGACGTCGATACCGACGCTCCTCCAGAGCCGCACCCTGTTCAAGCGCTCCAAGCATTGTTCGCATTTGTATGGCTAAATCTTTGAGGTACGTGTCGTTCTTAGCCGCAGTAGCCTGAAGCTCAGCAACCTGCTGTTGGAGGGTCGAATCCTGACTAGTAGGGGCATCGGCACTTTTCTTGGTAAACACAGGAGCCGCTGCGGACAAGATAGTCCCCACATGCGGCAGCGCGGCTTTCAACGCAGGAAGGATCCAGGCTGTCATCGTTGAGAACCTCACTATACGCTTGAACTGGACCAGCGACTCACACTCATCATGCCGTGAACCCGTCCTTCACTTGCTCGTTATTCTCACAATGAGCACGTGACTTGTCAACACCGCCTGCTTCGCCCTCGCACCTGAAAGGATTTCTCCCCTCGCCCCATATCCTCCTGTGAAGGCCGCCACACGTGACCAAATCAGCCTGAGGAGGATGTATGGGCCAAGACAACGGCACAAGCCAACCAAGCGAACCATCTTTCTGGCGGGATCCTCGCTTTTATCAAATCGCTAGCCTTTCGACGCTCCTCCTCTACGGGCTGCTCGTGCTCCACTTTGACATTTCAATCTGGCAGATCGCCATCACCATCAGCACAGCACAACTAATGCAATATGCGGGTACCCGCTATTTCCACCTGCCGTGCTTTGATCCCAAGAGCGCGCTGATTTCATCCCTCTCGCTGTGCCTTCTCCTCCGCACCAATGATTGTGCTGTTGCTGCACTCGCCGCTGGCATCACGATCGGCAGCAAGTTCGTCATCCGATGGAAAGACAAACACATCTTCAATCCCACAAACCTAGCACTCGTCGTCGTCCTCGCCAGCGGCCTCGGCTGGATCTCACCTGGCCAGTGGGGACAGGTCGCCTGGTTTGGGTTTCTGATCGCTTGCCTCGGCTCGCTTGTTGTGACCCGTGCGGCACGCGCTGATGTCACACTGGCCTTCTTGACGTTCTACGTCGGACTCCTGTTCGCCCGCGCCCTCTGGCTCGGCGATCCGCTGACGATTCCGCTTCATCAGATTGAGAGCGGCGCATTGCTGATCTTTTCATTCTTCATGATTTCAGACCCCAAAACGACACCTGACTCCAAAACTGGACGCATCGTCTTCGCCCTCATCGTGGCACTCACGGCACTCTACATCCAGTTCCATTTCTTTACACCCAACGGCCCACTTTGGGGACTCATTGCCTGCTCACCACTCGTCCCCTTACTGGACCGCCTATTCCCTGGAGTCCGATACGACTGGTCCAAACCCACAACTGGTTACACTCCGGCAGCCGTTCCATTGCCACTATCATTTCAACCACAAAGGAGGTTTTCATGAACCACATTGTTCTTTCCCTGCTCTCCGCTGTTATGAGTCTATTTCTCTGGGGTACCGACGCCTCAGCATTCTGCGGCTTCTATATCGGCAAAGCCGATACGAAGCTCTTCAACAAAGCATCCGAAGTGGTCATCGCCCGCCATGACAACAACACCGTGATCACGATGGCCAATGACTTCAAAGGCGAGGTGAAGGAATTTGCCATGGTCGTGCCAGTACCAACCGTATTGGAACAGGACCAGATCCACATTGGCGATGCCGCCGTTCTGAAACATCTGGCCGACTACTCGGCGCCACGGCTGGTGGAGTATTTCGACGAGAACCCCTGTGTCCGGTACGAGCTGATGGAACGCCGTAGCCTCGATATGGCGAAGAGCATGGCACCGGCAAGCGCCTCAGCCAGAGAGCGCGATACGGCACTCGGCGTGACTGTCGAGGCGCAGTATACCGTCGGCGAATACGACATTCTGATTCTGTCAGCCAAGGAAAGTCACGGGCTTGAAACCTGGTTAGCTGAGAACGGATACAAGATTCCACATGGGGCTTCCGCCGTGCTGCACAGTTACCTTAAACAGGATATGAAGTTCTTCGTGGCAAAGGTGAACCTGACCGAGCAATCCAAGCTCGGCTTTACTCACCTGCGGCCGATCCAGATCGCCTTCGAATCCCCCAAATTCATGCTGCCGATCAGGCTGGGAACGATTAACGCCGACGGCGCCCAGGAACTCTTCATCTATACACTGACAAAGCAAGGGCGCGTCGAAACGACGAACTACCGGACGGTCCGATTACCGGAAGCTCAGGAGGTTCCGCTGTACGTCAAGGATAAGTTCGGCGAGTTTTATCGTGACCTCTTCACACAACAAGTGAAGCGCGAACACGAACGAGGAGTGTTTCTCGAATATGCCTGGGATATGACCTGGTGCGATCCTTGTGCCGCAAACCCACTCTCAGCTGAAGAGCTGAAGAACTTAGGCGTCTTTTGGCAAGAGCGCCCGAATGTTAAGCAGCGTGGAGGCACCTTGCCGCAGGCACAGAACGTCTTCCTCACTCGTCTCCATGTTCGCTACGACACGGCCCACTTTCCAGAAGACTTGATGTTCCAGGAAACGTCTGATCGGAATAATTTCCAGGCCCGCTACATCCTTCGCCACGCATGGACCGGAACGGATGAATGTCCAGCCGCGACGGCCTACCGCCAGCAGTTGCGGGAACGGTATGAACACGAGGCACAGACCCTGGCGAACTTGACCGGATGGACTATCGGCGACATTCGCAAGGCCATGAACCTGGCGTCAGTGCCGGAAACCGAAGGGAAGAAATGGTATCAGCGACTCTGGGCGAACTAAAACGGAAACAGCAGGGCGAGGCCTGAATCAGGCCTCGCCCTTTTGGCTTCCGACCAATTTCATGAGGGACAAGCCTAACCCTGGAGAGAGAATGACAATGCGGTAAGACTCACCGAGCTGTACGCCGCAACCAGATGGCTGTTCACGCTGAGTGATGGTGCGGTACCGTGACCCGGTTCTTTGGATGAATCCTGTTCATCCACCTGATGCGCACGTCCTGCGGGGGTACCCTTCAGCAGGTCCTGATGCAGCTTCTCAAAAAACTCAGCCAGATATGTCTGGAGTTTCGGCAACTCGGCTTCCGCTTCCTTTAAGGCATTGAACACCTGCTGAATAAGCGAGGAAAGCTGCCCGTTCTGGACCGACTCTGTGAGAACAAGTCCGCCTGATGTATCCCCTGAGGGGGTGGGCGCCGTGGTACCGGTAGACGACTGCGGGATCGCCGCCGCCGTCTCAGGCGCCCCACCCGAGGTATGAAGTTCCCCCCATTGTTTGCACAGGTTTTCATCTGAAAGAAGCGTATGAAT
>CABVSA010000007.1 GCA_902500805.1 uncultured Nitrospira sp. | reverse complement strand
GACCATCGGGAGTTCCCGTCGACCGTCTGTCTTTGGTTGGGGGTAATGGAAGGTTTTGTTCTCGTAGTTGCGGAGCACAGCGCCGTCCTCATCCAGATGGACCAGGTAATTATCGGGAAGCAAGGGGATCTTGCCCCCTCCACCCGGTGCATCAATCACAAAATGAGGAACGGCCATGCCGCTGGTATGGCCCTGGAGTGCCTTGATGATCCTCAGACCCGTTTCGACCGTCGTCCTGAAATGGTTCGTTCCCTTGGTGAGGTCTGCTTGATAGAGGTAATAGGGCTTTACCCGCGCAAGGAGGAGCTGATGGACGAGCCGTTTCATGATCTCTGGATCGTCATTCACCCCTTTGAGCAGGACGGTCTGGGCGCCTAAAGGAACACCGGCATCCGCGAGCATGCCGCACGCGACTTTGACTTCAGGAGTGAGTTCGTCCGGGTGGTTAAAATGCAAGTTCATGTAGATTGGGTGGTATTTTTTCACCAGCTCGCAGAGCTTCGGCGTGATGCGTTGCGGCAACGTCCCAGGGACCCGTGATCCAATGCGGATCAGTTCCAGATGAGGAATGGTCCTCAGGGCCTTGAAGATGCGTTCGAGGAGATGGTCTGGTAGCAGCAGGGGGTCGCCTCCTGAGAGAATCACATCACGCACTTCCTGGTGCTCACGAAGATACTGGATAGCTCGGTCTAACTCGCCCTTTTTGAGGAAGCCAGGTTTGCCCACCAGTCGCTTTCTGGTGCAGAACCGGCAATAGATCGGACATTGATTGGTGACCATGAGCAGTACCCGATCTGGATATCGGTGGACTAGATGGGGCACCGGGCTCATGAGATCTTCTTCGAGTGGATCGTCCTCTGCGTCGATGTCGGCCAACTCCTCGATTTCGGGGACAACCTGCTTCCAGATCGCGTCACCCTTTTCCTTGATCGTCCCGAGCACAGTCGGAGTGATCCGCATCGGATAGGGGCCTACGATCGCTTCTATTTCTTTCTCGTCGACGCCGAACCGTTCAGCGAGGTCCCTTGGTTTGACGATGCTTTTAGCTAAGATCTGTTGCCAGTCTTCCATGAAAGGTCCTTGGGTGATCAGGTGATCCGGCAAGAAGGATGCTCGTCGTCTGGGCTTGGTTCGTCTGGTGTCGTACGGGCTTGCGAGTGGAACTGGGTGGAGGCTGGAGCACCCACGTGGCCCGCTTTGGCACGCTCATCCAGATAGGCCAAAATGTCGGCGGTTTCCGTCAGAACGAGATCTCCGTCCTTCAAGACGGGCACATAATATTGACCGGAGACGTCGTACACCTGCGTGCGCATCCGTCTGCTATCCGGCACGATGACGGGGTCATAGGTCAACCCCAGGTCGGCCAACTTGCGTAACACCACAAGGCAGTCCGGGCACCAGTCGACATGAAAAAGGGTCATTGCCATGCTCGTATTAGGCTATCAGGAACAGGGAGAAAGTGAAACGCCAAATTTATGATAGAAGGGGAGGTCTTCATCACTTGGGACGCACGGCGCAGGGAACCATAATGGCGTCCTTCATTCCGTGAAGAATCTTCTTGTCGGACGGACAGACGGTGGCCAGAATACCGGCAAGTTCGACCGTGCCGTCGGACACGAAATAATAGGGAGATAGGCGTGCGCGGCCAGACATGCGGACGATCGCTTGGGAGGCGTCGTCCATGAAATCCATGTCAAACAGTCGTCCCTTATGGAATTCTTGCAGGATGTAGGGCGTCACCGGGAAGGCGGCGAGTGCGTTGCGAAGCGCCTGGCTCCATTCGGCCTGCGATAGATCATGTCCGATCGAGACCCCTCGGCTTCCCCACGCGAGTTCAGAAAATCCGGACGGCTTGATGACAAATTGGCGTTCTTTTTGGGTAGCCATTTCGAGGGCTGTCCATTCTGCCACCGCGTGACCTCTCATAGACAACGCTGGAATCGTGGCGATGGCCGGAAGCGGAGTCGGGTCGAGCAGCCAGGTCTTGGGCATGACCGCTTGCAGATGCCGCAAACAGTCGGAGCCCAGTGATTGTTCCCAGAACGGCCTCAAGATGGGATGATGGAGGAGCGCAAAGGCGGATTTCTCCTCAAGCGCCGGCTTGTAGGGAGGGGTGATGGCGACTCGGTCTTTTTTCCCGGCGTATTGGATGAGTTCAGCCTTGGGAATATTCAACAGGTCGAATAGCTCATAGAACCGATAGACGACCGCAATGGGGTGTTCTTTGCCGTCGGTACGCAACCGAAGGCCTTCTTCCGTGAAGACCGTCTCGCGAGGCTCGATGCACCAGGCCGCGATGCCTTCGTTCCGAAGTTGAGCGGCCAGCCAAGACATTTCCGGGCGATAGTCCTTGGATTCCTCTGAAACGAGGATCGCGATGCATCCCTCGCGCTGCTGGCGAGCGGTTTGCAACATGCGGGCAAAGCCACGGACCATCCCGTCCCGTCCTCCGACAAGGCCGGCATGGTTGTTTTCAAGATCACCGTAGGTCTGCGAAAGGCAAGCGGTGAGTCCGATCCCACCCGGAACGGAATCCAGTTCGGTGATCACCATGCCGTCTTCCGTAGGAATGACATCCGGACGGATGACGGCGGGTAGTTCGTCGCGAAAACGCTTCATCCGGCTGTACTGCACGAGGGCGTCTGGCTTTCCTAAATCAAGATAGGCCGCCACCCAGGCGGGCTGTCTCCCTTTGACGCTCTCGCTATAGAGCCGATTCAGGGCGCGATAGAATGAAAGCAGCTGTGGCCCTAATGCCGTGAAGAATTGCAGTTCATCCTGAGACACATAGAAGGGGCATGGGCTCACCCGCCATGTCGTGGTTGCCTGTGGTGTGGGGGCCTGATGAGAACTGGGGTCAGCCGATGGAGAGTCGAAGAGGTTGGCGTGAGATAGACGTGTTCGAATGGCGACGCAGCGATCACGCGCGGCGTCGGTTGTGAGCTCGGTGCAGGGGGAGGCAGTCGATCCCAAGTGAACGAGTCCTACTGGTTGACCTTCGCATCAATCGAGCAGGGGAGATCTTCCCTGCTCCAACGGGCCAGATGCTAACATGCACAACACAGGTCGACAAGTGGCCGGCTTTTCGCTGCCTATGGATATGGTGAAACCGGAGTGGCGTACCGGTCGGATGTGAACGTTCTTGCCACCATGTGATGCGCATCGTATGATGTGTTCCCAGTGGTCCTTCATACAGCGGATTCCAAACGAATGACGAAGGCTTTACCGCAATTCGTGCCGGGGGCGACCTGTTCCCGCTGCGATGTGTGTTGCCGTTTTCCGGAAGCCGACAGTTTTCTTCGTCCCTACTTTACGAGGCGCGAAATCACTGAAGCCGTGGCACACGGCGTTCCGCCTTCGTTTTTCCCGGACAAGGCCGGCTCACAAATTGATCTCGTCAAACACTCACAGGGCGAAGGGTACCTCTGTCCCGCGTTTGATGCACCGTCGGGTCGGTGCGGAATTTACGAGCAACGGCCGTTGGACTGTCAGCTGTATCCCTTGGCATTGATGTGGGACCAATCCGGGCAGGAAGTGCTCCTTGGTTGGGATACCAAATGCCCGTTCATGCGAGACGAGCCCTCCCGTTCGATTCAGACCTATGCTGAACAGGTTGAAGCGGTGTTGCGGAGCGACGCGACGATTGAACAACTTGCTGCCCATCCTCGACTGATCGGGCCGTTCCAGGACGACGTGATTGTACTCAACAGACTTCCACATGTGACGGCCCGGTTGGCTCATCAGCGAGCCGACCGGCGCCTCCGTCCGCTCACAGCGTCAGATGCGTCGGCATTTGCCGCTGCATTGGAATGTGCTCAGGTGCTCCACCCTGACACCCCGGCGGCATTTGCTTTCCCCTTTCACTACATGTGGACGTCGGTCCTTTCCTATTGGTGGATGGAAGTAGACGACACCTGGTTCCTTTTTGCCAAATCGCCGGATGGGTGGTTCATGCCTCTTCCACCGCTTGGCCCAGATTCATTGGATCAAGCGATGCAGCTGGCCTTTACGCTGATGCGGCAGTGGAACGGTCACTCACCGGTGAGTCGCATCGAATCCGTGATGGATGTACAAAAGACGGTGATGACCACTGACGAGATTCAATTCCGTCCGAAAGACGGAGACTATCTGTACTCTGCGGCCGCGCTGGCAGCCTTAGCCGGAGATCCGTACAAGTCTCACAGGGCGCTCTGTAATCGTGCGGCAAGGGAGCATGTGATCACGAGTGAGCCCTATCGCGTATCGGATCAGGAAGACTGTGCGCTGCTCTATCGGCGATGGGCGGAACAAAAGTGCCAAGACCATCAGGATCGTCTGGGACAATTGCTGCTGGAGGATGCAGAACCTGCCCACCAGCTGGTGTTTCGAGAACATAATCGGATAGGGGTATCCGGCAGGGTCATGAGGGTGAACAACAAGATCGTCGCCTATACCTTCGGCTATTGGCTGACTCCTGCGACATGGTGTGTGCTCCTGGAGGTTGCGGATCGTTCCGTTCCCGGTCTTGCCCAGTGGGTTTTCCGAGAAACTTGTCGCATGGCGTCGGCGCAAGGGGCGGTTTGGATCAATGCGATGGATGATTCCGGGCTTCCAGGCCTGCGTGCCGCGAAGTCGGCCTATCACCCGACCACAGTGTTGACGACCTGGATTGCAACAAGGACGACCACATGACTCAATCAGAAGAGCGAACGGCCTCGACGGCTCGCCGGTATGAGTGGATGACCTTTGTGATGGTGCTCCTCACGTTGGCGACGCTAGGGGTGGGGACGTTCATGCTCGCCCGTGTGGAACGGAGCATCGTGGCCGCCGTCTGGCTTCCTCTCTTACTCTTGTTGCTCTGGTCAACCAGTCGATTGCGGAAAGAATATCGGCAGGCCCAGCAGGAAAGTGCGTGGGCGCGTGCCGCGGAAGCGGCGTTACTGCAGAGTCAGGAACGGAATCGGGCGATTGTCGACACCGCCCTCGATGGGGTGATTACGATCGATGCGGCGGGCATCGTGACGGAGTGGAATGCTCAGGCGACCGCCATCTTCGGATGGGCGAGGGAAGAGGCGATGGGGAGGCTGCTGTCAGAGACCATCATTCCTGAACGGGACCGGGATGCCCATGCGAGCGGGATCCGAGAGTATTTGAAGACCGGCGTCGGTCCGGTGCTGAATCGGCGGATCGAGATTGCCGCACGGCATCGAGACGGCCATGAATTTCCGGTGGAGCTCGCCGTCTCGCCGGCGCGGATCGGGGAAACCTACATCTTCAGTGCGTTCGTGCGCGATATCACGGATCGTCGTCAAGCCGAACGACGGTTGGCTTCTCAATATGCAGTGACGCGGGTGCTCTCGGAGTCGATTACGCTCGAGCAAGCGGTCCCTAGAATCATCCAGGCGGTCGGTGAGAGTCTGGAATGGGATCTGGGGGTGTTTTGGAGATTGGAAAAACAGTCGGGTACGTTGCGGTGCCTCAATTCTTGGCAGGCCGAGACAGGTGCAGCCGATGCGTTCATCACCGAGATGCAATCTCAAGTCTTTAAGCCGGGTGTGGGATTGCCGGGGAAAATCCTGGAGAGCGGAAGTCCTGTCTGGATCAGAGATGTGACGAAGGAGCCCGCCTTTATTCGAGCCGATCTGGCCGTCAAGACGGAGGTTCGAAGCGCCTTCGGTTTTCCGATCCGTATCGGTGGGGACATCGAGGGGGTGATCGAATTTTTCAGCCATCAGGTTCGCGAGTCGGACGACGAGTTGATCAGTATGATCGCCGATGTCGGGTTGAAGATCGGGCAATTTGGGGAGCGGACGAGAGCCGAGGAGGCCTTACGCCAGACTGAGGCGCAACTCCGGCAAGCTCAGAAAATGGAGGCCGTCGGGCGACTCGCCGGCGGTGTGGCCCATGATTTTAATAACCTCTTGACGGTCATTCGCGGCTATAGCGAGTTGATTCTTGGTCGCCTGGCACCTGGGGACCCTGCACGACGGGAGATGGACGAGGTGAAGAAGGCCGCAGATCGGGCGGCAGGCCTGACCAGTCAGCTCTTGGCGTTCAGTCGGCGCCAATTCGTGGCGGCCAAAGTCCTGGATTTGAATGCGCTGGTCATGAATATGGATGGAATGTTGCGACGGCTCCTGGGTGAGGACGTCGTGGAGCTCTCTGCAGATCTCGATCAGAAGCTCTGGGCCATCAAGGCGGATCCCGGACAAATCGAGCAGGTGATCATGAATCTGGCCGTAAATGCCCGGGATGCCATGCCGATGGGAGGGAAGCTGACCATTCAGACGAAAAACGTGACCATCGGTAAAGGCAGTCGACGTCATGCGGTGATGCTTGAGCCGGGTCCTTACGTGCTTCTTGAGGTGAGGGATACCGGTGATGGCATGAGCGAGGAAACGCAAGCGCATCTGTTTGAGCCGTTTTTTACCACGAAAGAAAAGGGGAAGGGGACAGGGCTTGGGTTGTCGACGGTGTACGGGATCGTCAAGCAAAGCGGGGGGACGATCGCGATCGAGAGCAAGATGGGGCAGGGAACCGTCTGCAAAATATTTTTCCCAAAAGTGAACGAGGCCGTTCTGACGGCTCCGGCCGCAGGCGGATCGATCAGTCGAGCGACCGGGCGAGAGACGATTTTGGTGGTCGAGGATGATCCATCGGTTCGCGGCCTTGTGCAGGAGACCCTCCGTCTCAGTGGCTATGAGGTACTGGTCGCGCGTCACGGGATCGAAGCACTCCTGACGGGTGCCAAACATTTGGGGCCGATCCATCTGCTCTTGACCGACGTGGCGATGCCGCAGATGAGCGGGCCGGAGGTGGCGGAGAAGTTGACGGTGGTGCGACCTGAGCTCAAAGTTCTGTACATGTCCGGATACCCCGATCATCCGGTGTTCGACCAGGGAGGAGTCAAGCGGGAGACCGCCTTTCTCCATAAACCGTTTACGCCGAATGTCCTCACTCAGAAAGTCCGAGATGTGCTCGACGGCAAGAAGGCCGCGTAGCGGGTTGTTGAAAAAAGCTTTCCGTGCCTCTTAACTCTCGCCCCTGTCTATGTCGTACGTCAACCAGGGCCCACTGTTCGATGCTGGAATGAGAATCGTTACGCCGTCTTGTTTTTCCCCTGCAATTCAGACAGAACCGCAAGAATTTCTGCCGGACGCGGCGGGCAGCCGGGGATCCGGACATCAACAGGGATGTGCCGCTCTACTGGCCCAGTCACGGCATAACTGCCTTTGAATATGCCACAGTTGATTGCGCAGTCACCGAGCGCAATGACGATTTTCGGATCAGGCGTTTGCTTGTGCACATCTTTCAAGGCTCTCTCCAGATTGACGGTGACCGGTCCCGTTACCACCAAGGCATCAGCATGGCGTGGCGATGCAGCGATGTGTATGCCGAATCGGTCAGCATCGTACACAGGGTTCAAGAGTGCGCTCATTTCCATTTCACAGGCGTTGCAGGATCCGGTATCCACTTCACGGATCGCGAGCGATCGTTTGAAGGGTCTCGCTTTGTCCTGAGCCTCCGGCGTAACGGGCAGTTCAGGTTGTTCCGCTTTCTGATAGCGACCCGTCACGACTCCGATCCTCAGACTCTTTTTGATGATGCGGAACATGTTCGGCCTCCCTATAGATCGTTCCCAGCGTATGAGAGGTTGAAGCTCTTATTGATGAGCGGAAAGTCCGGGATAATATTGCCCAGCACCGCCCATTGAATCGCAGGCCAATTCACAAAGGACGGGTCTCGAACCTTGCATCGATGGATCCGGCCGTCTTTCCCTGCCATCACCATATACACGATCTCGCCGCGCCACCCTTCAACCGCTGCCAGTGTCCATGCGCCAGGCTTTGGCAAAGAATGGGGTTCACTGGCGATTGGACCATCCGGAATTCGCGCGTGAATCTCGCGAATGAGTCGGATCGCTTCATGGATCTCATCGTTACGGACGCGCAATCTTGCCCGCACGTCACCATAGCGGTAGAGCGCGACGTTCACGGGCAGTTCGTCATACGCGGCGAAGGGGCGATCTCGTCGAACATCCTGATCCATCCCCGACGCTCGCCCGACCACTCCTGTCACGGCGTGATCCCAGGCAATCCGTTCCGTCAGGACCCCTGTGCTCTCAAGTCGATCGGTGAGCGAGGCATTGGCAAAGATGATGGCGCCTACTTCGGAGAAGTCCCTTTGGATACCATCGAGTTCTTCAACGAGGAGCTTCAGTTGGCTGCGATCGATATCCCAACTGACTCCCCCGACTTGCATGGCTCCTCGCAGGAAGCGCGAGCCAACCAGCCGGTCATTGAGTTGCATGATCCGCTCCTTCATCCGACTACAATGAGCATGAGCGAGGGCATAGGCCGTGTCATTGCACATCGCGCCGATATCGCCCAGATGATTGGCGAGTCGTTCGAGCTCCAGAAAGAGCGAACGAAGGTACTGAGCGCGTCGTGGTACCTGGAGGTCCAGAAGCGTTTCCACTGCGTGACAATAGGCGAGACTGTGCCCCACCGTGGTGTCCCCAGACACACGTTCTGCCAGCAGCACCGCGTCGGTCAGCGTGAGTTGCTCAAACAATTTTTCAACGCCACGATGTTTCCAAAAGTGCCGCAGTTCCAGTTGCATGATCGGCTCACCAGCCACGGAAAACCGAAAATGTCCCGCCTCGATGATGCCGGCATGAATCGGACCGACCGGAACTTCAAAGACCCCCTCGCCATCAATATGGTGAAAACGGTATTCACCTTGTTGCCGTTCCAAGACGTGGTTCCACGAAAAGTCCTTCTGTAACGGATGGGTTCCCTTCGGCCAATGCTCGTGTCGAACCAAACGACGAAGATCCGGATGGCCTTGAGGAATCAACCCGAACATATCGCGGATCTCGCGCTCATACCACTGAGCAGCATGAATGTGCGGGGTAATAGAGGGAAACAGCCGATCGTGGCCAGCTAATTCAGTGGACAGCACCACCCAGTGGTGAGAGGCCTCCAAGGTAAACAAGTAGTACAGCCCGTAGCTGTCACGAACAGGGCGATCATCGCAGGCCCATAAGAGCGTCAGCCGACCACGCAAGCTTGGTTGCGTATGAATATAGTGGCTGATGGCCGGCAGACGGTCCTTGGGAACCGTGAAATGTGAAGACTTTGCACAAATCGGGTCATGCTTCAGAATGCCTGGGAACGCCGCAGTGAGGAGATCGTCACAGAACATGGCTTCTGACATGCTCATCCTCTCCTATTGAATCACCAGAATGCTGGTTGCTTGTTCCAAGAGTTTCTTTATAGGATGGGGCAGAAACATGCTGAATCCAATAAGTGCTATGGTAAGCAGAATGATCGGCAGATGACCTAGTGTCCAGCGTTCTCCCCGGACGATGCCCTCAGACGGTGTTCCCCATACCATTCCGGTTATGCGATACAGCAGTCCGCCGAACGAAAGAACCGCAGCGATCAAAAACACTGAAGCGAGTGCAACCCGACTGAATTGGTCCGATAAGGCCACGGTGACCATGCCAGAGGTCCCAGCAAACTCCATCCCTGGAACCCCTTGCGAGGCCAAGGCCGTGAGGATCTGAACTTCGCTGGGAAATGCCGCAAATGGGGGAAGCGCCGACAAGGCTAACCCCGAGATCAGCAGGGCCGTAGCTGTCCAAGGCTGCGCCATCGCCAGTCCCTGGACATGCTCGATTTCCACGGTGTGAAAGCGACGGTGAATGTTGCCCGCTGCAAAAAAGGCCATCGATTTCGCCAATGCATGATTCATGAGATGAAACAGGCCGCCGAAGGTTCCCAGCGGTCCCCCAATCCCAAACCCGATCATGGCGACCCCCATGTGCTCGATGCTGGAATAGGCAAACAGCCGCTTATAGTTGTGCTGGGTGAGGATGAAGAACGCTGCCGTCACCAATGAGGCAAAGCCAAGCAATGTTAACAACTCACCAGCGAAGGCAAACGGAACGGCGTGATCAACAATGACTCTCACCCTCAGGATGGCATAGGCCGCCACCACTTCGAGGACACCAGCGAGCATGGCGACTACCGGCGCCGGGGCCTCGGTGTAGGCATCCGGCAGCCAACTATGCATCGGGACGAGTCCCACCTTGGTGCCATATCCCACCAGGATGAAGATGAATGCTAACTTAAGAACTTGGGGATTGAGTCGATCAGCTACAGGTAGGAGCGCCGTCACGTTCAATCCTTGACTGGCATCGCTCAGCACATGGAGTGACGAGTAATACAGCAGCACGACACCAAACAAGGCGAGTGAAATGCCGACTGAACACAGAATGAGGTATTTCCACCCAGCTTCCAGCGACTCTCGTCGCTTCCAAAAAGCAATGAGAAAGGTGGTTGCGAGCGTCGTCGCTTCAATCGCCACCCACTGGATCCCAACACTGTTGGCAATGGTTGCGATCACCATCGTAAGCACAAACATGTGGAAAAGAAAAAAGAACTGGTTCAGTTGTGACGGCGCAATAACGCCGCGGGCGACTTGCTCGTCCATGTACGAACGCATATAGAAGGAACACGCCAGCCCCACTACGCCGATAATGAAGAGAATAAAGGTCGACAACGCGTCGAGATAGACTAACTCGCCCAAAGCCGTGACGGGACCATCGCTCAACACAGTGTGGGTGAGCACGGTTTCTGCGGTGACGAGAGCGCCTATACTCGCGAGATTGATCCCGTGGAGCCATGTAGAGCGGTGGACGACCAGACTCAGCCCTCCTGCGAGCAGCGGGGCACTCAATAAAACCACGACTGCGATTGTCACGACGACCTCGGCTATTCTTTCAGAACGGTGAGTCGGTCTGTATCCACACTGTCGAATGCATCCTGCAAGCGATTCGTATAGATTCCTGCAATCAATGTGGCAATGAGCACATCAAAGAACACACCGAGTTCGACGACCAACGGCATGCCATAGGTCGCGGCGGTCGCGCCCAGAAACAGTCCGTTTTCCAGGACGAGAAAGCCCACCAGTTGGGAGACCGCCTTTTGTCTTGCGATCATCGTAAACAATCCAATGAGTACGATCGCGAGGGCAATTGCTAAAGAATCCCGCGTGAGTAAGTTTCCCAGCGGAATGATCGGCTGTGCGATGAAAAAGGCCAACATAACCAGTCCACCACAAATTAGCAGTCCAGTTGGCACGTTGACGTGCATCACCAGTTCCCGTTTGACGTTGAGGTGATCGATGACTTTCTTGAGGACCCGAGGAATGATGATCACTTTAATGGCACCAGTCAGCCCCGCCGCAATATAGATGTGTGGGTTCCCGGTCAAATAAGCGACCAGTGCCGCAGTGACGACGAGAAAGGATGACTGCAGTGCGAACAGGTCAACGCAGGCTGAGAGCCGCCGTTGTGCCACAATCGCGAAACAGGTCAACAAGAGCAAGGCTGAGCATAAGTCGACAAGTTGCGATCCAATGTAAGAAAACCCCTGCATCCGCTCAGCTCCGAAGAATATAAAAGAACAGCAACCCGAGTAGGGCGAGGATGAATGCCACGCCCAACAGATCCGTGACCCGGAACAACCGCAATTTGGCGAACATACATTCGATGACTCCGATGAACACCGCGAGAGCTGCTGTCTTCACCACGTACACCAGGAGCCCGATTCCTATCGCAGTCGGGGTGACTGTTGTCGCAATGCCCCACGGCGCGAAGACGTTGACGATCAAAGAAAGGAACACCGCGAGTTTCAGGCCGGCTGCCCATTCGAGTAGGGCGAGATAGCGTCCTGAGTATTCAAGAAGCATGGCTTCATGAATCATGGTGAGTTCCAGGTGTGTTGCCGGATTATCGACCGGTACCCGCCCGGTCTCGGCGAGCGCCACGATGAAGAGAGCGGCCAACGCCATCAAATGCGGTGACGGGTCCGTAACAATGCCTTCAAGTAACGCAGTCTTATGAACAATGGTGCTCACATTCGTCGACCCATTGGTCAGGGCAATGGCAAAGATCGCGAGCATCATGGCCGGCTCGGTCAGCGAGGCTAGGATCGCCTCCCGGCTGCTCCC
This sequence comes from uncultured Nitrospira sp., assembly GCA_902500805.1. Classification (GTDB taxonomy): domain Bacteria; phylum Nitrospirota; class Nitrospiria; order Nitrospirales; family Nitrospiraceae; genus Nitrospira_D. Next base: position 61,771 of record CABVSA010000007.1, on the reverse strand, counting down.
CATCCCGCCAAAGGCCGATCCGGCATCGAGTCCCGCGAGCATCAAGAAAAATGTGCTTAATGCCAAGAGATACACCAGGGCGATGATGTTCCCCGCAAAGTTCATGGGTGTCTGCGAGATGAATGTGGGGACCAGCAGACCCGCAGTCAAAATAGAGGCAAATACGATGTATGGTGTCGCCGTAAAGATCCAGGAGGTGGTGGTTGAGATCACCGGCTGCTTGTGGAACAGCTTGGCCAAGTCAGCGTATGGCTGAAGGACGCTCGCACCTCGTCGCAATTGCAACCGGGCTTTGACTTTTCGAATCAGACCGATAAGAAACGGGGAAAACGCGAGTAAGACGGCGGTTTGGGTCACGATGAGAGCGATCGTATGGAGCATCGGTTACACCGCGAGCAGCAGTAAGGCGATCAGTGTGACGAACATATAGGTTAGGTAGAGGTGTAGGCTACCGGCCTGAATGACTTTCAGGCGGTCGGCCAGCGTCCCAAAGAATGCCACCAAGGGATCATAGAGATACTTCTCAAAGATCGGTTCAATGTGAAATTCAAAGTGTCGCCGTTTGGAGAAGTATCGTGATTCGGCGAGAAACTCCGTTTCGAGTTTCACCGTCGGCTGATAAATCGTACTGAACACTCGTTTGATCGGCTGGACGAAACCAGTTGCGGTGTATTCCATCCGGGGTGTGAGAGTGATCCCACAGCCCCAAGATTTTGAACGGCGTGTTGTGAGACGACCACCGAGCACGACGGCGAGTCCCAATCCCAAAATCGCCGACGCAACAAGCAGCAACGCAAGGACCGGGGTGGACAGGCTTGAGAATTCGACATTTACCGGGGCTAGCGCCCATCCATCGATTGCCAAGACCTTGCTCGCGATCGAGATTCCTGCTAGGGGAGCGACAATTTGATCCAATAGCGGCACGACCACGATTGGGGCAACGCCCAGCGCTACACAAAGGGCGGCCAAGATACCCATGCCCATGCGCATCGAAACCGGAACCTCCTCAGCATGACGGGCATGTGTACTTCGTGGCTGTGCGAGAAACGAAATCCCGAAGGCTTTTGCGAAGCAGGTCAAGGCCAGCACGCCGGTGAGAGCCAAGATCGCTGCTGCGATCGGTAGCATCAGTTTGAGAAATACGGTTGGAATCTGAAAACTGAGAAAAAGTGTTTGGAACACCAGCCACTCACTCACGAATCCATTGGTAGGGGGCAACGCAGAAATTGACATGGCTCCGATCAAAAAAAAGATCCCCGTCCACGGCATGCGTCGCAGCAAGCCGCCGTACTCTTCCATGTTGCGCGTATGTGTGGCATAGAGCAGTGAGCCGGCTCCTAAGAACAGGAGGGCCTTGAATAGGGCATGATTGATCGTATGGTAGAGTCCAGCCAGCAGTCCAAGCGCGGCCAGTTCTCTCAATCCGTAGGCCTGAAAGATCATGCCGGCCCCAAGGCCCATCAGGATAATTCCAATGTTCTCCACGCTGTGAAACGCAAGGAGTCTTTTGAGATCATGTTCCATCAAGGCGTACATCACCCCAAGTAACGCGGATGTGGTCCCCAGGAGTAGCACGGTGAACCCCCACCACCAGGGAAACTGCCCACCGAAGAAGTCGAAATACACGCGGATCAAACCATAAATCGCGGTCTTGATCATGACGCCAGACATCAAGGCTGAGACATGCGACGGGGCCACGGTATGCGCATAGGGCAACCACACATGGAGTGGTATGATGCCGGCCTTCGTGCCGAACCCTAGTAAGGCCATGAGAAATACGAGAGTTTTCATGCCTTCTGGTAGGGGTTGTGCTGGATGCCGAAAGGCTTCAAAGGAGAACGACCAGGTACCCTGGAAGAAGATCAAGAACGCCACGACAATAAACGCAGTTCCGATATGCGTCATAATCAAGTAGAACAATCCCGCGTATCGCACTTCCGCCTTCTCGTGCTCAGTCACCACGAGGAAATAGGATAGTAGCGACATGAGTTCCCAAGCGAGCAGGAAGAAGAACGCGTTATCCGCCAGGACAACGAACGTCATGCAGAGGAGAAATGCGTTAAAGAGCGATCCGATCGCGGCAGTTGATGTGCGCCCTTCGAAATGCTGGAGGTATCCAATGGCATAAATCGAGGCAGCAAGACCCACGAGGGAGATCGTGAGGACAAAGAATGCCGCGAGTGGATCAAGCCGAACGGCGAAGGTGAGCAGAGGAATGGTGGAGGCGAGCGATCCCGTGACGGGCTCCGACGACGTGAGGCCAAGAAGCCCAAGGATGACGCCTGTGCTGGTTCCCACGATGGCGGCAACATTGCTTGTGAGCTGTTGCAACCCTGGCCGTCCTGACAGACAGAGTGGAAGCAGTATTCCGACCCCATACCCGCCGAGAAGAAGCCACAACAGATTCAGCATACGATCACTTGAGGCCTCGGGTCCGAGTCACATTCTCGCAGGGTTTATTTGGAGGATACCGGTACCCTCAACAATTTGATAAGGCACAAAGATGATCCCTCCTTCTGCTTGCCCATTCCAGAGGTCACAGGGCCACAATCTCGTATCTCAACCCCCCACCACGAGATGCATGACGGTCAACACCAGCGCGATGACCAGCACTGTCCCGCACGTCATTTTCCAAGCCTGCCATGCCCGCGTTTCATTGTTTTCCACGATCAGCCTCCTGAGTATTTTAGTAAACACGGATGTAGTGGTGATGGTTGGCATCCATTCGCAACTGTCGCTCAACTCTTCTGCCGGTATTAGGATGTCTGTTGTAGCGTTTTGCCCCAAGCTCGCTTGTGCTCTACACCCGATAGGAAGGGTGTGTGCCGATCACCCCTGGAGCGCTGAACCAATGGACACGATATCCTTTGAGAAAAAAATGATCGTACACCGCCGAGAGAAAGATGTGTCCATCTCGTGTCTGCACAATCTGGCCAGCCCAGTCTCGCAGTCCACGACGCAATGTGTTTCGCAATCCAGCATGAGTTGTCACGACGGCTCCAACGGAGCGGTCAACCCAGACCAGTGCCACGGCTCCCTTCGGATGGTGCACCACGACGATGTCCGCATCGCCTGACATGTTCAACATGCCCTCCACGGTTCATTCTGCTTTCTTTTGCCACGCACCGAGTTCTTCTTCATATACGTAAGCGATGCTGTGCACTTTACAGCCATGGGTGTCCTACTGAGATGACTGGTGCGATGGCGATCTGCTCGCAATACCTCGTGTTCGTCTGTCCACTGTCGATGACCTCCGGCCTGCGCGGTTGATCTGAGCAACAATTGCCTGATTCAAGATCAGCATGGGATTGTTGCATGGAGCCCTGAGAGCTCGATTGTGGCCACGCTGAGGATGAAGTTTTCAATTTGTTCATAGCAAATTCGGACACGTGTCGGCCGTCACAACGCCTGCGCGTGCCGCGAGAAAGGTGCTTCCTACTATCTCTCCTTCTCGAAGATTAGCAAGGGAGGCCGGTTCGATTCCCCTCATGATGCGTGTCTGATTACCGAAAATGATGTGCCTGAGGATGGCCCCATCTCTTGGTACGACTGTTAGAATTTGAACCCATCCCCGCTCAGTAAGCTTTCCAGCAATGTATTCGAGACGACCCCAGACCATCGTGCGCACTGCTTCATCCTGCAGATCGTGGATAAAGACCTGTCTTCTGATGGCAGCGAACGATGCCCTCCCGCGCGTTGAGATGGTTCGCATCGAGATCGATGACGACTTTCCAGTGGATCAAGGCTTCCTCGTACATGTCCATCGTTTCGAGAAGTGCAGCCAGCTCGCATCGCGAAAGAAGATCGCTGGGACAGGCCATCAGCAGTGCTTGAAGCCGTGCGAGTCGGACAAGCCAGTCTTCCTTTGGCAATGGGGAAGGTTGTACGAATTCTCCTGTTGATCCCACACTCACGATATTTTTCTCCTCACTAATTCAGAGCGATCTTCTCAGCACCCTGCCGATAGTGGATTCACTCGCATTGGCGTGCCGGTCAGGTGCACGATTGAATTACTGCAGTCGTTTGGATCGACAGGGTTATGACTTTCATGCCCCATGCTACCGTCAAAAGGTCTGTTCTTGCGATCGTGCTTTCTGTTCCGGAAGGTGCAGGCCAGGACGACCAGACAGCTCATTCTCATGTTCTCCGTTTCGTATGACACGCAACAGGCTATAAGGAAGCACGACAAGGATGAGCCAAAATAAAAGTGTCAGGTACCAGCCCCAAACTAGGGCTCCGACCACAAACACAATGGCTGCCAAGTACTCGATCACCTTCAACAATGCGACCTGCTGTTCCCGAAGTGACAACATTCCGATGACGATTCCGGAGGCTGGTCAAGAATTCGCCTCCATGAACTCGACCACCCTCCCCATGGCACACACCGCTTCTGCACTTAGTTTCTCCATAGGTCCCTGTAGTCGTTATACATGGGCCCTGGACTTTCGCCCTCTAGCCTTTTCGATAGCACTCCGAAGCGCTCCGGAAACCGCGACCCCGTGCTCCTTCAATGTCTTGGCGTGCATCTCCGCCGTAAGATAGTCACCGTTCTCGATAAGCCCATGTGCCTCAGCGACACCCGCTTCTAATGCTGTGAGCTGCTGCTTGATCACTTCTTGCGTATCTCGTTCAGTCCTCCTCAGGGTACTGGTCATCAGTCTCTTGGCAGATACCACGGCTCACAGAGCGTCTTGTTCCATCGCAAGCGCTGCCGTTTTGGCCACTTCCTTGTTTTTCGACGCCTTGGCTGCCACGCGCCTCCCATACTCAACGACCGTGCTCAGCATTTCGTCCACGTCGTCGTACAATCTGAACATCGAGAAGACCGTCTCTTGCTTAGCCAACTCATCCTTGGCCGGGGCGAACTCCTGCTCTAATTTCATAAAGTCGTCCTTCGCATAGATCTCTGCCCCCGCAATTTTGGCCTCGTCGACCGCCTTTTGGGCCGCCTCAAGTTGAAAGACAGGCGGTTGCGCACAGGCATTCATCAAAAGGAGGACGAGGAGAACCCCAGCCCCTGTGAGCTGTGACGCAAGGGGCAAGTTCTCTTCCGCTTGTATCCCTTCCAATTGCTTGGGTCCAGTTCCAGGAAAGGACTCTCTGCATACTGGATGCCGCAAGAGGTGATTGGACAAAGCCGTCGATTTATTGTGTGCTTACAACGGAAACCCCTGGGCGAGTGCGACACGGGGCTTACGACCAGGAGATAAGGGAGTTGGCTATCTGCAAAATCTGCATGCCGGCCTCCTTCGACCGACAGCTCAACCTCAGAGGTTTCTTTATGGATCAAACAGTTACGTCTTTATGGAATCAATCGCACACGTGCAGGAATTGCAGGTTGAGGTGGAGATGCGACGAGAGGGGCTTAATATTATGCAGTTAGGTGAGTGGTTTGGAGGATCTTACTCACGAATCTCATATTCTTTAATCTTATACTGGAGAGACCGCAGGCTGATACCGAGTAGGCTGGCAGCTTTCTCACGGTGGTTGGTCACTTCCATAAGGGTGCGGCGGATGACTTCCTTTTCAACTTCCTCCAAGGATTTCCCGAGCGTGACGACTATGGTTCTGAGGTCTTCCCGACTGACCTGAATCTCTTCCGGCAAATGCTCCGAGAGAATCGTGGGGTCCCGCACGGTGACGACCAGCCGTTCGAGCAGGTTACGAAGCTGTCGAATATTTCCCGGCCAGGCATACAGCCGTAACAGGCGCATCGCTTCTCGGGAGATGTGCTTCAGCGCTCGTTGATGCTGCGCGCAAAACTCAGGCAGGAAGATCTCAACGAGGAGGGGAATGTCGTCTCCCCGTTCGCGCAGCGGCGGCAAGTGAATAGGGACCACATTCAGTCGATAAAAAAGATCCTCGCGGAAAGTTCCTTGCTTGACGGCCTCCGCCAGATTCCGGTTGGTGGCGGCAATGATGCGCGCATCCACAGTCACGAGCTTCGTTCCACCCAAACGACGGAATTCCTTGGTCTCTAAAACACGAAGAAAGTCGACTTGGGATTTCAAGGAGAGCTCACCGATTTCGTCCAATAACAGCGTTCCGCCGTGCGCCAATTCAAACCGACCGGCTTTGGTGGTCAGCGCGCCGGTGAAGGCGCCCCTTTCATAGCCGAACAACTCACTTTCAAACAGAGTTTCAGGCAGTGCGCCGCAGTTTAGAGTAATAAACGATCCGTCGGCCCGATGGCTTTTATGGTGGATGGCACGTGCGACGAGTTCCTTCCCGGTTCCACTTTCACCCGTGAGTAATACGGTCACGTCGCTTCCTGCTACCATCTCCACAAGATGATACACCTGTTGCATCGGTTCGCTCTCACCGACCATTCGTTCGAACCGTGTTCTCGTTTCAAGTCGATCCCGGAGCTGCTGGTTTTCGCTGGCAAGACGGTGTCGCTCGAGCGCCTTCTCCACTACGATGGGGAATCGCTCGCGATCGATGGGCTTGGTGAGATAATCGTAAGCTCCAGCCCGCATCGCTTCGACTGCAGTTTCGATGGATCCATAAGCCGTCATGACCACCACTTCCGTGCTGGGCCATTGTGTGCGCAGCCTCCGCAGAAATTCCATCCCTCCGATTCCCGGCATACGCAAGTCGGTAATTATTAAATCCAGTGCAGTTGTTTCAAGCATATCCAGCGCCTCTTCCGCCGTCGCCACGCTTAGGGCTCGATAGCCTTTCCTTGCAAGGAGAGTCACCAGTGCGTTGCGAATGTTCAGCTCGTCGTCAACAATGAGGATTTGCGTGGCATTCGTCATGCCCCTACCCCAAGCTTTTGAAGGGAGTCGACAGCCACGGGAAGCTGCACAACCACGGTCGTCCCACTTCCGAGTACACTGGAAATACGAATGGTTCCCCCGTGGTCCTGCATAATGCGGTAGGCGATAGCCAGACCAAGGCCTGTTCCGTTAGTCTTCGTGGTATGGAACGGCTCAAATAGATGTAACAGGTCTTCTTGCTTGATTCCGATCCCCGTGTCGGACACGACGACCTCCACCCAACAAACATCGGCATTTCGCAGGACCTGTGTGATGATTGAACACCGCCCGCCATCGGGCATGGCCTGAAACGCATTCACCAGGACATTGACGAGAACCTGGCTAATTTGTGTCTCATCCCCAAACACTGGGGGTAATTCTTCTTCAATCCGATCCTCCAGTTTGATCTTTCGCTCCTGTGCTTCAAACTGCATAAGTGCCATGAGGTGTGCGATGACTCTTCCCAAGTTCATTTCATGGAGACCCACCGAGGTGGGACGTGCGAACCTCATGAAGTTATCCAAAATCACGGAGAGGCGTCGACATTCAGCATTCACGACCTGAAGATAGTGCGCCACGTCCTGTTCCAGCTCACCTCGTTCCTTCAATGTTTCATCAAGAAGATGCAGATTCAAATCCATTGCACTCAGCGGATTTCGTAGTTCATGGGCGACGCCGGCGGACAAGGTATGGAGAGCGGAGAGTTTTTCCGCTACGAGTACCCGCCGTTCTAAGGCTAGCAGTGCCGTGACATCTTTCAGTAGCATAATGACGCCGACCGGTCTCCCCTCATCTCCTGTCAGGTCAGCAGTGGCAAGGCGTATCGTACGAGTCTCGTCACCGGCGCGATACGGCATATCATCATGATCCACATGGTGGTTGTTATGCAGTGCTGCATCGAGTACGAGGCGAATCGTATCTCCTTGGAGAAACATTTGTTCATAGGAGTGACCGAGCAATTCTTCCGCCGACCGTTTCAATGTCGCCACGGCAGAGGGATTGACGGCTGTGACTTGGCCGTCGCGATTAATGGTGAGTACGCCAGTTGGGATACTCTCAAGAATATTTCTCGCGAGACCTTTGACTTCTTCGAGAGTCCGTCTCGTGTTGTCGTAATGCAGAAAGGTGATGAGCGCCGCCATTCCGATGGCACTGACTAAGAACACAAGAAGAGTGATCCCGATCAAGTCATGCCGAGATTGCCAGAGCGCCTGAAACAACTCCGTGGGGACAGCCTGATGTTGCGTGAATCCTTGGAGGAGGAGCTTGTCCCGCTCCAAGCTCATGAGGAGGATGACGGTCACGACCAACGCGAGAATTAGTACGACAGAGGTAATGAGACGGTATGGAATGCGTCGAAACAGCGTGGCTTTTGGAATAGGCCTAAACATGGAGGAGGTTGAAAGACTACGCTCCTATGCTATCACGCGAACCACCCGCGATACAGTCGACGTTCTACCTGCGAGACAGGGCGTGGCAAGGAGGGGTATGAGCATTCGCTCACATCTTTAGTTGCGCCGGACTGGAAGCGATTATGCGCTTCCGATTCAACCGGTCGCAGCACTCCTGACAAAGCTCTTTCAACGTGAGGTCGTCATAGAAGAGTGCGGCAGCACGGCGGGCGCATCGGTCGCAATATTTTAAAGCCCTTGACTGGGATTTGATCAATTGACTCGACGAAACGTTCATGTGGAATACCTCTGATATTCATGAATCGATGTGTCGCGGGGATCATGCGTTGTTAATTGCAACCAAGATCCCGACGAATTCATTGCCTGCCAACAGCCCAGAGCAATTCGTATGCCTCGTTTGGATAAGGTGAGCTTTCAGGGATTTACCGGAAATTGCTTGCGGCTAGATCCAAGGATTCAGATGGCACACGCCTATTCCGCTGGAGAATGTGCAAGGTTTGCACTGAGCTGTTCGCGCTTGAGTTCAAATATTCAAGCATGGTTGTGAAATGCTGGTATCAGTAGGTGGGATCACTGGAAGTGAGGATCATGCAATCATTGCGGTTCAGCTATTCTCCTCTCGTTGACTTTCTTCTCTCACTCGCGCATCCCACTTCAGGCCCAGCACTCCGGTCTCGACCATGGCAACAGGTCAGTCCTACCTCACTCGTGATTCGTCCCGGCTTCGTGCGAGGATGGCCGCGATCGTTCGAGGCATGCGTGCTCTTGGCCATTCAGCATGTGTCGGCTCCGCATCCCATGCTTCAGCGATGACGTGTTTGATCGCCTGGGGTGGAGCGTCGATTGTCCGCACGAACGTGCCATGAGGTCGGTCCAAACGGTAGTCCGGTTGTCGCGGAGGGTGTTTGAGATATCGTGCGATGAGAGCCGCCCCCATACGATGCAGAATCGTTCCGTGAAAGAGCACCACTTTTCCGGTTCGTCGTTGCGCGTTGCCGGAAATCTTCATGTCGTCGATAGCGAGGTCGCTGATCCCACGGAGGGTCGTGGCTGGTTCCCATCGGCGAAGCGCGGTCGCTATTCGTTCCAGAATAAAACGATTGGTGGTGCGAATACTCACGAGGTCTGGATGCCACCCGATCGGCAGCACAAAGGCATATGAGAGGCAACCTGGTCCCTGTAAGACCGTTCCTCCGCCGCTTGCGCGTCGAAGGATTGACAGCCCGTCTTCTTGGCAGGTGACGAGGTCGACATCATCGGCGACGCGAGAGGCGCGGCCTAATACGACGAAGTGACGGTCGCTTTCCCAAAACCGAAGCACAGGATCTCCACCCCGTTCCTCCAGTTCCTCCAGTAACACCTCATCAAGGGCTAGATTCTCGATAGGAAATGGAAGGGTCAGATCGAGTAAACGAAGCGTGGGCACGTCATGACCGCTTGGGGATGAAGAGATGCGTTGGCGAACCATAAAACGACTCAGCGGCTTCCATGACCGTTTCGCTCAACGTCGGATGAGGATGAATCGAGGTCGCGAGGTCTTCCGCGACTGCGCCCATTTCGACGGCGAGGACTCCTTCAGCAATCAACTCACCTGCGCCGATACCGCAAAGCCCCATACCAAGGACGCGTCCTGATTCTGCATCGAGCACGAGCTTGGTGAGGCCTTCGTTGCGGCCTAACGTCGTCGCGCGTCCCGAGGCGGCCCAGGGAAACCGCGCGACCTTCACAGATCGCCCGGAGGCCTTGGCCGCGTTTTCTGTCAGTCCGCACCAGGCGATCTCAGGATCGGTAAAGACGACGGCTGGAATTGCTCTGGCATCGAAGGCTGTCAGTTTTCCAGCAATGACTCCAGCGGCGACGAATCCTTCATGTGTCGCCTTGTGGGCGAGCATCGGCTCACCCGCCACGTCACCGATCGCAAAGACGTTCGGTTCGGTCGTGCGCATCTGCTGATCGACTTGGATGAAACCTTGCGATGTAAGCGCGATCTTTGTGTGTTCCAGCCCAAGTCGGCCGGTACTGGGTCTGCGTCCCACGGCAACGAGCACGCGATCGAAGATCTCGGTACTGGTCTCCTGGGAGTCCGTGAAGGTCGCAACCAGACCGTCCTCGCGTGCCTCCAGCTTTTTTATGGTGGTATTCAGCTTGATGGTCTTGAAGTGGCGTTGTATGCGCTGATGCAGCGGCCGCACGAGATCTGCGTCGACGTTGTTCAACAGGCGTGGCAATGCCTCGACCACCGTCACTTCGGATCCGAGGGCCTGATAGACTGTGCTCAATTCGAGGCCGATATAGCCGCCGCCGACCACCAGAAGCCGGGGGGGAATGTCTGGTAATCGGAGCGCGCTCGTTGAATCCATCATTCGTGGATCGCTGAGCCTCAGCGAGTCAGGTATCAGGGGTGTTGAGCCGGTGGCGATGATTGCGTGCTCAAACGAAAGTTCAGACGGCGTATTGGCTCCAGAGAGTTGTAGGGTTGTCGCATCCTTGAACCGGGCTTGTGCCTGGATAACCTCGACCTTTCGACTGCCGGCCAGCGTTTGTACACCTTTTGTGAGTTTGCCGATGATCGCCTCCACTCGGCCACGAAAGGCCTCCAGGTCCACGCGAGGTTTACCGAAATGAATGCCCCAGGTTGCCGCCTCGTCTGCGTCGGTGAGCAAGCGAGTCGCATGAAGCAAGGCTTTCGAGGGAATACAGCCACGTAACAGGCATGTTCCTCCCAGTTGTGAATCCTCATCGATCAAGGCTGTACGTAATCCAAGATCAGCAGCCCGGAACGCAGCCGTATAGCCGCCGGGACCGGCACCGATCACCGCGACGTCATAACGCGATTCAGCCATACCCCCTCCTGCAGGTCTCGTATCTCGCGGCCTCTGGACGTATCACGAGATCCCTCCGCCACGTCCCGTTCAGAGCCCCAGAAACATGCCCTGAAAATCTTCCAATACTTTGACGATCTCGTTGGTAAAGCGTGCACCGATCGCTCCGTCTATCAGACGGTGATCATAGGCGACGCACAATTGTAATACTCGCCGTGGCACAAATTGGCCGTCACGATAGACCGGGGTCATCTTGGCCTTGCCTACACCAAGAATGCCGACTTGCGGGGGATTAATGATCGGCAGAAACGGACCGGCGCTGATCCCTCCCATATTACTGACTGTGAACGTGGCTCCTCGTAGCTCCTCGAGCTTGACCTCTCGCTTGCGGGTGCGTTCGGCAAGGTCGGCCAACTCAAGCGAAATTTGCAGAAGATCTTTCTGGTCCACCTGCTGAACAACCGGCACGATTAGGCCAGCTGGTGTGTCCACCGCCACTCCGATGTTGTAGTAGTCCTTGTAGATCACCTCGCCGTTGGTGAGGTCGAGGGTCGCGTTCAGTTGTGGGTACAGTTTGAGCGCATGGACGACGGCTTTCAGGAAGAGACTGCTCAACGTCAGCGTGGCGCCTTTCTTCTTAAATTCGGGCGCATACCGTTTATGCAGGGCCATGAGATCGGTGATATCAGCATCCTGGAATTGATGGACGTGTGGGATGGTTGTCCAGGCTTGTATCATGTTCGCCGCGATTTTCCGGCGGGTGGAGGAGAGTGGTTCTCGCCGTTCAGACCCATAGGGCGTGGAAAAGATATTTCCCCCTACCCCCAGCTTGGTGCCGCGTGTGGTCCGTTCCCGCACGAAGGTTTTCACGTCTTCAGCCGTGATTCGCCCACCGGCTTCCGATCCTTTGACCTGTGAAAGGTCTACGCCCAGTTCCCGTGCGAGCCGGCGAACCGATGGCGGGGCTGGGATAGCTGGACCCGCTGGCGGTCGACTGACCACGGCAGGTTTGTGATCCACGACCGGTGACTCAGGTGTCGGTATTGGCCTAGTCGGTCTGGCCTGCGGGTGATCCCGTTGTGCCTCAGCATTCGGTCCCACGGTAGCCGACTCCTCTGGTGCCGATGTCTGCGCCTTTCTTGCTTTATCTTCAGATTCCTGTAGTTCAATGATCGCCTGTCCGACCTTCACGTGATCACCTTGCTGAATGAGGAGAAGGACGACAGTTCCTTCGACGGGCGCCGGCACCGGCACGGTGGCCTTTTCGGTTTCGAGTTCAATCAGCGATTGTCCCTCGCGTACTTGATCCCCCTCGTGCACCAACAACTGAACGACATCCCCGCCTTCGATACCTTCGGCAAGAAATGGGAGCTCGACTTTCATGTCATATCCCTACCAAGCATTCTTAATGCGTCAGCCTTGCTCACCTGAGCCAAGGGGCCTCTCCATTGGTCGAAACATCAAGATCCCCTGCAGCCTGCGTGATCAGGTGTGCCGACACGGCTCCCCGACGAAATAGGGCGTAGAGTGTCGCCACGACCAGATGCTCGGCGTCGACTTCGAAGAAGCGCCGCAACGCCTGACGCGTATCGCTCCGGCCAAAGCCATCTGTTCCCAGGGTGAGGAGGCCGCCGGGAATCCAGGGGGCAATCTGCTGAGGAACCAGGCGCACATAGTCGCTGACAGCCACGCAGGGGCCATCGAACCACTCAACGGTCCGTTGCAGGTAGCTTATGCGGGGTACGTCTTCTGGGTGCAACAGATTCCACCGCTCGGTCTCGAGCGTGCTCATTCGCAGCCGCTTATAGCTCGTCACGCTCCACACATCGGCTGCTACTCCGTAGCCCAGCAGGAGGCTCTGCGCACGTAGGGCTTCATTCACCAGCGGACCGCTTGCGAGGAGATGTGCACGGTGCTTGGCACGATCCGGTGCGACTCTCAAGCGATACAGACCCTCGCGGATGCCTTCTTCCGCATTCGGCGGCATCGCCGGCATCGGGTAGGATTCGTTGTACAGAGTGATGTAATAGGAAAGGTTCTGTTGATCCTGGTACATCCTCTTGAGTCCGTCTTGAAGAATGACCGCCAGCTCAAACATGAAGGCCGGATCGTAGGTCGCAATCGTTGGGTAGGCACTGGCGAGTAGATGACTCTGCCCGTCCTGGTGCTGTAAGCCTTCCCCCTCCAATGTCGTGCGCCCGGCAGTGGCGCCTAGTACGAACCCCCGAGTGCGCATGTCACAGGCCGCCCAGAGCAAGTCGCCGATCCGTTGAAACCCGAACATCGAGTAGAGGATATAGAACGGAATCATGTTGATTCCGTGTGTCGCGTATGCGGTGCCAGTCGCGATGTACGAAGACATGGCACCTGCTTCCGTAATGCCTTCTTCCAGAATTTGCCCGCTTTTGGCTTCGAAATAGTACAACAGCGAGTTTTTGTCGACCGGCTCATACAGCTGGCCGACGTGCGAGTAGATGCCGTATTGCCGGAAGAGTGCCTCAAGGCCGAATGTGCGCGCTTCGTCGGGAATGATCGGGACGAGATATTTCCCAAAATCCTTCATGCCGAGCAGGCGGCTTAGCATTCGGGCGAACCCCATGGTGGTAGAAACCAAACGCTCTCCCGATCCTTCGAGAAACTCCTTAAACTGGTCGAGCGCTGGCGTCTTGAGCGATTCGACGTTGACGCGCCGCTCCGGAATGGGACCGCCCATCGCCTTAATGCGTTCGGCGAGGTATGCAGCCTCGGGGCTGTCGGCTGGCGGTCTGTAGAACGGGGTCGACGTCAGTTCCGAGTCCGGCACCGGCACGCTGAATCTCGTGCGAAATTCCCGTAACTCCTGTTCGTTCATTTTCTTCTGTTGATGGGTGATGTTGCGTCCTTCGCCGGCTTCGCCAAGACCGTAGCCCTTGATCGTTTTTGCCAGGATCACGGTGGGTTGTCCGTTGTGCTCCACGGCGGCTTTGTAGGCAGCATAGAGTTTTCGCGGATCATGCCCGCCTCGTAGCATTTTGTGGATCTGTTCGTCGGAATAGTGTTCCACTAGTTTGAGCAGCCGCGGATCGGCACCGAAGAAATGCTCCCGCGCGAAGGCGCCGCCTTCTACCACATACTTTTGATACCAACCATCCACCACTTCGCCCATCCGCTTGACCAGGAGGCCTTCTTCATCCTTCGCGAGCAGCGGGTCCCAATCGCTGCCCCAGATTACCTTGATGACGCGCCAGCCAGCGCCGAGGAAGATTGCTTCCAACTCCTGAATGATTTTGCCGTTGCCGCGTACAGGACCATCGAGGCGTTGTAGATTACAATTGACGACCCAGATGAGATTGTCGAGCCGTTCCCGTGAGGCGAGTGAGAGGGCGCCGAGACTTTCCGGTTCGTCGGTTTCACCGTCGCCGACGAACGCCCAGACTCGTTGTTGACTCGTGTCTTTAAGACTTCGATCGTGTAGGTAACGGTTGAAGCGTGCTTGGTAAATCGACAGGATCGGCCCCAAACCCATCGAGACGGTCGGAAATTCCCAGTAGTCAGGGAGTAACCAAGGGTGTGGATAGGAGGACAAGCCGCCTCCCTTGGGGTCGAGTTCGGCACGGAAGTGGTGGAGCGCTTCCTCATGGATGCGTCCCTCGACGAAGCTACGCGCATAGATCCCTGGGGCAGCGTGGCCCTGGAAGTAGACATGGTCGCCGCCCTGGGGTCCTGCTTTGCCCCGTAAAAAATGGTGTAACGCGACTTCATAGAGGGTGGCGGCTGAAGCAAAGGTCGAAATATGTCCGCCGATGCCAGGACGCTGCTGGTTGGCCTTGACAACCATCGCCATGGCATTCCAGCGGACTAGGCTGCGGATTCGGCGTTCTAGTTCGAGGTTACCTGGGTAGGGCGGCTGTTGAGAGGCTGGAATCGTGTTGATGTACGGAGTGTTGACCGGCTGGGCGACCTGGGCGCCGCGTTCGCCCAGCCGGTCGCGGAGTCGTTCGAACAGATAGGTGGCCCGTTCGACCCCGTGTTGCGCAAGTACGTACTCGAGGGAGTCCAACCATTCGCCCGTTTCCTGTGGATCAGAATCGCCTTCGGATCGAGCTGTTCGATGCTCGTCGCTCATGCCCCGGTCCTCGGTGAGTCAGGTTTTATTTGCCATCCTACCGTATCATTGGCACTTGAGTCGTGTGCCATCATCGCCAATGTTTCCTGCCGATGATAGCTAGCAGTGCCGTAGCCCGTTTGTTCCACGATCCAGGGGATGCAGCATCTTCTGTTTTGTCCAGGGCCATTCAACACTTATTCTTTGTTGGAAGGTTGATGCTCCACTAGCTTGTTCAGGGGTTCTGAAGCTGTTATCCGTTGTGCCATGTGGCGCACTCGTGGAGTGTTTGTGGCATTATCCATCCTGTTGCAATTGGTTATACCGTAGTCCACTATAAACGGATATGTTTTCACTTTGCTTGATCTTGGCACTTTATTCCGTTTATCGTGATGAGCGATTGACCGGCTGTAATTGGCTGATTCTCGATCGTCATCCGTACCAAGGGTAGTGGAGCTATGCAACAAGTACGTGAAATCGATGTGGCGCAGTATCGGATCCCACAGGAGCCGTTTTATGCCGAGGTCTGTGGGGAGATTGGGCTGTTCACCATTGCCGCCGAGCAAAAACTGCCGGTGATGCTCAAGGGGCCGACCGGCTGCGGGAAGACCCGGTTTGTGCAGTACATGGCCTATAAGTTGGGTCGACCGCTGATCACGGTGGCCTGTCATGAAGATCTGACGGCCTCGGACCTGGTCGGCCGGTATCTCCTCAAGGGACAGGAGACGGTCTGGATGGACGGGCCCTTAACGGTGGGGGTGAAACAGGGAGCCATCGTGTATCTCGATGAGGTGGTCGAAGCCAGGAAGGATACGACCGTCATCATCCATCCCCTCAGTGATGATCGTCGCGTCCTCCCGATCGAGAAGAAGGGGCAGATCGTGGAGGCTGCCGACGAGTTTATGCTGGTGATCTCCTACAACCCCGGATATCAAAGCGTGCTCAAAGACCTGAAGCAAAGCACGAAGCAGCGGTTCATGGCGATCGAATTTGATTACCCCGCTCCGGACATCGAATCGCGAGTGATTCAGCGTGAAGCGGAAGTGGAACCGATGATTGCGGCAAATTTGGTCAAGCTCGGCCAAAAAGTCCGCAATCTCAGAAACCACGGTTTGGAAGAAGGCGTCAGCACCAGACTCTTGATCTATGCCGGGATGTTGATCAAACAGGGCGTTCCCGCCGCGAGAGCGTGTGATGTGGCCATTGCCCGTCCGATTACCGATGATGCGGATATGCAGCGGGCGATTCTCGAACTCGTCAAAGCCATCTTCTGAATCCGTCATCTCATGGGGACCTCCTGCCTGGTACGAGACAGTGAGCGCGGCGTGCTCCTGACCGTGCATGTTCAGCCCAACGCGGGACGAACGGAATGTGTCGGAGTACACGGAGATGCAATCAAGATCCGTATCGCCGCTCGCCCGATTCAGGGTGCCGCCAATGAAGAGCTGATCCGCTTTATTGCCGACCGGTGTTCCCTTGCTCGAACACACATTCAGATTCAAGGAGGAGCGGAGACTCGACGTAAGCGATTGTGTGTCCGGGGAGTCACCGCAGAGGTATTGGTGGCTCGCTTGCTGCCACAGGGCTCGAAAGGAACGGTGAAACAATGAAGGGGATGACGTTGAGTGCCGTCTTCGTCGCGCTGACGCTTTCGGCTTGTTCCGGTGCACGTCCGGTGCTGTATCCAAACGCACATTTGGAATCAGTGGGAAAAGAGGTGGCAGAACAGGACATCGAGAACTGCAAACAGTTGGCGGAATCCGCCGGAGCGGAGGAAGGCAGTGGCAAAGCAGGGCGTGTGGCGACGAATACGGCCGTTGGTGCCGGCGCGGGCGCGGCGAGTGGAGCCTTGGGCGCAGTGATTTCCGGTGCGTCGGCCGGTCTGGGCTCAATGGTCGGGGCAGCCAGCGGAGCGGTTTGGGGGCTCTTAACCGGCCTCTTTCATGCTTTTGCCGGTCCTTCACAGCCCAGCCAGGCGTACACCGGCTTCGTTAATCGCTGCTTGCAAGAGAAGGGGTATGACGTGACAGGATGGCAGTGAGGGGGATGGTTGCATGTGGAAGGAGTTCCTATGCTCGCGCATCGCGCACACGTGATGCTATCTGAATTGAAACTAGGGGCGGTGCTCGATGCATGCGCGCAGTGGGAACCCCTCCCACACGCAACCTAAAGGGTGAAGAGTAGTAGAAGATCGCTAATGGGAGGTGCTCGGACAATGCGCGCAGGTGAGTCCCCACTCGTCTATTCTGCGAAGGATGAGTGACAAGAGAGCGCGGTGCACAAATCAAAAACTCTCGACATTTCCTCGGAAGGGTGAGAAGTGATGAAAGGGAAGCTGACCCTTCGGAGGGACTGTCGTGGCCAATCGTTCACCACAGCGGCTGATTGCCATGCTGCTGCTCCTCGCGGTTTCGGCCTGCACCGGACCGCAGCCGACCTTACGTTCTAACAAACAACTCCATATGTACGGCAGGCAGGTGGCTCAGCAGGAGATTGCCTCCTGTCGGCAGCGAGCTGAACAGTCCGGACTGCAGCATGGGACTAACCACAGTACCAATGCTGCAACAGGGGCGGTACTTGGACTCACCTTGGGGGGAGCGGTCGGCGCATCGGCTGGCGTAGTCGGAGGCTTGCCCGGAATAGCGATCGGAGCCGCCGCTGGTAGCGGGTTAGGCTTCATCGTTGGACTCCTCGGCGGAACATTCAAACCGCTGGAACCGGATCCGCCCTATGCTGAGGCTGTGACGAAGTGTTTGAAGGACAAAGGGTACGAAGTCAGCGGCTGGGAGTAACCGTCCGCTAGGGCAAGGCATTCAGTACCGCACACGGTCCAGGAACCGTACCGTTGCTTCCACTACTGCTTCTCGGGACTCTGGATTCTTCGTCACCATAATCTGCACGAGCAGATCAATCTGTTCTCCAACCTTGACCATCGGCGCTTTCAGGGTACTCAAATTCTTCCCACAGGCTCCTTGGTCGATCACCTCAATCTGCCCGCTGTTGTCTTCAACGGTCAGCACCGTTCGTTCGTGAGCTGCTCCACAGATCATCCGATTCGTCACGATTTCCGTCTGCATCGCCGTGATGGTACCGGTCAGCCGGACGTCTCTCATCTGGTAGCGATCCGGGTACGCCAGTAGAGCGCTGATGGACACGTGCTCGTATGAGAAGCGGGGAGTTCCCAATGGTCCAACACGAGATGATCGGGGGAGGTCGTCTGAGGCCTTTGCACGATCTAGGAAAGGCCTCCATGGCATCGCCGCAAGGATGGATAGACAGATCAGCGTACGAATTACTGTCATGACTTCCTCCTCATCAAGCGTAGCAGATGGTCGATGCATCAGCGCCGACCATTCGGCACCGTGCCGTTCGGCCGACACCAGACCGAGAGGACTCGTCTCCTTCCCGGCGACATCAAGTTCACGAATCTCTACTCATTCCAACAAGATAGTGAGTGTCGTACTGGAGCGAACGAGCTGGAATGCAAGTTGCGAATAGGTAGAGGCGTGATAGTGACGTGAAATGGGTGACAAGCTCTGACACCGGCATCACCATGCAGCTGTGAATGTCGGTTATTCGGTTATAGTGAGGTTTAAGAAGCAAGGGAGGGGCATCATGTTTGTTGTGATCGGGGCGACGGGGAATACGGGATCTGCGGTAGTGGACACATTGTTGAATAGGAAGCAGTCGGTGCGGATTGTCGTTCGCTCTGCTGACAAAGGAGCCGCGTGGAAAACGAAAGGTGCGGATGTCGCGGTGGCATCGTTGGATGATGTGTCGGCGTTGACGAAAGCCTTCGAGGGAGCAAAAGGCGTCTATCTGCTGGTCCCGCCGAACTATGGAGCGACGGCCTGGTTGGCGGATCAGCAGACCCGCATGGATCGCGCGGCTGAGGCGGTCAAGAAGAGTGGGGTCAGCCATGTCGTGTATCTCTCTTCCGTAGGTGGGCAGTTACCGAATGGCACAGGTCCCATCCGAGCCGTCCACTATGGTGAAGGAAAGCTGGTGGGTGCAGTGAAGCATCTGACGATCCTTCGGCCAGCATCCTTTATGGAGAATTGGGCGCCGGCCCTTGGAATGGCAAAGGGGCAGGGGATTCTTCCGACATTCGTCGCGCCGAATGTGAAGATTCACACTATCTCCACGAGGGACATCGGTCGAATTGGAGCGGAACATCTGTTGAGTGGGGGACAAGGCAGGACGGTCGTCGAACTGGCGGGGCCGGAGGAATATAGTGCCGATCAGGCCGCAGAAGCGCTGAGCACCATCCTTGGCAAGAAGGTCACCACGCAGCAGCCTCCCTTGAGTGCGGTGGTACCGACGTACAAGTCGTTCGGCTTTTCCGATGAGGCGGCAAAATTATTTGAAGAAATGTATACGGCCTTCTCGAAGGGCGAGATTGGGTATGAATTTCCAGCCACGTTCGTGCGAGGCAAGGTCACCTTGTCTGAGGCATTACGAGGGATGGTGTAGTCAGGGGCATTCATGGTCACGCGTGACGAGATCGCCTGGACAGTGTATTTCGTGAAGCGTCGTATGTGAAGCGTGAAGCGCGTCGGACAAAGGTTTCAGGTTTCACGTCTCAGGTTTCATCTTGTCCGAGAACTTGGAACGTGAAACTTTGAACATGAAACCTTCAACTCAAGAACGAAGGGCAAACAACGAGCGACGAATACGGTCGTGGCGCCGACTCGGTACGTGCGGAAGAAACATGCATGGGTGACGAGGAGCAAGGAGGGCATCATGACAACTAGTACGCTGGTTCCTAAAGAGGTGCTTGGAGTCTATCGCCCAGGATCAGCTCACATGGTCGGAGATGGATTTCCTGTACGTAATCTCTTCCCAAGCAACGAGCTGGACCAGGCTGTCGATCCGTTTCTCTTGTTGGACTATGCGGGGCCACAGGCGTTTGAGCCGACCGAGCATCCCCGCGGTGTCGGTGAGCACCCGCATCGAGGATTTGAAACGGTGACGATCATGTACCAGGGGGCCGTGGCCCATCGCGATTCTGCCGGCAATGCGGGGGTGATCGGGCCGAGTGATGTCCAATGGATGACGGCAGCCTCCGGCGTCGTGCATGAAGAGCTGCATGAGGCCGATTGGGCAAAGAAGGGTGGGACCTTTCAGGCGATCCAACTCTGGGTGAACTTACCGCGGTCCAGAAAAATGTCGGCGCCGGGCTACCAGACCATTCTGAATGCCCAGATTCCCAAGGTTGAGTTAGTCGGCGGAGCAGGTCATCTCCGTGTGATCGCCGGCATATTCCAGGGGCATAAGGGGCCGGCCCGTACGGTGACGCCTGTCGAGCTCTATGACCTGACCTTGAGAACCGGAGGACGTGCGGAGCTTTCGTTCCCGGATGGGCATAACACGGCTCTTTTCGTGCTGCAGGGCCTGGTGTCGGCAAACGGCTCGAGCGATGCCGGAGAGGCGGAGTTGATTGTGTGCAAGCGGCACGGGGCGTCGGTGGTCATCAAAGCCCGTGAAGACAGCCGACTTTTGATCTTGAGCGGTCAACCGATCGGGGAGCCGATCGCGCGCTATGGTCCGTTTGTCATGAATACCAAACTTGAACTCGTCCAGGCGGTTGAGGATTACAAGGCGGGTAAGATGGGGCATCTGTCATGAGCGCGTCACTCGTGAAATGTGAAGCGTATCTCGTTAGGGAGGACATGCAGATAGGGGTGGATAAGCATGAGTGATCAAGCCACAGCACTCTGCATCGACGTCTACTCGGATGTGATCTGCCCATGGTGCTATGTGGGGAAACGACGGCTTGAGCGGGCGCTGCAGCAAGTAGTGGATAAGGTGAAGGCAAAAGTATGCTGGCGGCCATTTCAGCTGAATCCCACGATGCCGGAACAGGGGATGGAGCGACGACGGTACCTTGAAGCGAAGTTCGGTGGCCCTGAGGCAGCTCAATCGATCTATGACCACGTTGCGGCAGCAGGAGCTGTGGAGCGCATCCCATTCGCATTTGATCGGATTGCGCGTACGCCCAATACCTTTGCCGCACATCGCCTCATTTGGCTGGCAGGGCATCAGGGTAAGCAGGATGAGATGGTCGAGATGCTCTTTCGACGCTATTTTGTCGAGGGTAGCGATATTGGAAACGTCGAGACACTCGCTCAAGCTGCAGCTGATGTAGGGTTTGATCGAACAGCAATCGAGGCATTTCTGGCTGGCGATGAGGGGGGCAACGAGGTACAGGGGGAAGAAGCCGCAGGTCGTCGTTTGGGGATTCGAGCGGTTCCCCATTTCGTGATCAACGGAACCTCTGTGCTCTCTGGGGCACAACCTCCTGAGGAGTTCTTAGCTGCTTTCAGGGAGATCGAAGTCGGCTCGGTGGTCGGAAAGGCAGGTGCGTAATGGCTGTTCAAGTCTATGGCTGTAACCATGTCTTGATCGAAGTGACAGATGCGAGGAAGGCGGCGAAGTTCTATCAAGATGTGTTCGGCCTGAAGATGCTGCGCGGCGGGGAAGGCGCAGTCTGGTGCAAGCTGGGTGAGCATCAATTTCTGGCGATTTTTGAAGTTGAGACCTTGCAGCCGGATCGCACCAAACACTTTGGGCTGATGGTCCGCGATGCTCAGCAGATCAAAGAGGTTCGACGGAAGTTGACGAGAAAATACAAATTGAAGCTCCACCCGGACTTCCGCTGCGACTTTCGCGACCCCTGGGGCAACCGTATTCAAGTCGGCGATCTGTCCGATGAGTCGCTGGTCTGGCTGTTGCCGTATCAAGAAGTGCAAAAGGCTGGAATAGCTTTTATTCGTAACCCACAACAGGAAAAACGATTATGAGTACGACTGATCTACAACAGCGGTTGAATAATCTCTTCGATTACATCCGGCAAGGCAAAATCATCGATGCCATGAGCGAGTTTTACGACAACGACACCGTGATGCAGGACAATGCCAATCCTCCAACCAAAGGGCTCGCGGCGAACATTGAGCGGGAAAAACAGTTCTTGAGCGGCGTGAAAGAGTGGAAAGGATTTACGGTCACGGCTTCGGGTGTCGGCGACAACGTGACCTTCTATGAATCCGCCATGGACTTCATTGCTACGAATGGCCAGCCGGTTCATCTCGAGCAAGTTTCGGTGGCCAAGTGGCGCAACGGCAAGATCGTTCACGAACGGTTCTATTACGATACAGGAAAGAAGTAGGAGCGTAAGCGAGTAAGGTTAGGTCATGAGTGAGTCACGCCAGGAACTGTGGCTGATCCGTCATGGTGAGACGGAATGGAGTGCAGCCAAACGGCATACGGGACGCACCGATATTCCTCTGACCCCAATGGGTGAGCGCCAGGCTGTTGAGCTGAGCCAAACCTTGGCCGGCCGGCGGTTTTCGTTGGTGCTCTGCAGTCCTCTGCACCGCGCGCGTCAGACGTGCGAACTGGCCGGTTATGGCGTGGTCGCAACCCTGGCCGAGGGATTGCTGGAGTGGGACTATGGCATCTATGAGGGAAGAACGACGGAAGAGATGAGGCGAGAAGACCCTGGATGGTCCATTTGGAACACGTCTGTTCCAAGGGGGGAGTCTCTTGAACAGGTTGGGTGCCGCGCCCAAGGGGTGATCGATCAAATCTTGAAGGCTAAAGGCGACGTGATTCTGTTCGCTCATGCTCATATTCTTCGCATCCTGACTGCTTGTTGGCTTGGACTCCCGCCGGAAGCAGGCCGGTTGTTCGTCCTCCGGACTGCCTCGATCAGTGTGCTTGGGTACGAACGTGACACACGCGTCATCACCCAGTGGAACGTTTCTCATGAGGGGGAGGACGGATCTTCTTGTTAAGAAGCTGCAACTTCCGATTATGAGGTGTTCTGATGCGACTCCAGAATAAGACCGTCGTCATCACTGGTGGATCAGGAGCGTTGGGGCAGGTTGTCGTCCCAGTATGTGTGGATGCCGGCGCGCGGGTGATTGTTGTGGATCGGCACTCTCGTGCGACAGAGGCCCAGGGGGTGCGAGTCATGACTGCCGATATCACGAATGAAGCGGACATTCGACGCCTTGTCGAGGCCATCCTGGAAGAGGTCGGGCAGATCGACGTGCTGATCAATCTGGTCGGAGGATTCGAATTGGGGCGTGTCATCGAAACAGATCTCTCGTTGTGGCAGCGGATGTTGACGATGAACTTGACGGCAGCCTTTCTGCTCTCAAAGGCGGTGCTCCCGCATATGTTGCAGCAACGGACAGGGCGGATTGTGCATGTGGCGGCTCGAGCAGCGGTGGAGCCCTTCCCTGGTGCCGCTGCGTATGTCGTCTCGAAAGCAGGCCTTGCCGCGCTGATCCGTGTGCTTGCCCTGGAATTGGCCGGGTCTGGAGTCACGGTCAACGGCCTCCTACCGACAACGATTGATACACCGGCGAATCGCCGGAGTATGCCTGATGCCGACCCTTCGAAGTGGGTCAATCCAAAGTCCATCGCGGACATGGTGTCCTTTCTTGTATCGAATGAAGCGAGTCAGACAAATGGCGCGCTTATTCCACTCGGTTGATCCAGGCATCGAACGGGAGAAGCCGTTGTTTGAGTAGTGCCAAAGAGTGGAACGTGTTCAACGTGACAGCGTGAGTTGGTGGTGAGGTGTATGATGCGGGAGCGAAGAAAGAGGGATGCTTCCCTGGATGATGTTTTTATGGGACTGCTCCGTCTGCACAAGGCCTTGCTCGATGATGAGCGAGTTGCCTATGAGCGCGTGCACGGACGAATCCCCTCCAATGGTGCGTTTCTGCAACTCGCGTTGAACGATGCCTGGTTCGCCTGGCTGCGCCCGCTCTCTCAATTGATTGCCAGGCTCGATGAACTCAGCGAATCAGATGAAGTCTCATCTCATGATGAAATCCCAGAGCTACTCGCGTCTGCGCAGAGACTGTTGCTGCCGGCCGAAGAGGGCGAGGGGTTTGCTCGACAATACTACGATGCTCTGCAGCGAAGCCCCGATGTTGTGCTGGCGCATGCCGGCGTTAGAGCCTTACTGATACAGTCGCTTCCTTATAAGGGGTGAGTCAGATGAAAGCGCATTATCTTGGCCATGTGGTCTTCTATGTGAAGGATCTTCAGCGATCGCTCGGCTTCTATCGAGACCTCTTGGGGTTCAAAGAAGTGGGGCGAATCTTTAACGGAGCTGCCGCTGCGCTGACGTGCGGACGGACTCATCATGAACTCTTGTTGATTCAGGTCGGTGATGCTCCGGGGCCTCCTCCTGGCCGTCGCCGCGGGCTCTACCATATTGGGATTAAAGTCGGTGACAGCCTCGATGAGCTGCGTCAGGCGAAGCGTGAGGTGGAGCAAGCAGGGATTGTGATCGACGGGATGAGCGATCACACGGTGAGTCAAAGTCTCTATATCAAAGATCCCGATGGGAACGAAGTCGAGCTGTACGTGGATGCGGATGAATCTCTGTGGAAGAACAATCCAGCGGCGGTCGTGTCGCCGATCAAGGCGTTGAAGTTATAGTTTCAGCAGCGGTGCATGCCTACAGCTGGCGGGCAAACTCTGACTTGTGACCGGTTCTACTGAGAGTAGGATTAATCATCATTCGCTGAGGTGCAAATGATTCGTATTGTCGTAGTCATATCCATGCTGGTTGGCCTGTTCTCATTAGGGCCTAGCACAATTGGTTGGACGGCTGATGGCAAAAGCAGCAGGCTCACCATTGTAAGCCCAATCCAGGGAGCGGTGATAAAAGGGGATTCCGTCCAAGTGCAATACAAGCTGTCAAAGAGTACGGATGCGACGCACATCCATTGTTATGTAGACGGTGAATATCAACGGGCGTTTGCCGGTGTGGTCAAAGGACTCACCCGAGGGACGCACGAGATCAAACTTGTGGCGGCAAGTCACAATCATGACTCGCTAGGTGCCGAAGCGGTAGTCACGATCGAAGTAGAGTAATGCATCAGCGTTTTGATTGGTTACCTCGGCTGCCGTTTCGTTCCCATGGACTGCCGGTATTGCTCCACATAATCCAGGATCCGGTCCTTTGGTATCCCGAACCAGCTCAACGAATGTCGGATGAGTGTTGCTGAGGTCTCGACGTCAGGTTGTATCACCTCCGTTACCCCCAGGGCACTGAGTCGTTCCGCTTCCACTGATCCATGCGCGCGGGCCAAAATTGGAACTTTGGGACTCAGATCACGCATGCGACCGACGGCGAGTACCGCGGAGTCAATCTCGGGCAACGCGACAATAATCAGAGATGCGTCTGCCGTTCCGGCCTTCACCAGCAATTCGCGGTGCGAGGCGTCGCCATAGAGGCAGGGAGTGCCTCGCCCCTGGAGTCGACGAATGGTGTCCGGGTTTCGGTCGATGACCACATACGGAAGATTAAAGGCTTCCAGCGCTTTCCCGAGCGAGCTCCCGACTCGTCCAAATCCACATACCACGACATGCTGATGGAGCGACTCGCCTTCCGGGGGCCAGGTTGTCTCGAGTTGAGCGCGAATCAAACGCCTCCGACCGATCCAACTTGGCACGTACCGAACGAGCGCCGCATTGATCAGAATGGTGATGAGCGATGCGGCAAGCGTCGCATTGTACACTTCGCTGCCGATATGACCTGCCGACCTGGCTGTCTGGATAAGGACAAACGAGAATTCTCCGATTTGTGTGAGCCCGATCCCCACGAGAATGGCCGTCACCCAGGAATACCCGGACAGCCGCACGATCCCGGCACGAATCAAGAATTTCCCGGCCACAATCAAGCCGATCATCGCGGCAAGGAGCGCAAGGTTCTCGACGATGATTCGTGGGTCGATCAAAATGCCGATGGTGACAAAGAAAAGTGCCACGAACGCATCACGGAGCGAAAGTAATCGAGCCAACGTTTCATGCGCATAATCCGACGCGCTGATGATAAGCCCGGCCAGGAAGGCTCCCAACGCGAGGGACAATCCGACCGCCTGCGTGACCGCAGCAGTGCCGAGGCTGATGGCAAGCGTGACGAGGAGGAACAGTTCTTGGTTCTGGGTCCTGGCCACATGCGTCAAGATGTGAGGGATCACCTTGGCCCCCAGGTAGCCAAGCGGCACTAGAATGAGCACGGCCTTTGCTAAAGCCTGACCGATTAACAGCAGCCGTCCGGAATCAAACTCGCCGAGAGCCGGCATCAGGACGGTCATCGCCACGACGGCCACATCTTCTACCAGGACGATGCCAATCATGATCCGTCCATGCACTGAACGAAGTTCTCCACGATCGACAAGGAGACGGACAAGGACCATGGTGCTCGCAATGGACGTGACGGCTCCGATCACGATGCTTTGCGTGATCGGCCATCCGATCAGGCCTCCCATCGCGACGGCCAACCCGATCGACAACAGAATGCCCAGCAGTCCGCCCGCGAGGGCCACCCATCTCACCCGAGCGAGCTCTTTGACGGAAAACTCAAGCCCGATTGAAAACATCAAGAGAATCACACCGATATCTGCAAACAACTCGAAGGCGTGGGGTTCTGAGATGGTTGGTCCTGGAGTAAAGGGACCAATGGCGATACCGCCAAGGACGTAGCCGAGGATGAGCGGTTGCCCGGCCATTCGAGCGAGGGTGCCGCCCGCGACGGCGGCTAGGAATACGATGGCAAGATCCACAAAGAAGACGGGATTGGGTTGCACGGTGATCCCTCAAAGAAAGACGCTTCCCCAATACGGGTTGTGTCGCAGCCGATAGGGAGCACGTAAATACCATAAACAGGAGGAAAAATGTCGCTGTCACATGACTCTATTGTGGACACGGACAACCGTCCTCGCGTTGAGGCGTATCCAGGGAGCGAGGCGGTTCAACCTGGCCCATGGAAGGGGAGGTGAGAAGTTTGTGATGAAGCGGTATACTCTGCCGCGCAGCCAATCTCAATCAATGGGAGGGAGGACGATCATGGGAGAACCACGCATTGCAGCAAAGGAGCCTGAGGTACTGACCTTGGAAGCAGGCACCTATTATTGGTGTACCTGTGGACGATCAAGGGATCAGCCGTTTTGTGATGGAGCCCATGAAGGAACCGGGTTCCAGCCGCTGGAGTTTACAGTCGACGAAACAAAGGAAGTCGCATTGTGTCAATGTAAGCACACGAAGACGCCGCCCTACTGCGACGGCACGCACCAGAAGCTCTGACGGCACACAGATTTCAGTGCGACGTCCTTTATTCCACCTCTTGAGCCACCATGGGGCGATGGTTCATACTGATTGATGTATGGACCGATCGCCCACCTCTCCCTGCGAAACGTTGGCAGAACGCTATCAAGCATTGCTGGAAGTGGCGCAGGCCATTTCCGCGCATCGAGATCTTGACGAGCTCTGTCGAGAGCTGGCACAGCGCCTTCCTCGTGTTGTACAAGTCAATTTTGTGGATCTTTCCCTGCACGATCCTATGAAGAAAGTCATGCGTCTGCACACGATTCAGGCGAACGTGCCGGCGGATCTGGTCGGCGGGCACGAAGTCGCGATTGAAGATTGTCCTGCCGGAGTCGTGTGGCAGCGGCAACAGTCTCTGCTTGTGTCGAAGCTGACGGAGGAGCGCCGGTGGGAAAAGGTCATTGGCCATATGAAGGAAGATGGGACCGAGTCATTTTGCTTCGTTCCGCTCACCACGGCGAGAGGGCGCTTGGGCGCCATGGGATTCATGAGTTTACAGCAACAGGCCTATAGTGACGCGGATATTGAGTTTCTTCAGCAAGTGGCTCAACAGGTGGCTGTTGCGGTTGAAAATGCTCTCGCGTTTCAGCAGATCGCTGATCTTAAAGACAAATTGGCAAAAGAGAAGCTCTACCTCGAAGAAGAGCTCCGTCTTGAGCACGGGTTTGAGGACATCATCGGCGACAGTGATTCGTTGAAGCAGGTTCTGAAACAAGTGGAGGTCGTGGCGCCGACCGATTCAACAGTCTTGATTCAGGGAGAGACCGGCACCGGAAAAGAGCTCATTGCCCGGGCCATCCATCGACTCAGTGGCCGCAGCGAGCGTACCTTCATCAAGCTGAATTGCGCCGCCATTCCCACTGGGCTGCTTGAGAGCGAGCTGTTTGGGCACGAACGAGGTGCGTTCACGGGGGCCATTTCGCAGAAAGCCGGTCGATTCGAGCTGGCTGATAAGGGCACAATCTTTCTTGATGAGGTGGGAGAAATTCCACTGGAGTTACAATCCAAGCTCCTTCGTGTCTTACAGGAACAGGAGTTTGAGCGGCTGGGTAGCACCAAGACCATCCGAGTTAACGTGCGCTTGATCGCTGCGACGAATCGGGATCTGAAGGCGATGGTAGAGGCGAAGCAGTTTCGCAGCGATTTGTACTATCGATTGAACGTGTTTCCAGTCACGGTGCCTCCCTTGCGTGAACGACCCGAGGATATTCCCACCCTCGTCCGCTATTTCACGCAGCACTATGCCTTGCGCATGAAGAAGAACATCCAAGCAGTTCCTGCCAGGACGCTCGAGATTCTTTCTCGGTATACCTGGCCTGGTAATGTCCGTGAGCTGGAAAACCTCGTGGAACGGTCTGTCATCCTGACACAAGGTGCGGACCTTCAAGTACCAATCGGTGAGCTGCAGACAGTGAGTAACTCGGCGGAGTCTTCCATGACGGCCCTCGAGGAAGCCGAACGCGACCACATCGTGCGTGCCCTGCACGAAGCCAAGTGGGTTGTCGGAGGCGCCGCCGGCGCCGCCGCTCGATTAGGCGTAAAGCGCACCACACTCCAATCCAAGATGCAGAAATTCGGCATCACCCGCCCGGAGTAGCGGCCAGGCCTTCAAGGGCAATCTTGCTATGGTTGAGTCAGGAGAATGTTAACCGGCAAGTCGGAGGTTGTGTTTCTGCAGCATGCAGGGTTCACGATTCAACCTCAGGGGCTGCATAACCAACCGTGCAGACGGGGCGTTGGGTGGCAATCGTTACGTGATAACCCAGAGGCGAGTGAACGCGAAACCATAAATACCGTACAGCGTAATAATCTAGAAATAGAGCAAGCCCAAAAGGGCCGAGTACATGGCCTGGTTCGAACACACCAGCGTTGAGGGCGAGATCAGTCTGTTCTCAAAACTCTTTGCCGGGCTGCTGAGAGCCAACGCAACATTCGAGCTTCCCGTCAGCTGAGACAGTCCTAATAGAACTTGCGGGCCATGATCGACATGGCGAATGATTTGACAGGTATATGAGGAAACTGGTAGTACCTTAATAGTTTCTAAGGTATCTCTCGTGACTTATGCCGACTCGAAAGCCTAAACAGCAAGAACCATCAGTCGATCAGGCCGCCGTTCGAAGGGTGGTCGCCGTGGCGCGGCGACAATTTCTTACCCACGGCTTTCGCTCCGTAAGCATGGATGACCTGGCTGCCGAATTGGGCATGAGTAAGAAGACTCTCTATGTCGCCTTCCCGAGCAAGACTGCACTGATCGAGGCTGTGTTGAAGGATAAATTCAGAGAGGTGGAGTCGGATCTTGGACAGTTGGCAAAAGATCAATCTGCCAATGTCGAGGTTGCGCTCCGTAAGTTTCTCGATTGCGTCCAGCGACATACGGCAGAAATTCAGCCGGCGTTTGTCCGAGACATCGGGCGTGAAACTCCGGAACTGTTTCAGTTGGTTGAGCAGAAACGCCGCGAGCTGATCCGACGGTATTTCGGTGGACTGTTCGAGGAAGGGAAAAAGGCCGGTGTGATTCGGACAGACATTCCGACCCACCTCATCATCGAAATCTTGCTGGGTGCCGTCCAATCCATCATGAATCCAACCAAACTGGTGGAGCTGGGGCTCACGGTGGAACAGGGGTACTCATCGATCATTCGACTTGTTATGGAAGGAGCACTGCAAAGGTGGTGACGTGATGAGACAGAGTGGAAAACTTTCAGGTTGGCTTCTCTCCTGGACACTGGTCTTTCTCATGCTCAGTCTCCTGACCGGCTGCGACAAGCCACCCTCCGATCTGGTCCAGGGCTATGTGGAAGGGGAGTATATCTATGTCGCATCTCCTTACGGCGGAGCCTTAGCCACCTTATCGGTCCGGCGGGGGATGCAGGTGGCGGCTGGTGATCCGTTGTTCGTTCTTGAGCAAGCCTCTGAGAAAGCCACGCGGGATGAAGCGGAACGGAAATTGAGCCAAGCCTGGGCGAATCTGCAGGATCGACGAAAGGGCAAACGCCCCTCTGAGATTGCTTCTCTTCGGGCCCAGCTCCAACAAGCGCAAGCAGCATTGCAGCTGTCGCTCCGTGAAGTGGCGCGTCAGGAAGGGCTTGCAGCCGTACCTGGTGCGGCGGTGGAGGTTGAGGTGGACCGGGCTAGATCAGCGCGGGATCAAAACCAGCAGCGAGTCTCCCAGCTTGACGCGGATTTGAATACAGCGCTGTTGGGTTCTCGCACGGATCAAGTCACTGCGGCCGAAGCGGAGGTTCGAGCAAAGGAGGCAGCGCTCGCCAAGGCAGAGTGGGATCTTGCGCAAAAGCGTCAGCTCGCACCCAAGACTGGGTTGGTCTTTGACACGTTGTATCGGGAGGGTGAATGGGTGCCGGCAGGCCGACCTGTCGTCGTGCTATTGCCTCCTGACCACATCAAGGTGCGAGTCTTTGTGTCTCAACTGAGACTTGGCGCGATCAGGCTCGGTGATGCAGTGCAGGTGATGGTGGATGGCGTGCAGGGCTCCCTTCCAGGAAAGGTCAGTTACATTTCGCCGAAAGCGGAATATACGCCGCCCATGCTCTATAGCCAGGGTAGTCGTGACAAGCTGGTCTTTCTGGTCGAAGTGTTATTCGAGCAGACTGTTGCAGTGAAGCTACATCCAGGCCAGCCGGTGGACGTGCAATTCAGGGGGATTCAATGACCGCTGTCGTCGAGAGACAGGAATTGGCCATTGATGTGAGCGGGATGACCAAGCGGTTCGGGAGACGCACCGTGGTCGATCACATTGGGCTGCAAGTGCGTCGCGGGGAGATTTACGGATTTCTTGGTCCGAACGGCAGCGGGAAGACGACATTTATTCGGATGCTCTGCGGGCTTCTCCGCGCGGACGAAGGCAGCGGGACCTGTCTAGGCCATGACGTCATTCGTCAGAGCGACGCCATTAAGGCCGCTGTGGGCTACATGACTCAGCGATTCAGTTTCTATGAAGATCTGAGCATTGAGGAGAATCTGGACTTCGTGGCACGCATGTTCGGAATTCCTGATCGACGTGCTGCGGTGGCACGAAGTCTTGAACGGTTGGGATTGGCCGGTCGTCGAGAGCAGCTGGCCGGTCAACTCTCGGGTGGGTGGAAGCAGCGGCTTGCACTGGCTGCCTGCTTGATCCATCAACCACGACTGTTATTGCTCGATGAACCGACTGCGGGGGTCGATCCGAAAGCCAGACGAGAATTCTGGGAACAGATCCATGAGTTGGCTGCAGATGGACTGACATTTCTGATTACCACCCATTACATGGATGAAGCCGAGCGGTGCCATCGATTGGCCTATATTTCGTATGGCAAGTTGCTCGCCAACGGGACTGTTTCCGATGTGATTCAACAGGCACGGCTGACGACCTGGTCGGTCAGCGGGCCACATCTTCATCAACTCGCGGTGGAGCTCCGTCGACAGCCGGCGGTGCAACAGGCGGTGGCGTTCGGAGATCGGCTCCATGTGAGTGGTGCTGATCCGGTTGCGCTGGAAACGGCACTGGCTGCATTTTGCACCGGTCCCTATGTGTGGCACCGGGTCGACACGGGGCTTGAAGATGTGTTCATCCACCTGATGGAACAGTCGTCGGACAATTTCGCATCATGAAGATCTCTGTGCCATTCGCACTCTCCCGATTCTGGGCCATCGTGGTGAAGGAATTCATTCAGATGCGCCGCGATCGTGTCACGTTTGGAATGATGATCGGTGTGCCGTTGATCCAACTTGTCCTCTTCGGCTTTGCGATCAACGCCGATCCGAAACATCTGCCGACGGCGGTGTTGCTGGCTGACTATGGCGCCCAGGGGCGAACTCTCCTCCAAGCGATTCGCAACAGCAACTACTTCGAGTTTGTTCGGGAGGTCGCGACTGAGCAGGAAGCTGAAGACGTATTGTCGCGAGGGGAAGCGCAGTTTGTGATCAACATTCCCCCGAACTTCTCGCGTGATCTACTTCGGGGCGAGCGACCAGCGATACTCGTCGAAGCCGATGCGACTGATCCAGCCGCGACGAGCAATGCCGTCGGTTCACTACGGGTTTTGATGGCGAAGGCTCTTCAGCATGATCTGCGGGGGCCACTCGAGCCTCTGGCTGGAGGCCACGATCCGATCGAGTTGCGTGTTCATGCCCGCTATAACCCGGAAGCCATCACGCAATACAACATCGTGCCGGGGCTGATGGGCGTGGTACTGACCATGACGATGGTGATGATTACCGGTCTTGCCATCACTCGTGAGCGGGAACGTGGGACGATGGAGAATCTTTTGTCGATGCCCACGAGACCGTTTGAGGTCATGATCGGCAAAGTGTTGCCCTATATTCTCGTCGGGTATATCCAGGTCATCCTCATTCTCCTGGCGGCTCATTTCCTGTTTGGCGTGCCTGTGTATGGGAATATTCCAATGCTGTTCCTGGCGGCACTCATCTTTATCGTGGCCAATTTGGCGATGGGGATCACGTTTTCCACCTTGGCACAGAACCAGTTGCAGGCCATGCAGCTCTCGTTCTTTTTCTTTTTGCCCTCGCTTCTGTTATCCGGATTCATGTTCCCGTTCAGGGGCATGCCTCAATGGGCGCAGTCGATCGGGGAGATGCTGCCGCTGACGCATTTTCTGCGAATCGTCAGGGGGATCATGTTAAAGGGGAACGGGGTCCAAGAGGTGGTGTTGCAACTTTGGCAGATCGCGCTGTTCGCCGTCGTCGTGTTGGTGATTGGGGTGAAGCGGTATCGACAGACGCTGGATTAGGAGACGGTGCTAATCAGTATGGTGTTCAACCCATCGGCCGAATCTCCCATGTCCCGGTTGGTGTAGGGACCGAGCTCGACCTCAAGTATGTAACTCTTCAGCTCAACATGCAAAGGATCAGTCGCACTCGTTTCCTGAAGTGACGATTGTCATCGTCACGTGACGAACCATCGGCTCATAGGCCTTCTCACATCACCACCGTTCGAGTTTATTTTTTCCAAATCCACCCGCGTTCCTTGTCATTTCATAGTGTTATCAAAGTAGCACCTTTATCCATCAGTACGGAACGTCCTTTGCTATCGATGTGAGTAGCATCATCGGAAGGAAACAGGAGGTGCACCATGAAAGATTTGATTCTGTGGAACGTGTGGTACGGCATGCTGGTCACCTTGCCGTCAGTCATAACAACGCTCTTGATCAAGAGTGCGATGGTGAGCGCCGTTGCACGTCGGCGACGGCCATCATCCATCAATCGTAGAGGGGAGGTAGGTCATGTCATTTTTTAAGACAGATGAGTCGTGGGCTGGTCTGATTCTGCGAGTCGGGCTGGGAGGTGTGATTGTTGTGCATGGGGCACAGAAGCTACTCGGCTGGTTCGGGGGATTCGGATACGAGGCGACGATAGGGTTCTTTACACAAAAAATGGGGCTGCCCTGGCTCGTGGCGTTTCTCATCGTCATGGGTGAGTCTTTCGGCAGCTTGGGGCTGATTACCGGACTACTCACGCGACTCACGGCGGCCAGTTTCATTGTCATCATGCTCGGAGCGATTGCCATGGTGCATTGGCCGCAGGGGTTTTTTATGAACTGGTTCGGGCAGCAGCAGGGCGAGGGCTTTGAATATCATATTCTAGTCATTGCCATGAGTGCGGTACTTGTCCTGATCGGGGGAGGAAAATGGTCTCTGGACGGCGTCATCGCTCGCTGGCTTGAGGTACGCCAAGGGGCGCTGCAACCTCCGATGAGAAAGGCCGCGTGAGGATTGAGGTTGTGCTGACCAAAACAGGTGAGAAAGTGCCGAACTTGGAGGGGGAAAACATCATGCACAGCTTAATGAGAGCTGGAGTCGACAGATGATCGGATAGATTAGACACCCGCTGAGTACTGATGCAGTGTGTCACCGGGTTATTCTGCATACGTGGTGTGTTCCCAGAGATGAAAAGTGAAGTGTTGCAGTGTGGAAGACGAAAAGCACAAGATGCCCAAACAGCAGAAGTTCGTCAGCGTGAGGAGAAAGCGATGACCCGGACACATTGGTGTGCAGTTATGGTCGTCTGTTCAACTGTGTGGTGGGGGATGTTTTCAATGAGCCATCACGTCTCAGCTTTCGGAGGCGATGCGGCCAAAGGGAAAGTAATCTATCAGGCCAAATGCGTCACCTGTCACGGGCCGGAGGGCAAAGGCGACGGGCCGATCGGAAAGGCGCTGAAACCTCCAGCCGGAGATTTTTCCAGTGGAGAAAGCAAAACGAAATCCTCCGATGAATTGCAGGACATCATTACAAACGGAAAACCGAAGACCGCCATGATGGCGTGGAACAAGCAGCTCAATGAAGCAGAGATCCAAGATGTCCTGGCGTACGTGCTGACGCTCAGGAACTAGCGCGGAACGGACGTGCTAACGCTGGAGTCCTGCGCGTTTCTAATCTGTATGGAGGAGCATGATGGCTGACGAGATCAGAATACTGGGCTTTGCGGGGAGCCTTCGGGAACAGTCCTACAACCGATCTTCCCTTAGGGCTGCGGTCGAGTTTGTTCCTGCCGGCGTCACACTTGAGACGTTTGATTTGGCTGGCATCCCGCTCTTCAATCAGGATCATGAGGGGGAGTTACCCGCTGCCGTACGGCAGTTCAAGTCGGCGATTTCTGCGGCGGACGCCATTCTGATCGTGACGCCGGAGTATAACTTCTCCGTCCCGGGGGTGTTGAAGAATGCGATCGACTGGGCTTCGCGTCCCTATGGCCAAAGCGCCTGGGATGGGAAACCGGTGGGTATCATGGGCGCCTCGGTTGGCATGCTCGGCACCGCCCGTGCGCAGTATCACCTGCGTCAAATCTTTGTGTTTCTCAATATGTTCCCGCTGAACCAGCCAGAAGTGCTGATCGCCAATGCGGATCAAAAGTTTGATACGGACGGGAAGTTGACAGATAAAAAAACGGCTCAAAAGATACGGGAATTACTCCAGGCCCTTGCCGACTGGACGAGAAGACTCAAGAAGGCGAAGGCCTGAGAGGCAACGAGGGGCGTCGAGGCCGCTCGCGGGATAAGTAGTCTATGGACGGGAGGTTGAACGAGGAGGTCCTCATGAAGGCAACATGGATGGCATGCGTGGGTTTCATGTCAGCACTCAGCGTGATGGCAAGCCATACGGGCGTGCTGGGAGCCGACCAGCAAGAAGTCCCGCAGACAGGATTCACCTGGAAAGATGGCGCTGAGGTCTATACGAAGATCTGTGCGTTGTGTCATGAAACCTCAGTCGGGCCGATACTGCGTGGTCGTGAGCTTGATCCCTTGTATATCCGCTTGATCGTGCGAAACGGCAGTCGGGCTATGCCGGCCTTCCGTGCTTCTGAAATCGATGACCATTCATTGGAACAACTCTCCGAGTACGTGTCGAAATCGGCTGGTGCCAAGTAAGGAGGGAATACGCTATGGAGGTTGATCGCCGCAGTTTGATGAAGGGTTTGTTGGCAAGCGGGGCTCTCCTGGCGCTGGGGGCTCCGTCATGGACGTTCGCAGACCAGCCTGCTCGAAGACCCAGCCGGTGCATGTTGGTATTAGGGGACACCGGCGCGGATGAAGCCTTCGCCAGCGGTGCAGGCACCGCCTGTGCGAGTCTGGCATATGAAGCGCTCCAAACCGTAAAACTAAAAGGAGGGTTGTTAACCGGCATGGACCGGATGGTCACCCTGCTGGATCAGTCCCGAGGGACGAGGATGATCGCCATGATGGACGATGCCAGTGCAGTGATCTTCCTTGAGCTGGTTCGTGCAGCTGGCGTTCGACTCTTCTCGATGGGCACGCATGCGTGCTTGTTCGACCGTGCCTGTTCTCTCCGCCATGCCTTGGCAACCGCGTCTCCCGCTCACGGAGTGGGAGGGGTATTGGCGTCGCAGCTAGACGACCACCAGGGTAGATTCTCGATTACGGAAGATTTTCTTCATGCTCCGACGGAAACAGCCATATTGTCCGGTTGGTCTGCGCCGGGGTTTTCATCATATCGGTGGGCCGAATCGGAATCCATCCATCTCCACAGCTCAGGGCTCTCCCTTATGGACGGATGCAAGTTGATCGGCCAATCTTCAATTAAGGGATGGGAGCCTATTTCTCTGCAAGCTTGTATGCGTGAGCCTGTCAGGGGGCGGTCAGGAGGCTGGGTCGAGTCCGTGGGCTTTGCCGTGACTGTCTCGGCCCTGGGAGCCGGTTCCGTTCGAGAATCTTGTGCAAGCCGTGCATTTGTGCGGCAATCGCCGACCGGTGATCGGTTGAACTCGCTGGAACGATTCGTGTCGTTTGTGATGGATCTCTAGCAGAAACTGAGAAAGGCTGAGTAGTCCCAAGCCGGGAGGAGAAGACATGGCCAGTAAATATATTGCACTGCCGAACGGTGTGTCTGAAAAGATCTTCGATACTGCCGTGAAGGAATTTCGTGGGGTTTTGGGCGAGGCCAATGTGCTTGTGAGCGCCGAACAGCTTGCACCCTATACGAAGACAATGATGCCGGTATCGGAGACGAATCACACACCCTCTGCAGCCATCATGGCCACGACCGTCGAGCAGATCCAGAAGATCGTGGCCATCTGCAACAAGTACAAGGTTCCGATTTGGACGATCTCGACCGGTAAGAATTTGGGTTATGGTTCAGCGGCTCCGGCGGAGCGTGGCCAAGTCGTCCTTGACCTACATCGGATGAACCGCATTCTCGAGGTTGATTCCGATCTTTGTTACGCCTTAGTCGAACCAGGGGTGACCTATCGGCAACTGTATGATTACTTTCAGGAACATCAGCTGCCTTTGTGGCTGTCCCTTCCGGCACCCTCCGCCATTGCTGGTCCGACCGGCAATACGTTGGACCGCGGCGTCGGCTATACCCCCTACGGGGAGCATTTCATGAATGCCTGTGGGATGGAAGTGGTGCTGGCCAACGGCGAGGTCTTACGCACCGGGATGGGCTCGCTGCCAAAGTCCAATACCTGGCAGGCCTTCAAGTGGGGGTATGGGCCTTATCTGGATGGGATCTTCACGCAGTCGAATTACGGAATCGTGACCAAGTTTGGGTTCTGGCTCCAGCCGGCGCCGCCGGTGTACAAACCGTTCATGATTCAATATCAGGACGAAGACGATGTCGTGGAGATCGTGGAGATTATGCGTCCCATGCGCCTCAATGGCGTCATTCCCAATTCAGGCGTGATCGCGCACGCGCTCTACGAGGCGGGGGTGAAAGCCAAGCGGAGCGACTATGTTTCCGGGCCAGGCTCGATCTCAGATGAAGCGGTTCGTAAGCTCGTGCGCGACCATCACATGGGAATCTGGAACGTCACCGCCGCACTTTATGGCACGCAGGAACAAGTGGACGTGAATTGGAAAATCGTGACCGAAGCTTTCGGCAAATCCGGCAAGGCTACGTTCATCACGGAGCAGGAGGCCGGCGATGATCCTCAATTTGGCTATCGGGCCGTCCTGATGCGCGGCGGCATGGACATGAGGGAATTCAATCTCTACAACTGGCGTGGCGGCGGTGGCTCCTTGTGGTTCGCGCCGGTCTCGCAGGCGCGTGGGAGTGAAACGCTCAAGCAGATGAGGCTTGCCAAGGGGATTCTCGCCAAATACGGGCTGGATTACACAGGCGAATTCATCGTCGGCATGCGAGACATGCATCATATCATCGACATGCTTTATGACCGGACAGATCCAGCTATGACCAAGGCGGCCTACCAATGCTTCGATGAACTGATTTCGACCTTCTCGGCTGAGGGGTACGGTTCCTATCGGACGAATACGGCCTTCATGGACAAGGTGGCGCACACCTATGGACCGGTGCAACGGCACGTCCACAAGATGCTCAAGAAGGCGCTTGACCCTAACGGGATTCTGGCGCCAGGGAAATCAGGGATTCGGTAAACCGACGGCATCAAGGAGCAGATCATAATGAATACACCGGTACGACAAATCAAAGCCGCTGTCGTCCGTAAGAAAGGCGGGCCATTTCAGATCAAAACGCTGAGCTTGGAAGAACCACGCCCTGACGAGGTGTTGGTCCAGATCGTCGCGACCGGCATGTGCCATACCGACATGGTCGCCCGTGATCAGCTGTACGCGGTACCGATGCCGGTTGTACTCGGACACGAAGGGGCCGGCGTCGTCGAGCGCGTCGGCAGCGCGGTCAAAAAACTTGCGCCGGGCGACCATGTCGTACTGACCTACATGTGGTGCGGGCATTGTCGACCTTGTCTGAGTGGGGGCTTGACCTACTGTGCAAATTTCTACGCGCTGAATTTCGGCGGAGCGCGAGAGGACGGAAGTACCGCGACCCACGATAGCCAGGGAGCGATCCATGACCATTTCTTTGGCCAGTCGTCATTCGGCAGCTATGCGCTCGCCCACGAACGCAACGTTGTCAAGGTTCCGACGGAAGCGCCGTTGGAACTTCTCGGCCCGCTCGGCTGTGGGATTCAAACCGGTGCCGGCGCCGTCATGAATGCGTTGAAGGTTCGGCCTGGCAGCAGCTTCGCAGCCTTCGGTGGCGGAGCCGTCGGCTTGAGCGCCGTGATGGCCGCACGTGTTGCCGGCGCCACCACCATTATCGCGGCTGATGTCGTCCCCTCGCGTCTTGAACGGGCCAAGGAATTGGGCGCGACCCATACTGTGAACAGTCGCGAGACCGATCCGATTGAAGCCGTGCGCAAGATCACGGGCGGGGGTGCCGATTTCACGTTGGAATCGAGCGGCCGGCCTGCTGTGCTTCGCCAGGCCATCGATGCCTTAGCGATCAAAGGAACGTGCGGTATCGTCGGGGCTCCAGCGCTCGGTACCGAAGCCAGCTTCGATGTGAACGGGGTCATGACCACCGGCAAGCGGATTATGGGGATCGTCGAGGGGGACAGTATCCCTGACATTTTCATCCCGAGCCTCGTCGAACTGTATCAGCAGGGCCGATTTCCTTTCGACAGATTGGTGAAGTTCTATAGCCTCGAACAGATCAATCAGGCGGCGGAGGACAGCGAGAGAGGTATCACGATCAAACCGATTGTCCGTATGGGGGCATGACCACCCGCGCCGTTGATCCACGTGGTCTCACAGGAGGGCGAGTCACATGAGCACCCACGCGCCTGCACGTTATAGCGGGTACGACAAGCTGTATATCAATGGCCGATGGGTAACGGGCCGTTCTTCTCGCACGATACGGGTCCTTGATCCATATGATGATAGTGTGTTGGCGGAAATCCCGGGTGCTAGCGAAGGCGATCTGGACCTGGCATTTGACTCGGCCAAGAGGGCTCAACGCGGGTGGGCTGCCACGACGCCGGGCGAGCGAGCACAGGTTCTGCGAAATGCTTATGCGATCGTCAGGGCGCGGAAGGATGAAATAGTCGATTGGTTGATTCGCGAGTCGGGTAGCGTCCGTATCAAGACTGAGATCGAATGGCAAGCGGTCGTCGATATCATGGAGCAGGCCGTGGCCGCGCCCTACCGCGTGGTCGGCCATATTATGCCGAGCAATGTTCCCGGCAAGGAATGCCGGGTGTACAAGAAACCGCTGGGCGTGATCGCTGTGATCAGCCCATGGGACTTCGCGATGCACCTCTCAAACCGTTCGATCGCACCGGCCTTGGCCGTCGGCAATGCGGTGGTCCTCAAGCCGTCCAGTGATACGCCAGTGACTGGCGCCCTCATGCTGGCGAAGATTTACGAAGAAGCTGGACTGCCAGCTGGGCTGTTCAACGTGGTCGTCGGCTCAGGCTCGGAGATCGGCACCCTGTTTGCCCTGCATCCGGTTCCCAGACTCAATTCGTTCACGGGTTCAACCGCCGTCGGCATCAACATTGGTATCAACAGCATAAAAAGCCCGATCATCAAGAAGGTCGCACTTGAACTCGGGGGGAATGGTCCGCTCGTCATCCTGGATGATGCCGATATAGACGTAGCAGTAAATTCCGCCATCTTCTGAAAATTCATCAATCAGGGACAGATCTGCATGATTGCCAACCGCATTATCGTGCATGAATCGATTCATGAGGAGTTCGTGAACAGGTTTGTGAATCGCGTCAAGAAGCTCAAGGTGGGCGATCCCAAGGAGCCGGACACCGTCATTGGACCAATCATCAACAAGCAGCAGTGCCAGGGAATCATGGCGCATATTGAGTCCGCCCGCAGGGAAGGCGCAAAGGAAATGGCAGGCGGGGAGCCAAAGGGATTGGTGATTCCGCCGCATGTGTTTACCGGCGTGACCATGAACATGACCATCGCGCGCGAGGAAATATTCGGCCCGGTCGCGCCGATCATCAAGGTGAGGAATGAAGCCGAAGCTTTGCGGGTCGCCAATGATACCGACGCCGGACTAACCGGCGCCGTCATCACGAAGGATGAAAATCGAGGATTGGCCTTTGCGCTCAAAATGGAAGTCGGCATGGCCCATATCAACGATCAACCCGTCAATGATCTTGCGAACAATCCATTCGGTGGTGAGAAGAACAGCGGGCTCGGGCGCTTCGGCGGTGACTGGATTATCGAGGAGTTCACGACTGCCCAGTGGGTCACCGTGCAGCACACACCTCGGCAGTACCCTTTCTGAGAATCGGACGGTACCACGTCGTGAGTGTTGAATGAAGGAGGGGCACAAATCAAAATCGCATTGATTGGTACCACAGGTTTTGTAGGGTCGGACGTCTTGCAGGAAGCGTTGGAGCGAAGCCATGAGGTAACAGCAATCGTTCGGCATCCGGCGAAGCTCACACCGCAATCGAAACTTCACCTTCAAAATGGAGATGTCTGCAATGCCGATGAGATAGCTCGTATGGTGGCCCGTGGTCAGCGCCTTTAATCCAGGCTCGAGTAACCTCCGACAGCAGGTCAGGGGCACGCAAGCCATTACAGGAGAATAAAGAAGGCCAAGATGAAACCGGGTGTCCCATCCAGTGTGGAGAGAATGCCAAGTAGTGCAGCGGAGTATCAGATGGTCGTGGTATACTCCCCCGGCTGATTTTATGGTTGACACTTGTCGGGATAAGCAGGTATCAGACCGAGTAAGGAAATTTGGTGTCAGTTAAGTCGTTCACTAATCGGGAAAGGAGTTAAACGTGAGCAGAATCAATTACTTATTGTGTGCGGTTGGTATGGCGTTCTTGCTTGGTCAAGGCGCGGGGTCTTTGGCCTATGGAAAAACTGTTGAGGCAGGAGATTCCAGCTCAAGCTGGAGCGGCACCGGCGAGTTCTTGGAACTTGGGAATGGTGAACAGGTTGTGAATGGAATCGTGAAGGGAGTCCTCATCTCCCGTCATAAAGACGGCGGCAAGATGGTGGTACATTCATCGAAACTGGCTTGCCCGGTGCGCGTGAACATGAACCGAAGCAAAGACTCTCAGGCGATTGAAGGGCTATGCACGATGGTGGCGCATGAAGGCAAGGACGTCGGGTATGCTCATTGGAAGTGTGCAGGGAACCTAAAAGAATGTGTGGGCGATTTTACGTTTACAGGCGGATCTGGTGGATTCACGGGTATGTCTGGAACCACCCCTTTCCAGACCAGCATCATCTTTGAATTGCAGGAAGGAAAAAACGGCCAAGCGATCGGGTATGCAGTCTGGCCGAACTTGACATATACATTACCTTAGGATCATGTCAGGCACGTTGCCGATTGTTCGGCAGCGTGCCGCCAGGTCGGCAGATCATCCGAGCTCTCCTCCCCACAGCGCTAATTTTCTTCAGACAAGCTTCATCATAATTTCAACAGGTTGGACAAGGTTGCACCTTCTATACTGTCTTGGAATGGATATTGCCATGTCTATTGACAGACCCTTACGCAAGGAAGGTCGATCATGGCGACGACGGGATTATCGGCAAAAAGGCTGACAGGGCGGAAGGCACCAGCGGAGACCGTATGTTGTAGTAGATGTGCGGGTCTCATGGTGATTGAGGAGTCTTTTAATTCCATGATGGGCAGGGCTCACGTCGATTTTCAGGTCAAACGTTGTGTGCAATGCGGAGAAGTCATTGATCCGGTCATCTTACAGAATCGCCGAGCACAATTGGGATGTGACCTGGTGCGAAGCGAGAAGGAACGATTGTTTGCGAGATGAACCCATGCTAAAGATCACCGGTCAGCAGAGCCAAGCGTCAGAGGGAGTGTCTCTCGTCATTGAAGGGCGTCTTGCGGGTCCCTGGGTCGAGGAGCTCAGGACCTATTGCCGACGAGTACTTGAACCTCAGCAGCGCTGTACCATGATTGATTTAACTGGTGTGACATTTGTTGATGCTGAGGGCAAGGCGCTCTTGGCTCAGTTGTGGCAGCAGGGAGTAGAACTCCGGGCCTCCGGTTGCTTGACCCGGTGCCTGGTCGAGGACATTACGAAGGTCCGTCGGACTGCGTGCGAAGGGCCGCACGGGAGCAAGAGGTTGTCCTGATTGTGCAGCAGGATTGTGATGCCGGGTTCTTTGTCATGCTAGCGATCGGCGCAGAGGCTTGTCTGGCTTAGGCTTGCCGCCGTTATAAGGCTCTGGGTACAATGCTTCGTTTGTCTTTCCGCGAAACTGTTACGGAATGAAGTATAAGGTAGGGAACATGCAGATAGAGCGTCGGATCATACCACAACTCTCCTCCTGTCTTGTCTTTGCGGTGATCGCGTTGTCGACTGGCTGTAAACAGGAGGCCGGTTCAATGCCGGCGCAGCCGGTGCCTCAAGTGGAAGTCGTCACGGTTCAAACCCAAGTTGTTCCCGATGAACCGGAGTTTATCGGTCGAGCAGAAGCCTCCCGTCCGGTTGAGATTCGATCGCAAGTCACGGGGATTTTGAAGGCGGTGCTCTATCCTGAAGGCCGAGATGTAAAAAAAGGGGAGCGGCTCTATCAAATCGATCCGGTGCCCTTTAGAGCGGCAGTCGCCAGTGCCAAGGCCAAGATCGCACAGGCGGAGGCGCGTGGCGTCCAGGCCAGACAGGATTTGGCCAGGGTAAAGCCGTTGCTCGCTGAGCAGGCGGTGAGCCAAAAGGATGTCGATGATGCCATCGCGCAAGAGTTATCCGCCCATGCGGCCCTGGAAGGGGCGAAGGCTGACCTCATCAAGGCCCAATTCGACTTGGACAACACACTTATCACTGCGCCGATCAGCGGCATTATCGAACGCAGCCGGTACTATGAAGGGCGGTTGGTCTCGGCGCAGACCGATCTCTTGACCACGATCCATCGGGTCGACCCCATGTACGTGGTCGTGAATGTGCCGGAGACGTTCATTCTGAAACGCCGGCGGGACATTGAAGCGAAGCGCATTACACATCCGGGAGACTACCAACTGCGAGGACGGCTCACCCTCATGGATGGGACGGTCTATACTCAGGAAGGCGTCCTCGATCTCCTGGAGCCGGGCTTGCGGGCGGAAACGAGTACGCGCCAAACGCGGATCACCTTTCCGAATCCCGATCGGATCATTCTGCCAGGGCAATTTGTGAAGGTCCGATTCACGGGCGATACGAAGGCGAACGCGGTCCTCATCCCGCAGCGCTCGGTGTTGCAGGGGCCTCAGGGTCCGTTTGTGTTCGTGGTGAACCGTGAGGAAAAGATCGAGATTCGAGACGTCGTGGCATCGGATTGGAAGGGGAACCAGTGGCTCATCGATCACGGCCTGAATGCCGGTGATCGGGTGGTCGTCAATGGGATCATGAAGATCGGCCCTGGGGCACCGGTGACTGCCGTTCCTTGGGTTGCCGTCAATATGGAGTCGACTCCTCCCCGTCCTCAATAAGGATCAACCGTGATTTCGCATACGTTTATTGATCGGCCGATTTTTGCTTCGGTGGTCTCAATTGTTGTGGTCGTGATGGGATTGCTGGCCATGCAGTTCCTGCCGATCGCGCAATTTCCAGAAATTACTCCTCCGGTGGTCCAGATCGATGCCGATTATCCCGGT
The DNA here is from genome assembly GCA_902500805.1 of uncultured Nitrospira sp. GTDB lineage: Bacteria > Nitrospirota > Nitrospiria > Nitrospirales > Nitrospiraceae > Nitrospira_D. The sequence continues at coordinate 17,692 of CABVSA010000007.1, read as the reverse complement.
GCCAGTGCTGAAGTTGCGGCGGAAGCCGTCGCACGTCCGATCGAGGTGACCCTGCCGGGTATCGATAATCTGCTGTACTACGAATCGACCAGCAGTAACGACGGACACGTCACGATCAAGCTGACCTTCGAAATCGGGACGAATCCCGACATTGCACAAGTCCAGACACAGAATCGAGAGAAACTCGCCGAACCGCAGCTGCCTCCGGAGGTCGTCCGACAAGGCATCTCGGTCAAGAAGATGTCTCCCGATCTTGTGCTGGTGGTGGCGCTCAAATCGACCGATCCTCGGCACGATGCAGTCTTTCTCTCGAACTATGCCACGCTCCGGATCGTCGATGACCTGAAGCGCGTCAAAGGCGTCGGGGATGCGCTGGTGTTTGGTCAGCAAAATTACAGTATGCGGATCATCCTGAACCCGCTCTTGATGGCCAAGCTGGATCTCACCCCGAGTGATATCACGGCCATCATCCGCGAGCAGAATCGTGATTATCCGGCGGGGACGATCGGGCGTGAACCGGCTCCGAAGGGGACGGAGCTGACGATCCCCATCATTACCAAGGGCCGCTTGACCGAGGTCAAGGATTTTGAAGAGCTGATTGTGCGCGCCCTTCCCGATGGTTCAACGGTACGTCTCAAGGACGTGGCCCGTATTGAGTTGGGAGCCCAGGCCTATGGCCTCGAAGGTCGATGGAACAGCAAACCGACCACGTTCATCCTCACGATGTTGTCCCCTGGCGCCAATGCGCTTGATACTGTACGGCGCACACGGGCTCAAATGGATGAACTGGCTAAGAATTTCCCTCCCAGTGTGTCCTACGACACGCCTTATGACACCACGCGGTTTATTGAGATTTCGATTAAGGAAGTAGTTAAGACCTTGCTGGAAGCGATGGTACTGGTTGTCTTCGTCGTGTACCTCTTTCTCCAGACTTGGCGGGCCACCATTATTCCCACCGTGGCCGTTCCTGTCTCGCTGATCGGCACATTCATTGGTCTCTATGCCCTTGGGTTCTCGATCAATACGATCACGCTCTTCGGAATGGTGTTGGCGATCGGGATCGTGGTGGATGACGCGATTGTCGTCGTGGAGAATGTTGAACGGCATATGCGGGAAGGTCGGTTGACGGCGAAAGAGGCGGCGAAGCGGGCGATGAACGAGGTGACTGAGCCGATCATCGCTATTGTGTTGGTGCTCGTGTCCGTCTTTGCTCCGGTCGGTTTCATTGGCGGGATTACCGGGGCCCTCTATAAACAGTTTGCCGCGACGATCGCCATTTCTGTGACGGTCTCGGGGTTTGTCGCGCTGACGCTGAGCCCTGCACTGTGCGGTGTCGTGCTGACAGCACACCAGGGGAGACGGCGTGGGTTTTGGGATTGGTTCGATCGCCTGTTCAACCGGACTCAGCAGGGCTACACGCGGGCCACGAGTGCGTTGCTTGTGAGGCCGATTCGTGTCATGGCGGTTTTCGTTCTGTTGCTGATCGCATCGATCGGACTCTTCGAGAAATTGCCGAAAAGCTTCTTGCCCGAGGAAGATCAGGGCTATTTCATCGTGATCGCGCAACTTCCTGACGGAGCCTCGAAACAGCGGACGGTTGCGGTGCTCGAAAAGGTCGAACGATTTTTTCAGAAGATTCCAGCGGTGCATTCCACCGATGCCTTAACCGGGCAGAATTTCGTCTTCGGGACGAGAGGACCGAACTCGGCGACCATGTTTGTCCCGTTACAACTGTGGGATGAACGTCCTGAGCCTCAGTACCATGCGAAGGCGTTGGTCGGTGCGGCGTACGGAGAGTTTGCGAAGATTCCGGAAGCCCTGCTCCTGGCCTTCAATGCCCCGGCCATTCGTGGCGTCGGTTCTGTCGGCGGGTTCTCAGCTCAGATCCAAGATCCCAGCAGCGGCGACTTCAAGAAATTCGCCATGGTGGCGCAGCAGTTCGTCGAACGGGCACAGAAAGAGCCGGCGATCGGACGGGTCGGCACTAATTTCCGCGTCTCCTCACCGAGGCTCTATGCTAATGTAAATCGGGAGCGGGCAAAAGCGTTGGGGGTGCCGATTTCGGATATTTTTGATACGCTCCAGGCGTACTTCGGTAATTTTTACATCAACGATTTCATCAAGTTCGGTCGTGTCTATCATGTGCAGACGGAAGCCGATGCCGAGTTTCGTGCGACACCGCAGAACCTGTCGAACATCTATGTGAGGGCTCAGAGTGCACGCGGGGTCAATATGATTCCGCTCGATACGCTGGTGACGGCGGAATACCAGAGCGGGCCGGATCCCGTGAATCACTTCAATGGGTACAACACGGCGTTACTCTTGGGGGCGGCTGCACCCGGGTTCAGCTCGGGCCAGGCGTTGGAGGCCTTGGAGCGAGTGGCGAAAGAGGTGCTGGTTCCTCAAGGGTATGCCATTGATTGGAGCAATATTTCTTTCCAGGAGCGGCGGGTCGGGGGACAATCCAATCAGGTCTTTGTCATCGGGTTGTTGATGGTCTTTCTCGTTCTGGCGGCCCAGTTCGAGAGTTGGGTCGTGCCATTTGCGGTGATTTTGGCCGTTCCATTCGGGATCTTCGGCGCGCTGGTAGCCGTGTGGCTTCGAGGTTTCGAAAATGATCTCTATTTCCAGATCGGTTTGGTGACACTGATCGGTCTCACCGCTAAGAACGCGATTCTGATCGTGGAGTTCGCGAATACCCGATATGAGGCGGGGCGCCCTCTCCTTGAGGCAGTCGTCGAAGCAGCTCGGCTGCGTTTCCGACCAATTATTATGACATCAATGGCGTTCATTTTTGGTATGTTTCCGATGGTCATTGCCAGTGGCGCAGGAGCGGCAAGCCGGCAGTCGATCGGCACCGGCGTATTGGGTGGCATGCTTGGGGCAACATTCCTGGCCATCTTTTTTGTTCCCCTATTCTATGTCTTGATTCGTCGATGGTCTCAGGGTAGAGGTCATACCGGTACTGAGGCGACCCAGCTCACTGAGTCTCCATCACCAGAGGGGAAGGCCTAACATGCGCATAATTGCGATTGTTGGACTGTCATTGCTGCTCCTCTCCTGTTCAATGGGGCCCAATTACAAGCGGCCTTCGGCTGACGGGGAGGATCGCTTCCGAATGGCCGAAGGTTCATCCGAACTGCCGTCCTTGGCAAACTTGCCTTGGTGGGAGCTCCTCCACGATGAACAGCTTCAACAACTTATTCGTACGGCGCTCGTGGAAAATCGAGATCTTCAGCGAGCCGTGGCGACCGTCGAAGAGTTCCGGGCCAGGGCGCTCGTTGCCCGATCGGACTACCTTCCAGGCATCTCGCTCTCATCCAGTCTCCCGGCCGGACGCAAGGCGAACTTCCTCTTTCCCGGATTTGCCAGTCCGTTCAACTATTACCTGGTCGGAAACCTGGCATGGGAAGTCGATCTGTGGGGGCGGGTGCGAAGAACGAATGAAGCCGCACGAGCAGAGCTCTTGTCCAAAGAGGAGAACCGCCGCGCCGTGACCATTCAATTGGTCAGCGCCGTCGGGGAAGCCTACTTCAATCTGCTCCAGTTTGATCTCCAGCTTGATGTTGCGAAGCGGACATTGCAATCGTGGGAAGAATCAGTGCGCATCGCGCAGGCTCGTTTGCGTCAGGGGATGACCTCAAAACTCGATGCGGACCAGTTTGAGGCGGAGCGCGCGAACGCTGCGGCTCGTACCGCAGAGCTTGAACGGCAAATGATCCAAGCTGAGAATCACTTGAGCGTCTTGTTGGGCCGGAAGCCCTTTAGTATCGCCCGTGGTCGTTCATTGGATGAGCAGATTGTATCTCCTGCTGTACCTGCCGGGCTGCCTTCCGAATTGCTCCAGCGACGGCCCGACATCTTGGTGGCGGAGCAACAGTTAGCCGCGGCTACGGCGCGTATCGGTGCCGCGAAAGCCGATCGATTCCCAAAAGTGACGTTGACCGGCTTACTTGGTGTGGCGCATCCCTCCCTCTCGTTGCTGTTTACCGATCCCTCTTCCTTCGGTGTGTTCAGTGCTGCGATCGCGACGCCATTGCTGAACGCGCAAGTATTGGGTTTCCAGCAAGAAGCTGTCGAGGCGCAAAGCAAGCAAGCATTGGCACAATACCAACAGACGGTCTTGACGGCCTTTCGCGAAGTCGAAGACGCGTTGGTTGCCGTGCGGACGGCTCGTGTGCAGGGCGAGGCGCAACAGCAACAGGTGGCTGCGTTACAGTCGGCGCTCAAGCTGGCGGAACTTCGCTATAAGGGAGGGTTGGCAAACTATCTGGATGTGCTGGTGGCGCGTCGCAGTCTCTTCGAATCGGAGCTAGCCTTGACGAGTACACGCCGGTTACTATTGGCGTCGACCGTGCAGCTCTATAAAGCACTTGGTGGCGGATGGAACCCTGAGAATCCGTCGGCCGATGAGAACAAAGGGTCTTAACGTGGATCAGCAGGGGCAGGTCCAACCCCCCATTCATGAATTACTGGCCTGTCGGTGGAGCCCTCGCGCGTTCGATGATCGGCTGGTCGATACCGATCTGTTACGAATGTTGTTCGAGGCGGCTCGATGGGCGCCTTCGTCGAATAATGAACAGCCCTGGCGATTTATCGTGGCCACGAAGGATCGGGAGGCGGATTGGACCAGGCTTTTTGATTGTCTGGTGGAAGGCAACCGCCGATGGGCCTTTCGTGCGCCGGTTTTGGTGCTTTCAGTCGCGAGCATGAATTTTCAGGACAATGGGAGACCGAATCGGCATGCGTTTCATGATACGGGCTTGGCCACGCAGAATCTGGTGCTGCAGGCGGCAGTTCACGGATTAATGGCTCGCCAGATGGCCGGCTTCGATTTGGAGAAAACACGAACCGATCTGCAGATCCCTTCGGGGTATGAGCCGGTCGCGATCATCGCAATCGGCTATCCTGGGAACCCGGATGTTCTTCCTGAACGACTGCGAGAACGGGAGCTTCAACCGCGGAGTCGCCGTCCGATTGAAGAATGGACCTTTTCCGGGCAATGGGGAATTCCCTATTGAAGTCAGAGGAGTTGATTCGATGAAATCGTTGAGCGGGAAAGTGGCGATTGTGACCGGTGCGTCCAGCGGGATTGGTCGGGCCATCGCGGAACGGTTGGCGGACGAAGGGGCCATTGTCGTGGTGAACTACAACCGGAGCGAGGAGAAGGCAAAGGAAGTGGTCACGGTGATTCAAGCCAAGGGAGGAAAAGCGCTCGCGACCCAGGCCGACATGGGCCAGGTGGCCGATGCGCGTCGTCTTGTGGTTGACACCGTGCGGCAATTCAACAAGCTGGATATTCTGGTGAATAACGCCGGCAGGTTTATGCCCAAGCCCCTCGAACAGACGACGGAGGAGGACTTTGAGAGCGTGATCGCGCTGAATGCGAAGGGGCCGTACTTTGCGATGCAAGAAGCCGCGCGAGTGCTCAAAGACGGCGGGCGGATCGTGAATATTTCCACTTGTGGAACGCATCTGAGCTTTCCAGGGGCGACGGCCTATTTGGGGAGTAAGGCGGCCCTGGAGCAGTTCAGTAAAGGGCTTGCACAGGAATTGGCTCCGAAAGGAGTAACCGTCAATACGGTGTCGCCTGGTTTTACGGAGACCGGCATGATGACCGACGAGTATCGCCAGGTCGGTCTTCAATTGAGCCCCCTGAAGCGACTTGGTAGTCCCAATGATATCGCTGATGTGGTGGCGTTCATCGTCAGCGAAGACGCGCGCTGGCTGACAGGACAGACGATACAAGCCGGCGGCGGCATCGTCATGTAACAGGATGTTGAAACAGACCGCCAGCGTCGTTCCCCGCCTTGCCGAAGCCGCTTCGCGAGGCAGGTTGCGTCGTTTAGGGAGTCAACGTACAGAACAGAGTACGTCTTACCCCTTCACTTGCTGGCGTCTTGTTTGGACATTCTGATCATTGGAGGCGTCATGGCGAGACAGAACATTTCAACTGGTGGTCCGTGGGAGGGAAAGATCAGCTACTCACGAGCGGTGCGGGTGGGTGCCCATGTCGCGGTGTCTGGATCCACGGCGATGACCCCGTCCGGGCTGGTCGGTAAAGGAGATCCTTACGCGCAGACCATTCAAACCTTGAAGACGATCGAAGCGGCCCTTCAGCAGGCCGGTGCGTCCTTGTCTGATGTGGTGCGAACCAGGATCTATCTAGCGAACATCGATCAATGGCAAGAGATCGGACGAGCCCATGGAGAGGTCTTCGGCACCATCAGACCAGCGACGACCATGGTTGAAGTGAAGCGGTTGATCGATCCGGATATGCTTGTCGAAATTGAGGCTGATGCCGTTATTGGGTAGCGATCCCGCTGTCGCGTATCTGGCGACAGTCGATCCCATCATGCGCCGACTGATGGAAGACATCGGTCCCTATACGCTGAAGCCGAACATCCGTCGCGCGCCGTTTGAATCCCTTGTCCGTGCGATCGCCCACCAACAGCTCCATGACAAGGCTGCCGAGAGTATCCTCACGCGATTTGTGGCGCTTTTCCCTGGACGGAAGTTCCCTCGTCCCGACGATCTTCTCGCTCTGCACATGCGCTCGATGAGAGCTGCCGGGTTCTCCAGGCCGAAGATCTTGGCATTGCGGGATCTCGCCACCAAGACGCTCGATGGTACGGTACCGACGAATCGCGTGATTCGGAAACTCGGGGATGACGAGATTGTCGAACGATTGATCAAGGTGCGAGGGATTGGACGCTGGACCGTCGAGATGCTGCTGATTTTCCAATTGGGCCGACCGGATGTGCTTCCGGTAGATGACTTCGGTGTGCGAAACGGATTTCGGATTGCCTATCGACGCCGCTCGATGCCGACCCCCAAACAGGTATTTCAGTATGGCGAACGGTGGAAACCCTATCGTACAGTAGCGGCCTGGTATCTGTGGCGGGCGGCAGATAGGGGAAAGCAGGCGAATCAGGTCATGTAATGGCGGACCGAAACAAACGGCTGGACTCCAACATTCCCGGCAACTTTTATGTCGATGCGACCTGTATCAACTGCGACACCTGTCGCCAGCTCGCGCCTTCGAGTTTTGAGGAGATCGGAAGGTACTCGGCTGTCAGCCGTCAGCCGGTCGGTGGACCGGAAATTCATCAAGCCTATCAGGCCCTGCTCACCTGTCCGGTTGGGGCCATCGGGACCGAACAGAACGACAAAGCCTTCGTTCAAACAGCGATGGGCAGCTTCCCCTTGTCCATCAAGGATGGGGTGAATTATTGCGGCTTCAATTCAGAGAAGTCCTTCGGGGCCAATAGTTTCTTGATCGAACATCCGGACGGGAATTGGTTGATCGACTCTCCTCGGTACACCAAGCATCTTGTTGAATCCTTCGAACGAAGGGGCGGTATTGCTCATATCTTTCTCACGCACCAAGATGATGTGGCCGACTCGGACAAGTATGCGGCACATTTCGACGCCAAGCGGATCATTCATCGGGCGGATGTGGCGGCGGCTCCCACTGCAGATCGGATCATTGAAGGCGAAGAGACGAGCAGAGTCGGACCGGACTTCAAGATTATTCCCGTGCCGGGTCATACGGCAGGGAGTATGGCATTGCTCTATCGTGAGACATTTCTTTTTACCGGGGATCATCTCTGGTGGAACCCCCATGCGAAATTGCTGGAGGCTCCTACTCGTCTGATTTGGAACAAGTCGGCGCTGCTTGAATCCATCGAGAAGCTCCTCGAGTATCGTTTTGAATGGGTGCTGGCCGGGCATGGTGACAGGGTCTGTCTTTCAGCTGGAGACATGCACGCACAGGTGCAGTCTCTCGTCGCGCGTCGTCAACGGCGTGGCATCTCTTTCTAGCGAGGCGTATGTCAATCGCGCAGTGGATTGATCGCAATATTTTGTCTCTTGGCCGTGACATGCGGCTGTCATACCTCCCGCCGCTGATGGTCTATGTCGCCTACGGGATTTCTGGGCTCACCGGGATTGTCGGCACATTTTTCGTGAAAGACTATCTTGGTTTATCCGCATCATTTCTGGCTGCACTGGGATTTTGGGCGGGGATTCCCTGGGCGCTCAAGATGCCGATCGGCCATACGGTCGATCTGCTCTGGCGGTGGAAGAGTTGGCTGGTTGGGTTGGGGGCCGGACTGCTCACGGTCAGTCTGGGGATCATGGCGCTGTTGATCGGCGACCGTGAGATGATGACGGCCATCCTCCCGGCAGAAGTGTGGTATGTGATCAGCGTGTTGCTGGCCCCCATCGGGTATGTCGTTCAGGATGCCGTGGCTGATGCCATGACGGTCGAGGCGGTTCCCCGTGTCGACGACCAGGGGCGAGTCTTTGATGATCAGACCCGCAAGTTGATGCACACGACGATGCAGACGCTTGGTCGTGTCGCAATCGTCGGCGGCGGGATCACGGTCGCATTGGTCAACGTCTATGTTTTCAGCGGAACCGAGGGGATGCCGCAGGCCGACCTCATTCAGCTCTACAAACGCATCTATATGATGGCCATGGTCATCCCTTTCGTCTCGGTGCTTGGTGTGGGGTTGGCCTGGTGGCTGAATCGTCAACACAAACACCGGCTGATTCAACAAGGATTCTCGTCAGAGCAGGCGGGGCAAATGGTGGAGGTGCGCGACGCGGAGTCGGAACCGACGAGACCCAATTGGTGGATTCTCGGCGGGAGCATGGCCTTCGTGCTCTTCACGTTGACGGTCGGCCTCGGCGGGTTCCCATACCGGGAGGAGATCGTATTTACCGGCTCCATGACCATCGTGCTGTTCTTGATGTCGCGGCTCATGCGGGAGCTGGAGCCTGATAAGCGGTTGACGCTGGTCGGCACGGCAGCGGTCGTCTTTTCGTTGCGGGCAATTCCCGGGTCTGGCCCTGGCGCGACGTGGTGGATGATCGACGATCTCAAATTCGATCAACAGTTTCTCTCGGTGCTGTCGCTCATCGGCGGCATCGTGGCGCTGGTCGGCATGTTTGTGTTTCGGCGTTTCATGGCCGAGCGGTCGATTGCCTACGTGGTCGGGTTTTTGACCATCGTGGGGACGATTCTCGCGTTGCCGATCGCAGGGTTGTACTATGGACTGCACGAATGGACGGCAAGCCTCACCGGTGGAATCGTTGACGCGAGGTTTATTGCCCTGGTCGATACGGCTTTGGAATCACCACTCGTCCAGATTTCCATGATTCCGATGCTGGCCTGGATCGCCAACTCGGCTCCGGCGAATCTGAAGGCCACATTCTTCGCCGTGATGGCCTCCTTCACGAACCTGGCACTCTCGCTGGGCCAGCTAGGCACAAAGTATCTCAATGAGATGTTTGTTGTTACGCGAGCAGTCCGTGACCAAGCCACCGGTGCGATTCAAACTCCAGCCGACTATAGCCAGCTGGGGGAACTCCTTATCGTGCAGCTCCTCATCGGCCTGGCTCTTCCCTTCACCGCCATCTTGTTTGCGAAGCTCACCAAGTTCAAGAGCGTATAGAAAATCAGGAAGAGTAGACAGGAAAGTCAAATCTCGCAAATTTGCCTTCTCATTAATGAAATACGCGATGGATGGGTATTAAAGGCTGGTGAGAATAATAGGCGTAGGTGTGTCTGCTGCTGGGCTGCTTTGTTTTCCGATAGGGATCGGTGTGAGCCCGAATCGAGACCTGAGCCTTTTTCATAATCTTGCAGACTTGAATGGTTTTTTGAAATAGGTGTGCTTCTTGTGACAACTGGTCTGCTTTTCTTAGTTGTCTCACTATTCCTTCCTCGTGGAGAAGATCTTTTGCCTGCAATAACTGTAGCGAGGTGTGGGCCAGATATATCGTAGAGGTCTGCCTTTCCTTTGATTGGTCGAGCTGTGACGGGTAATCATTGAGCCTGATTTCCGTTAGGAGCCCCTCGACTCACGTGCCGAATCATGGCCATGACGGCTGGGTTTGTGTTCTCAGGTCTGAGCACAATGCCGGGATTGCGGTTTGCAAAAACGCGGAACACTTCATCAGCGAAACCTTGTCCCACAGAGCGCACGTCGCGAAAGTCAAAGACGATTTCGCGAAACTTTTCCAAGTTCGCCACAAGGCGTCTCGCCTCTGAACGTGAGACATAGTCAGGTTGCAGAAGCTTGACCAGTACGTTGGTCTTCTGGAATTGGAAATCATATTCCTGAGGGGCGAATTCCCCGAACACATCTTCCAGTGCCTGGCGGGTATTCCGCTGCACCGAAAACTGCACGAGGGTTCCTCGCGTGAAGCGTGGTTGCGAAACAAAAACATCGTCCTTTGCACGACTCCATTCGATTTGGATACGGTGAGACTTCAGCGAGAAGGTGTCACCGACGCGTGACGTGAAAAAAATTCCTTCACCGGTATGCGCTTGCGGCATGGTCGTTGTTTTGCCTTTCATGAGTTCAATGAGTGCGGCTTCCTCGTCTGGAAGATGGAACTTTGAAGCAACGGAATGAAACACGCCGATTCCATAATCTCGAATTTCAAACGACACGAAAGTTGGGCCGACAACAATCCTAACCATGCACCGGTCGGATTGCGAATGGTCGATGGCATTATTGAGCATTTCAGTAAAGGCATAGCGTAGAATCAAAAGTCCATTCGAACGGAGCAGTCGCTTGAGTTGCAGTCGGGCCTCCACTTCGGTCCAAACGCGATCTTCATCGCAGTCCTTTGTTGCCAGTGACCGACTCAGCGTCACGGGTTGAGCTGCTCGGTTCGCCAGCATATAGCTGGCCCCCCGGGTCATTCCGGACTTCACGATCTTATGGTCTGCTAGTAAGCCTCGAAGATGGAGATTCAAGGCCTGCCGGCTGAGCTTGAGATGTGCCCGTAGTTCTCCTCCTGACGCAGATGGTCGACGAGAGAGGAAAGTAAGGATCTGCTGTTTGGGTTTCATGCGGAAACGGTGTCATATTGTCAATTAATTGTCAATGCAGAAACACTGCAATTGTCAATATGCATATGCTGCGCTCGGCCAAATCAAGCTATGGGAACAGCTGAGGATGAGTATTCTGATCGGGGTAGCGGAACAGCCCATTCTCCAGAATGGCGAAGGATGTGAGCTGATGTCGGTCTGCTTTCGCTTCCGACAGAATATGTCTGACTTGCCAGTCTCTGGTCGCTAAAGCGTCTGCGATCAAAGGTCGATGGCATCGCAAGGATGCGGCCTCGGCGCACATGATGGCGGTCCTCAACTCCTGGCTGTCAGCCATCAGCTCTTCGAGAACACTCGCGAATGCCTGCTGCTGCATGCAATCGGCGTAGCTGCGAAAACTGTCATTGCGCCACCCGCAGTTGATGGAATCCTTGCGAGGTTTTTTTAACGCACCGAGGCAAGCTGTACGCCGGTAGCTGATGTCTTCGTTAGCCAAGCTCGTTGCCAACGCCTCGGTGTTGAACCGCAGGTTGTGTCGTGAGCGGGGAACCGTCCGAACGTCGATGAGCCGCTGAATGCCATGCACCTTCAGGAGTACGACAAACTCATCGATCTGTCTGGTCTAATGGCCGATGGTCCAGAGAACCTGTGATATCGAGGATCACCTCTCGACAGCCTCGGTTGCCCACTGGGTCAGAACTTCCGCGTCTTCAAGGATATCAATCGGTACCTCGTAGAAGGATTTCAGCGTCTGCTTGGCGTTTGGCCGAAACGGCTTCATGCCAAGGTCTTTATAGCGGGAGAGGGTGCTTGTGGTGACTTTGAAGTAGAGACGACCCTTATGAATGATGCCAAAAAACGTGGATCGATGATAGAGGCCGTATCCGCCGAACATGGCTCGACAGGTTAGACCGCGAAGAGCGGCCAGCTGATCTAGGACGAAATCTTTGAAGCCGTCGTTCTTCGACGACATTACCTCATCCGGGTTTGCGCCCCGCAACCATTCGTACCGCGATCGGCAAGGCGATGACCGATCCGTTTCGGTATTGTCCAGCCGTCTGGATGATTCGGTCTCTTGCCTCGGTCTGTTGCGTCAGGTTTAGTTTGGTCCAAAGATTTTGAATTGGCGCGGCGATATCCATGAGGCTAGAGAAATATTCCTCTGCTCTTGAAAATTGGACATCACCGAGAAATTCGTGTTCAGAGATGTCGACGAATCCAGCTTGCTGCAGCATGCCGGCGAGTTCCCCAGGTTTTGCCAAACGGAAAATGCCTGGCGCTGTGGGATCTGGTGGTGGAATCTCAACGAATTGTTTGATGATGTCGATGGGTATCTTGAGATAAGGGTTCTTGTCCGGAGCAGACCAGACTGCGGAAGCTAACCAGGCCTTCGGCTTGAGCACACGGGCGATCTCAACCACGGCCTTTGGGATTTCCGGCAGGAACATCAGGCAGAAGCGGGTCGTGACCGCATCGAACGAAGTCTGCTCAAACGGCAAGGATGTGACATCGCCGGTTTGAAAGGTCACGTTGGAGAGGTTCAGCAAAGCGGCTTTTCGTTTGGCGGCGTCAAGCATCTGCGCGGCGAGATCGATTCCAACCACCTGACCTTTTGTGCCAACTGCCTGAGCAGTGAGCAGTGCGGGATAGCCGGTCCCTGATCCGAGATCAAGCACGTGCATGCCTGACCGTACCCGGGCATCGGCGACCAGCCGGTGATTCAAGAATGCCATTTGTTCATCGAAGAAGCGATCCCACTTCTCCCAGCCGCCGGCGACACGGTTCCAATCCTGCCGTTGGTTCTCGATCACGTGTTCTGGGGATGGCGAGGACATAAGTTACCTCAAGGTTTGCAACGTTTGGCGCATTTCCTGGAGCTCGGATACAAAGAGGTCTAAATGCTGATCCCGTTGCGGTTGATCATCCTTGAACTTCCAGAGCCGCTTGAAGATCGTCACGAGTTCCTTGTTGTGTGTGACGGCTAAGGCATAGGCCGGCTGTTCTCTGGTAGATTTGTCGACGCTGCAGACATTATCGTCGATGGCATGAAACTGATTGTGCAGGTCGTCGAACGGCTGGTCGACTCCCTTGCCGCCTTTTGCCTTCTGGGCGGTCGCTTCCGCCATCGTTGTCAAGTTGATCAGTGTTTCGACGCCGGTTGTACCCTTTGCCTTTGCGGTAAATTCCTTGGCATGAGGGTAAAAGAGGTAACTACAGCCGCTCGTGCTTAACAGGAGCAGGCCTATACAAGCGAGTCGTCCTTTCCATCCCATACGTGGTCCTTTCTCCACAAGGCGATGATGAATGAGGCCCCCCACCAGCAGATGAGGCGGGGGGCTCTCACTTACTACGAAGTGCGGGCTAGACCTTGACGGTCACTGTTTGTACTGCTGCCTGAACTTTCGTCGCCATCTCCGGGGGAATAGAGTCCAACTTATGGCATTGCTTCGCGTGAGTGGCGACGAGCTGCATCAGCTCCGCCTCCGTTTCAGCCCGTACTTGGAACCCGCAGCCGCCGGACGGTTGCACATCCAGACAGCCGAGTTGTTTGTACTGTTTGTCTGCCATGATTCGCCTCCTCTGGTTTGAGAGTGGGATCGTGATGATTAGTGCTCGTGCCCGGGAAGCCATGGGACTCTACCGGCACGGTCGTACGTTCCCTACTCGGGTTGCACCGAATCTTTCATCTGGCTCACGTTCACTGCGATGGTAGTGGATTCGTCTAGGGAGATCAACTCTTGATGTGCGGTGGCCTCGACTGGTGGTAGCCTGTGGCTGCGCCTTCAAGGTCCGACTTAATGTGCCGGTGTCCGAGGGCAAGATTTGCTGCAGGTGGATAGACACGGGTATTTGGTGCGTCTTCCCGCGAGAAGGGGGACGTGAAGCAGCGAATGGATATGACTAGGGGTTGTCCGATTCCCAGGAGACGAGCACGGTTCACAAAATGAGAGGGGGGAGAGATCAAGCCCTCCCCATGTCCTATGGATTCGTAAGCAAGATTCTGAATCAGATATTGATCAGGCGGTTGTGTCGCTGGCATTTGGCCAGAGAGACAATGAGGCTCCAACCACCAGATACACGATACCGATGATGATGGCCCCGAGGTTGAGCTCATACCATGCGTTCATCCCAAGGAATAGCTCGTTCAGAATAAGACCCAGGACCAACATCACAAACCCAATCCAATTGATGAAACTCATGCCCATGGGTTGTCTCCTTTCGGTGATGGTATGTGCCCAGAAATTGGGCCCCTGTTGATAATGAACTGCTGTTCACAACCTTGCTTTACACCCAAGAATTGTGAGCCTTGAGCATTATGAGTGATCCAACTCATATTTACGCTTCCTGGTAAGTCGATTCTCCCCGCAAGGAAAGCCATACTCCAACTGCGAGATAAATAACTGCTGGGAATATTGTGGAAAGATTGAAATCATACCACACGTTGAGGTACACGATCTCATTGAAGAAGAGGGCGCTGAACAGCATCACAAATCCGATTACGTTAAACCAGCGGATGGCCATGAGAGGTACCTTTCGTTATGGTCTGTCAGCCCCAGTAGTCAAGGCGTCTCTGTGAACGTACAGGGTCACGCTGGGGGGAAATTGTACGTCAGGTCCATCAGAAAAATCTACCGGGAAACTAGCGGGATTCTTCTTATCAAGTGGGAAAGAAGATGGTTCGGATTATCGCCCATTTAGACATGGACGCGTTCTTCGCTGCGATTGAGGAGCGGGATACTCCCGCCCTTCGAGGTATCCCGCTGGTAGTCGGGGCAGACCCTCTGGGTGGGAGAGGGCGTGGAGTCGTGTCCACGTCGAACTATCTGGCGCGTACGTACGGGATTCACTCTGCGACCCCGATTTCCGTCGCGTGGCGGTTGTCAGAGGCTGCACGTCAGGCTGGGAAGCCAGTGGCTGCCTTTGTATCGGTTGATATGCCCAAGTACGCGCGTGTCTCGGAAGAAATCATGGGTATCGTCAGGCGATTCATTCCTGTCGTTGAGCCGGCGAGCATCGATGAAACCTATGGCGACTTAAGCTTCACCGAATCCTATCAAGCTGCAGCATTGCTGTCTCGAGAGTTGAAGTCTGCGATCTATGCTGCGGCACGGCTGACAGCCTCAGTCGGCATCGGGCCGAACAAACTGATCGCCAAAATCGCATCGGGGATGTCTAAGCCGGATGGGCTGACGGTCGTCTGTGAGGAGGACGCCGAGTCGTTTCTCGCACCGCTTCCGCTGCGGGCCATCCCTGGCATTGGCCCTAAGACGGAGGCCCTGCTTGCGAGGCAAGGGTTCAGGTGTGTACAGGATGTGAAAGCGTTGACGGTGTTGCAACTCGATGAATTGCTTGGGAAACGCGGAGTTGACCTCTATGAAAAGATTCGCGGCCGAGATACCACTCCGCTTGAGGAATATGCGGAGGTCAAGTCGATCAGTGAGCAGCACACCTTCGAGGCCGATACGCTCGATAGTCAGCGACTACTCACGGAACTGGAACTCCTCGGAAATGGCGTGATGGATCGGTTGCAGCAGGAGGGGTTTCGGTCGTTTCGGACTGTCGTTCTGACCGTTCGGTTCGCTGACTTTAAAACCACATCACGTGCCCATACGCTGGTGGAGCCAACCGGCGATATGGCCACGCTGCGTCGAGAGATATTAAGGCTACTCATGCCGTTCCTCGACCGTCGCGAAAATCCTCATCGCCAACGTATCCGATTACTTGGCGTTCGGGTGGAAAAGCTGATGTGATTGATCACTCAGGTCCACTGTGAACAAGCGAGCGATCGAGACACGACCAGAACCATTCGTGATGGTGAGGGAATTCAAGGTGGTAAGCGCCGCTTTTCAGTTTGGCATAAGCTCAAACATGCATGCTTTTGCATTCACTTAAAATTGTTTCGAAGAGTCAATGAGATAGAAAGGTGTTCCACGGAAGAGTGAACTCATTTTCCTTCGCTCTATGGATTTAACCTTATGGAAGAAAGCACATAGAGAATAGGGAATCCCAGCAATAGTCCAGCGGAATCAGTGGGGGGAATCTAAAAACGCTTAACAGGTACGACACTTGCTCAAGTTAATGTGTAGATGGTCGAGTGATAGTGCCCGAGTGATAGAGCAATGTTCAGGGGGAAGTTTCCCCTGAATGGGGAGATGACCAACATGGGAAATCTGAATCTCACAGTTGTCCCGACGGCTATTGGTAGAGAATCGGAAAGCTTGCTGTCTGAACGCCGGCAAGAGGTACGAGTTGATGGGTCCAAAGTCTGTGCCTATAATCTCTGCGAATCGATCGAGGGTAAACGAGTTGTGATTGAACAGGGTGAGGTGTACAGTCTGAACCGCAGTGAACATGGGATTCTCGTCTTAATGGGTAGTCGGCCACGAAATCGACAACTTCTGGAACTTCATGTCCCTCAGGCCCGATGGGAGTATGCCGTAAACCTCTATGAAGTGCAGTGGACCAAGATCCTGCCTATTGAGTCACAGGGCAATCTTTTTCTAGTTGGGTGTCGCCTCCTACTCGGAGCCTCTCAATACTGGGTGTTCAAACCCGGGGTGAGGAGATCTCCTGGGCTAGGTCTCAGGAGAAAACAGGCCGATTTGCACACGCTTGTACCTCAACTGATTTCTTCTAAACCCAACTCCCCTGACCGCTAATTCATTCGGTCGGCATCCAATATTCTTCAGGTGTGGCATGCGTCGCCACATATGACTGTTCCTTCCATTGGCTTGAGTCTTGCCATCTGGCGATGCCGGTGAGGCTATTTTCTGGCTCGGCAAGATTCTGAATGCTGATTGATTGCTCTCGCAGATCGCATTATTCTGCGCACGTGGTCCTCTGGTTCGTCATCCTCTATTTGCTTTGTTCCGTCGGCATTGGACTGTTTGCCGCGACACGCGTGCAGAATTCCAAGGACTTTGCCGTGGCTGGGAGGAGCTTGCCCTTGGCGGTGGTCACCGCAACCGTGTTTGCAACCTGGTTCGGTGCCGAAGCGGTGTTGGGAATCTCTGCGACCTTCGTCAAGGAAGGGCTTCGCGGCGTGGTGGCCGATCCATTTGGATCCAGCATGTGCTTGGTATTGGCCGGGCTGTTTTTCGCCCCGCGGTTGTATCGCCTCAACATGCTGACCGTAGGAGACTATTATCGCTATCGGTACAATCGTACCGTCGAAGTTCTCTGCACGCTCTGTATCGTCGCCTCGTACGTGGGGTGGGTGGCAGCGCAATTCAAGGTGCTGGGGTTGGTCTTGAATGTGGTGACGGAAGGTGGGATCAGTCAAACAGTCGGGATCATGATCGGGGCAGCGATTGTCCTGACCTATACGGCCTTTGGAGGGATGTTTTCAGTGGCAGTTCTGGATTTTGTGCAAATTTCAGTGATCGTGGGAGGGCTGCTCTATATCGCGTCCATCGTCGGGGATCTGGCTGGTGGCGTGCCTGCGGTGATTACCCATGCAGCGGAGGCCGGCAAGCTGGACCTGTTTCCACCGGCAACGCTTGTGGAGTGGATTCCATTTCTGGGAGCCTGGATGACCATGATGTTGGGATCGATCCCACAGCAGGATGTCTTCCAACGGATCACCTCGGCGAAGAACGAGCAGACCGCCGTGCGGGGGGCGCTGTTGGGGGCCGGACTCTATTTTGTATTCTGCTTTGTTCCGATGTTTCTTGCGTACTCGGCCACGTTGGTGGATCCTGCCAAGTTTGGAGCCTTGCTGGAGCAGGATTCGCAGCTGGTCTTGCCGACATTAATTCTGCAACATACACCGGTTGTAGCACAGGTGATCTTTTTCGGGGCACTCTTGTCGGCAGTGATGAGCTGTTCAAGCGCAACCTTACT
>CABVSA010000006.1 GCA_902500805.1 uncultured Nitrospira sp. | reverse complement strand
GACCGTCGGTGCGTTGGGCATTGTGGTCGTGCCGTTGGTGGCGATGGGGGTGATGTTGGTCCGGGAAGCGAGCGGAGCCGAAGAAGCCATTCGGTCATGGATCTCAGCCGGTGGATTGCAACGGTTGCCGGAGCAGGTCGCGGCGATTCCGTTCATCGGTGGATGGTTGAAGTCCGCGATGTCCGGTACCGGGACCCCCGCGATTTCGTTGGAGCAGTCAGTGATGACCGGGGTGAAAGAACTCAGCCAATTTCTGGTCGGCGGGATGGGAGGCTTGCTGAAGAATACGTTCGCACTCGTGACGAATTTCTTCATGATGCTGCTGATTCTGTTCTTTCTCTTCAAGGATGGCCGACAGTGGCTCTCCGTGCTCTACGACCTGATTCCAATGGAGGAGTCACATAAGTCAAAAATTCTGGTTCGGCTGGATCAAACCATCCGTGCGGTGGTCAAGGGGATGTTGGTGACGGCCATTGTTCAGGGACTCCTGGCAGGGATGGCCTATCTCGCACTCGATGTGCCGTTCCCGATCGGGCTGACCGCCCTCACGGTCGTGCTGGCACCGATCCCATTTGGGGGGACCGGGCTAGTCTGGGGGCCGGTGGCTCTGTACCTGTTCTGGATGGGGACGACGGGGAAAGCTCTCATCATGCTGGTCTGGGGCATCGGCGTCGTGTCGATGGTCGATCAATTTCTTCGGCCCTGGTTGATCGGTCAGGATGTCGAGATTCCGGTCTTGCCGCTTGTGCTGAGCGTCCTTGGAGGTCTGGCTCTGTACGGTATCCTGGGCATTTTCATCGGCCCGATTATGGTCAGCTTGTTGATGACGGCTGTCCAGATCTATCGCGAGGAATATCACCTCAAGCAAGTGGTTGCTTCTGTGACCCCGCCATCACCCTCATAATATCTTCGTCGAGCATCATCGGCGCATCGTGTTTCGTCTCTTGGAACAGCAGTTGACGAAAGACGCCTCACGAATAGCGTTTCTTCTTACTCCAGTGGAATGGTGATGGCGATTCCACCCATGACATCGTTCAGCTTGAAATCCTGTTTGGGACTGAGTGGATGACTGTTGTGGCAAGTGACACAGGCAGATGAGACGGCGCGGTCTGCATAAATGGCTTGGAAATACTGCTTCTTGCCGCTCGAAACGACGCCGGTCACCGGCCGGTCAGGCTGTCGTCTGAGCACCTCCAGCGCTTTTCGCTCGAACTCGGTCGCAGGGGCATTACGCTGATAGATCGGAGAGAATCCGATCAGTCTGTAGCGGATGCCTCGTCCGCTCTCGGCGACTAGCCGTCCGGACTGCTGGAGAAACTGGGCCGGGAGAGGGAGCGCGTTGTCCTGCTCCCAATGTTCGGTCGCAGCGACGATGCCTTTCTCCTGCATACGGTTGACGATGTGCGTCGTATAGATCGTCCGGTCAGCCTCCAGGATAGCATGTACGTAGTCGGCGACCCGCTCCGGAGAGATGCTGCCGACGGCTGGGTTCTCCTTGGCGGCATGAAGAGAAGCCCCACCCCAGAGTCCTCCTACGAGGAGTGCGATGGCTGCGGCTCGGACCGTGATGCGGACGTTGTCCATGGGCCTCCTTCCTGAGAGAGTGAAGAATTGAGGGGGAGGGTGACCACGCAGGTCGTCCCTTGGCCTTCGATGCTCTCGATGCGGAGATCGCCCCCGAACTTTCGGATAATCCGCCTTGCCACCGTGAGCCCGAGGCCAGACCCTTCCCCCTGTCCCTTGGTCGTAAAAAACGGGTCGAACACTTTTGACAGGTGTTGTTTGGAAATGCCGGGGCCGGAATCGGCGATCGTCGCAGTCGCCGTATGGTCCGACACGGCCGTTGTCAGCGTGAGCGTGCCGCTTCCTTTCATGGCTTGGGCTGCATTGGTGACGAGATTCACCAAGGCTTGCCGAAGTTGGTCCGGGAAGACCAGCACTGGCGTATGGCCTGCATAGGCTTTGTGGAACACAATGTTTTTCATGTCAACGGTGGTCTGTGCCGTGGCCAGCACCTGATCCAAGATCTGCTCCAAATATACCGGCACGTGCGTATCGAAGGCCTCACGGTTTGTCACGCCGGTAAAATCTCGAACGATTGTTGCCATGCGACGGCCATGGGCCACGATGTCCTGAGCGCAAGACTTGATCTGCTCCAAATCCTGTTCCTCCTGAATCGCTTCTCCCAATCCGATGATACCGAACAAGGGATTGTTGAGTTCGTGGCCGATTCCAGCAGTGAGCACCCCGAGGCTTCCCGTTTTTTCAGCTTGGACCAGCCTATCGTGAAGTTGGCTTTCGTCCGTGGTGTCTCGAAGCACCAGCCCAATACGATCTTCTTCCCCTGGTTTGGTGGGTAGTCGGAACCATTGATAGTGGTAGATGCGCGATCCGACGTGGAGCTCAGCGCGATGGTGATCGGAATCATGATCCGTACTCGGCGTAAGTGGATCTCTCGGTGACGTTTCACGCTCGATATCGCTTGTGACGATGGGCGTACCGCCGGTCGTTCGGAACTCTGCTTGAAGCTTCTTCTGAACGACTGGGTCGAGGGGAAGAATCGTGAACAGCGATGTTCCCGACATCGGTCCCTGGATCTTGAAGGATTCGCGAGCGGCCTGATTGATATAGCGCACAGTTTCGTGGGCGTCGATGAGGAGAATCGGTGTAGGAACGGCAT
Source organism: uncultured Nitrospira sp. (assembly GCA_902500805.1). Lineage (GTDB taxonomy): Bacteria > Nitrospirota > Nitrospiria > Nitrospirales > Nitrospiraceae > Nitrospira_D. Next base: position 74,036 of record CABVSA010000006.1, on the reverse strand, counting down.
CCAAAATCTGATCCGTCGACTGTTGGAGAACCTGGACTTCCTTGGTTTTCAACTTGACCTGGTCAGTCAGCCCTGCGAATGCAGCTTTTAACTGCTGGTTCATGCGGTTGAATTCGTCGGCCAAGTCCTCTAGTTCGTCCCCAGTGTGGATCTGAATCGGTGTCCGCAATTCACCGCGCCCGATGGACTGCGCAGCCTGTTGCAGTTGCCGTACGGGCGTCACGATACGGCCGGCGGCGACGTAGCCCAACGAGGCCAGCAGCACAACGGCGACGATTCCGAACACCGTCACCCAGGTGAACAGATGCTGAATCGGTGCAAAGAGTTCATCGGACGATTGCCAGACGAACGTGTGCCATGATCCATCGGCACTCGAGCCATTGGTCGCCCGGCTGGTCTCGGGAAGAGGAGCAAAGCCGATGACGGATGTGGACTGGCCGCCGTGACCATCGCTCGAGGCCTGCACCCAACCGGGATGCTGTGGTGTGACGAGCGGAATTAACTTCGGATCGGACAGCGGGACGCCGGTCGGAAGAATGGGGCAGCTGACGACGATGCCATGCGTATCAATCAGCATGACGTGGCCGGTCTTTCCAAATCGAGTGACATGGGTTGCGGGAGAAAAGAACTCTTTGGCGTCGATCACGCGGTGCAGTACGCCGACGACTTCATACCGGAGACTATCCATGACGGGGAGTGAGATGGAGAAGACGTAGGCATTCACCTGGTCGTCAAACCGGACGTCTTCGACATAGAGCTTGCCCACTGCTTTATTGAAGGCACCCTGCCACCAGTGGGTCTTCTGGTGGCGGAACGCCGGATGGTCGGTCATGGTCCCGACGAGTGTGCCTTGTGCATCGGTCAGGAACAGCATCTTCGTCGAGGAACGAACCACGTGCGGAAGCAATTGACCCGGCGCACTATGGACGCCGGTAAAGTATTCGTAGAGCAAGGTACTGAGAGGATTGTCCGTGAGGGACTTGATCGCGGCGGCGTCTCGTGCCGTCCAGCGTCGCTCAAAGTCCGTGAGTGCCGTGGTCGGGTTCTTGGGGTCGCTCTGCGCATCACGCCGTTGCTCCAACGCTCGAATAATCACCGGGTCATTCGCGATGCGTGCGGTGTGCGCGATTTCTTCGGCGAGGAGCAGATCGAGTTTGCGCGCGGCTTCAGTCGCAAGTGCCTTAAAGCTTTCCCCGCTGACTTCCCGGATTTCTTGAGACCCCTGCCAGAATGCCATTCCCAAGCCGACGACGAGCGGGATGACCCCGACGAGCAGCATGGAGAGGATGACTTTGGTCTTCAGCCCCCATCTGGTGCCAGGCGGCGATGATGTTGTTACCTCCGTCACGATTGAGCGCTCCTCTCACCGGCGACGGTCTCGTTGGGAAATATGAGGGTAAAGGTTGATCCTCGTCCGACCTGGCTTTCGACTCCGATCGTGCCGTTCATGTGATGGATGACATTCTTGATATTGTACAAACCCAGTCCGGTTCCCTTTCCGGGTGGCTTCGTGGTGAAGAAGGGTTCGAAGATTCGACCAAGGAGCTCGGGGGAAATGCCGCTGCCCGTATCGGTGACGCGAACCCGTGTTGCATCGGCCGTTGCGGTGGTTTCCAGCGTCAAGGTGCCATGGTGTTCCATGGCTTGGACTGCGTTGGTAATGAGATTGACGAACACATGGAGGAGCTCATCCGGGTTTCCCTTCACCGCGACGTCTGGTTGGTAGAGCTTCCGAATGTCTATATCTTGGAGCGCCACAGCATAGCGGGCGATCTTCAGGGCCTCGTCCAGCTTGCCGTTGATGCTCATTAGGCAGTCTTGCCGTAAGGATGCGCGGCGAGAGTAGGACGTCAGATCGCGACAAATGGCCGTGGTGCGCTTCACGGCTTCAATGATGTCGTGAGCCTGCAGATGCACGGCCTTCAGATCTGTTTCGTCCGTCAGATTTTCTGCCAGACCGAGAATGAGCTGGAGAGGATTATTCATGTCATGCGCAATGCCGGCAGCAAATGAGCCGATTCCAGCGAGTTTCTCCGCATGGAGTAACTCGGTCTGCAATGTCGACTCATGTTGCACGAGCAGCCAGAGCAGCCGCGAGGTTTGGCCGTTGACCACATCGGTCCCTGTCGGCACTGCTTTCCGAAGCGCCGACTCCATCGCTGGGTCACCGGTGGCGTCTATCACGAGGTTAAGTTCTTGGTGCGTGATCAGGTCGGCTATCTCGCGATAGACCGGCACCTTGAGCCTTTGGGCTCGTTTGAGCCCGGGAGCCGAGGGATGCTGATCGCTGATGCCGACGATCTGAATCGTACGGATCTGGTGGAGCGCATCAAGCAGGGCCATCCCTCCACGGCCCGCTCCGATGATGGCCACTCTCATCGGAGACGGAGCGGGAACCGGGTTGCTATCCTGATGTTCGGTTTGTCGATGGGACATGGTCGGCGAAATGGTTGTCATACTGGCTCCCCATGCTGTGGCCCGTACTCTCAGAGATGCGCCAATTCACGCTGCTCCATGGCACGTGCGACCGAAGCCTTCAGTTTCTCGCCTTCCACAGGCTTCACGAGATAATCCACGACACCCTGCCGGAGTAACGACGTGGCCATGTCGGTGTCCGGGAATCCGGTTAGGACGATCAACGGGACGCGCGGATAGTTTTGCCGGAAATAGGCAATGGCTTCGATGCCGTTTACCTTCGGCATGCGGATGTCGCAGATGATGACATCGAGGAGTAGCCGATTTTCACCGTAGTTGATGGTTTCGATGGCCTTCTCGCCGTTCTCCGCTTCAAGGACATCGTAGCCGGCTTTGTGCAACGTCATGCGGACGACCTTACGAATATCCGGCTCATCATCGACGACCAGTACGCGCCCATTGCAGCTTTCACCTCCAACAAAGAATCCGGACTTGAATTCGCTCATGACAACCTCCTTGGTGAACGGCGGCGATTGCTTGTTGTCCCTACACCGGATAACCGCAAGGTCGATGCCAAGTTGTGAGAAAATGGAAGCCGAGTTATTTCAATATCTTGCTTCTTCGGCATGGTGAGGTGCTGGATGTGGTTGGCTGCTATGCACCACCAGCCTATTGAAAACCACCAGGCGAATGGCTCATTGCCTTTCACGGCCGATTTGGGCTAGGGTATTGAAAAACAGAGGAGTGGAGGCCGGTGATTACCTCAGACGTGCTGACCGACTATATTCGCAAATCCTTGCCGGATGCCGTGGTGACCGTGACAGACCGCACAGGAACGATGAACCATCTCAAGGTGGTGATCGTGTCGGATGGGTTTCAGGGGAAGAATCTCTTGGACCGGCATCGCATGATCTATCAAGCGTTGGATGCGCCGATGAAGGATGGGCGGATCCACGCGTTGGAACTGACGGCACGAACGACCGACGAAGCCTAGGAGGAGACGATGGCTGACCAGATAGAAGATGAAATTCAGAAGGAAGTGAACGCCCATAAAATCCTGATTTACGGCAAGGGGACGAAGACCATGCCGATGTGCGGATTTACCCGGGAGACCATGCAGTTTTTTGATAAGTATGGGTATCCGTACGAACTGATAGACGTTCTGTCGCAGCCGACGAAGCGCGAAGCGCTGACGAAGATGACCAACTGGCCGACGCTTCCGAAGGTATTTATCGATGGGACGTTCTATGGAGATACCGACGTCCTTGATCCCATGGCTGCTAAGGGCGAGATCGAACCGCTGCTGAAAAAAGCATTTGGGAAGTAGGGGGGAGGCTCGGCTGGCAAACGGTGCGCGCGGCTCGGTTGCGCCATAACGCACGAGAGCCAGACGGTAGATGAATCTCGCTTCTTTTCACCGGATGCTCCTCTAAGGCTGCGACTCCGTCGCAATGCCGTCGCCTCCGACATCGGTTTCCAATAAAGCTAACAATTCCTGCTATGGCGCAAACCCCTGCGCGCAACCGTTCCATCCGAGCCTTTGAGAGGGGGAGGAGAAGGAACTGTTCAGACTCACGTACATGGCGAGTACGCTAATCACAGCGCTGAGCTTCATCGTAAGCGCGGGATGTGTTGGTGATCGCCTGATCGGTCGGATTGCCTGGGAACAATCGAGGATTGTTGACCTGACGCATTCGTTTGGCGGAGATACGATCGTCTGGCCGACGGAGCAGGACTTCAAACTGATTGTTCAGCATGCGGAGCACACGGAGCACACGGAGCTAGGATATTATTACTCGTCCAACCGGATTGAAATGCAGGAACACGGCGGCACCCATATCGATGCGCCGATTCACTTTTCTGAAGGGAAGCAGACGCTGGACCAGATTCCAATGGAACATCTGATCGGAGCCGGCGTCCGAATCGATGTCACAGAGTCATGTGGTCGCGATCAGGATTACCGTGTGGCGATCTCGGATATTGAGCGGTGGGAGGCCAAACATGGTCAGACTCCCTACGGAGCCATCGTCCTATTGGATACGGGCTATGCCAAATTCTGGCCGAATCGGAAGGCCTATCTAGGCACGGAGCTGAGAGGGCCGGAGGGAGTGCGGGCACTGCATTTCCCTGGGCTACATCCAGAAGCCGCTGCCTGGCTGGTTCGCAAACGGCACGTGAAGGCGGTGGGGATTGATACCGCGTCAATCGACGACGGCCAATCGACGGCTTTCGAGACGCATGTTGCGCTGTTGTCTCATAATGTGCCGGTGTTTGAAAATCTGGCCAATCTGGATGATCTTCCTGATCGTGGCTTTGATGTCATCGCTCTGCCGATGAAGATCAAGGGTGGGACCGGTGGTCCGCTGAGGATCATTGCCGTACTACCGACCTCCCGCTAGCACTCACGACTGAACTATCCTTGGATATGTAATCTGGTTGATGGCCGAGGAGAGAATCCTGAGCCATCGTCAAGCATCGGCCCTTAGAGCGTCCTGATCTTGAGACTGTAGCAGTTGCCTGTTCATCCTTTCAGGTTTCTGAGGACGCATGTATACTTGTGCAGTATGAAGCCTCAGCAACCGGTTGCTTCTCAATCAACTGGACGGCGACCAAGCAAGCTGAGTCAGCGGCTTGCTGACGACAAGATAGAGCGAGCGAGGCGTCAGACTCCAGAAGAACGGCTGATCATTGCATTGCACCTCTCCGATTTTTGCTGCCAACTGAGCCAACCTTCTCCAAAGTCCTAGGTTTCCTAACAGACCCGTCGTCTACGTGTTGCGCGCTATACAGACGGCCATCCGAGCGGATGGTAGAATTCTTCACAATGATAGTATTTCACTAGGGCATTGCATGACGAGGCTTCTCATCGTTCTTCTTGTGCTTGGCTCGCAGCTCATCCTTATGTCCTGCGCAAGCCAGCGTGTGGCGCTGACTCCTCTTACGGAGCCGGAGCGACAGGGATTGGGGACGATTGGAATCGCGGCAGAAGCGTCTCTGCTGAAGACTCAGTATTCTCGAGCCCCCTCGATTATCGATGATGGACTGCGAGCGGTACAGGATCGTCTTAACGATGCTGGACAGAGGGCCATTAACGGAGCCAAGCGAGTGTATCTTGACCCTCTTGGGGACATATCATGTGGAGGCGGTCAGTCTCCTGCGACAGCCTGCTTAGGAACAATGCTAGTGGGGATATTGTTCAAAGGAGTGGTTATGACCGGTGGGGCTATCGCCGGTGGGGTCGTCGGCGCGCTCAACCGAGAAACCTATTCAAACCCTCCATTGATGGACCTACCGGAGAGGTCTGTTATCCACGCGGTTCAACAATCGATCGACGCGTTTGGCTTCCCCGACCGGCTGCGGGATCACGTTTGGGAAAAGGCGCTGAGTTATCAGACCTACCACTTTGAACTTGTTCCACACTTGCCGACTGTTCCACAAAAGACTCGGGAGGAGTCTCCTAGGGACAACGGAGCGCTGTACTGGCTACTCCGTGACAAGGGGATTCAGACCCTTCTCAAAGTACGAATTCCTTTGATCGAGTTTCGTGGGGCGGACCCAGAAGACTCTTTTCGGCTGTTTGTGCATGTTGAGACGACGCTTCTTCGCACCGACAATCAGGTCTGTCTTCGTCATCGAACCTGGGAGTTCGAAGGAGGGAGTCATCGTATTGATGAGTGGAGGAATAACGACGCAAAACTCCTTATCGATGAGCTCGACCGAGGGCTTCCTCTCATCGCTAAGCGTGTGACACAAGCGTTTTTTGAACAGCCTTCCTTGTTCTCGTTTGGAGCGTCGGGGGCCGTTAACCCAAAGTCCGAATCTCTTGCCTGTGAAGGATAACAAGAAAACGACCGCATTCATCTACGAGACTCAGTGATATCGGTGCAGGCCGTTCTTATGAGATGGGATCGAGCTCAGATTTGCTTAGAGGCAAGACGAGTCAATAGAAGGTCACACAGCCTGGCCGGAGTCGGAGGCAAAGAGCCCTAAACAAGAAGGCCACCTTCTCAGGTGGCCTTCCCGTTTCGCTTCTCTCGCGGATGCTCTCAACTTCGCGCATTCACCTGCATCGTCCTAATCAGGATGCTCAAAATAGCGTCCCAGCTAGGCCGCAGGGAGCTCGGCGACCGAAGCGTACCCTTGCGGTACGTTGCAGGAAGACGAGCGACTGAGAACAACGCTGGGGGGCATTTTCAGCATCCTGCTACGTGCCCATTTCCCAGGAAGCTAAATACTTCCGCTGTTCCGCCGTCAGGGTATCGATGGCGACGCCCATGCCGGCCAACTTCAGCTTGGCAATTTCCTTGTCGATCACTTCAGGGACCGGATAGACCTTCTTTTCAAGTTGCTTGTAATTCTTGACGATGTATTCGGCGCCGAGCGCTTGGTTGGCGAAGCTCATATCCATCACGCTGGAAGGGTGACCCTCAGCCGTGGCCAAGTTGACGAGCCGGCCTTCGCCGAGCAGGCTGACACGATGCCCGTTTTTCTTGATGGTGAACTCTTCGACGCCGGTGCGAACCACCCGGCGCTTACCGGCCATTTTCTCAAGGGCCGGGATATCGAGCTCAACATTGAAGTGTCCGCTGTTGCAGACGATGGCTCCGTCTTTCATCGCGGCAAAATGCTCGCCACGGATGACATGGATGTTGCCTGTCACGGTGACGAAGAAGTCGCCGACCGGTGCGGCTAGTTCCATCGGCATGACACGGAAGCCATCCATGAGGGCTTCCAGACCTTTCAACGGATCAATCTCGGTCACGATGACATCGGCCCCCATGCCCTTGGCGCGCATGGCGATGCCGCGTCCGCACCAGCCATAGCCGACTACGACTACGACGGAGCCGCAGACCAAGCGGTTGGTCGCTCGGATGATGCCGTCCATGGTGGATTGGCCCGTGCCGTAGCGATTGTCGAACATGTGCTTGGTATCGGCATCGTTGACGGAGATCACAGGGAATTTGAGCACCTTCTTGTCCGCCATGCTCCGCAAGCGAATGACACCGGTGGTGGTCTCTTCTGTTCCACCGATGACGTTCTTCAAGAGTTCTTTCCGCTTGGAGTGGAGGTGCGAGACCACATCGGCACCGTCGTCCATGGTGAGGTGTGGGCGATGGGCGATCGCCGACTCAATGTGACGATAGTAGGTGGGATTGTCTTCACCCTTGATGGCAAAGGTCGGGATCCCTTCATGCTGAACCAAGGCTGCAGCTACGTCGTCTTGCGTGCTCAATGGATTTGAGGCACAGAGGCGGACATCAGCCCCACCGGCTTTCAGCGTGATGGCCAGGTTCGCCGTTTCCGTGGTGACGTGTAAGCAGGCGGTCACTCGCACACCCTTCAATGGCTGCTGTTTCTTGAACCGCTTACGAATCAGCCGTAAGACGGGCATCGTGGCTTCGGCCCATTCGATCTTCAGTTTGCCTTGGTCTGCCAGCTTGATATCTTTCACATCGTAATCCACGGAGATCCTCCTTCTGAAAGTTGTCGGTCGTGATTTGGCGGGGCGTCAATTGTCGTCATGAGAAGGGGGACGGGCAACCAACCCGTCCCCCTTGTGTTGATGTGGTAAGGCTCACGAAGCTTATAGCCCGGCGTCCTTGTGTAGGGCTTTGGCTTTGTCGGTTTTCTCCCAAGTAAACTCGGGCTCGTTGCGGCCGAAGTGTCCATAGGCCGCCGTCTTTTTGAAAATGGGTCGTCGAAGCTTGAGATGATCAATGATGCCACGTGGTGTCATGGGGAAGTGCTTGCGCACGAGTTTGTCGAGCTTATCAACCGACACCTTTTCCGTGCCCTTGGTATCGACCAGCACGGAGACAGGATCGGCGACGCCGATGGCATAGGCCAGTTGCACTTCGCACTTGTCGGCCAATCCGGCGGCGACCAGGTTCTTCGCGATGTAGCGTGCCATGTAGGAGGCAGACCGGTCGACTTTTGTTGGATCTTTTCCGGAGAACGCTCCACCGCCATGGCTGCCATGACCGCCGTACGTGTCGACGATGATCTTTCGCCCGGTGAGACCGGTGTCGCCCATGGGGCCGCCGACCACGAATCGACCGGTCGGGTTGATGTGATGTTTCACACCGGTCGGGTCATAGAGGCCCTTCGGCATCACCGGCTTGATGACCTTTTCCATGATATCGCGCTCAATTTGCTTGTTGGTTACATCAGGGCTGTGTTGCGTGGAGACGACGATCGTATCGATCCGTACGGGCCTCCCGTTTTTGTACTCGACCGTGACTTGAGATTTCCCATCCGGCCGCACCCATTTGAGAATGTTTTTCTTGCGTACTTCGGCGAGTCGCTTGGTCAAGCGGTGAGCCAAGACGATCGGCATCGGCATGAGTTCAGTGGTTTCGTTGGTGGCATACCCGAACATCAACCCTTGATCACCGGCTCCGCCGGAGTCCACGCCCATCGCAATGTCACCAGATTGTTGGTGAATCGCGGTGAGAACGGAACAGGTGTGGTAGTCGAATCCCCAGGAGGCATCGCAGTAGCCGACGTCTTTAATGACTTCGCGGATAATGTCCGGGATTTCAACGTAGGCCTTCGTCGAGATTTCTCCGGCCACCAGCGCGATGCCTGTGGTGAGGATCGTTTCGCAGGCGACGCGAGAATACTTGTCCTGAGCGATAATGGCATCCAAGATGCCGTCGGAGATTTGGTCGGCGATTTTATCCGGATGTCCTTCAGTCACTGATTCGGAAGTAAAGAGGAAATTGTCTCGCATAGGCCCCTCGTGGGTTGAGGTTATAGAAATCCAGCGTTGCTCTGTCTAAGGAATCTGGAATGTGAGAAAATAGTGGCGAGTGACAAGCCACGAATAAGCAAAACCGATTCTAGAGGAGATCGGTGGGCTTTGTCCATCATTTCATGTGGTTCATCGTGGGAAACGTCAGGCCTCGTTTACTTGACTCAGGATTTTACGGACTTGTAACATAACTTGAGGATTGAGGGAACAGCTTGTTTGCGGATGCAGGTGTCGTTGTGAGGACGACATTGCTGCGGCTCTTCCGAGGGGAGCCTCTTAGAATTGCGTTTCGAGTTTTGAAAATGCAGTATATCCGAAAGATCTCGATTCTCCCCGTGCTACTCGCCGCCGGCGGGCTGGTCGCGTCATCAGTGGTTGATGCCCAACCTCCTCAGTCAGTCAAGCAGTCGGTTGTCGGACGAGGAGTCGTCCAAGTCGGTGATGAGGCGCCGAATTTCATCTTGCGCGACCTTGCTGGGAATGCCGTGAGTCTTTCGCAGCTCAGAGGGAAAGTTGTGCTGCTGAATTTTTGGGCGACGTGGTGCGGACCTTGTCGAGTCGAGATGCCGGCCATGGAGCAACTCTATCGCACGTTGTCGAGAAGAGAGTTCGAGATATTGGCCGTGTCGACGGACTCCCAGGGTGCAACGGTGACGCGCCCGTTCCAGAAGCAGATGGGCTTTACGTTCCCGATTCTCCATGACTCGGAGTATCGGGTTGGTCTGGCCTATGGCGCCCGAACGATCCCGGTCACCTTCATGGTCGATCGGCAGGGCGTCGTGCGACAAAAGATATTTGGTGCTCGCGATTGGGACTCACCGGAGGCGCGTGACTTGATTCATGCGCTGCTGAAGTCCTAGCCTACGGTCTTGATGAACACGTCGACTGCAATGACCGACAGGCCGCTGCGCCGAGCCTGGTCGAGCCGAAGGGGTACAAACCGTTATGAATAAAGTAGGCATGCGATGACGCAATCCATCCCACAGATTTCGCTGATCGCGGCCTTTTCCGCCGGGCTTCTTTCGTTCGTGTCTCCATGTGTCTTGCCGCTGGTGCCGAGCTATATTTCCTATATCACCGGACTCTCGGTTGAACAACTCACTGATGCCTCTGAACGTGAAAAGTTCAAGAAGGCGATCATCGTCAACTCCCTGCTCTTCATCGGCGGGTTTTCATCGGTGTTCATCGCGTTCGGTGCTTCCGCGAGTTTTTTAGGACAGATTCTGATTAGTCATCAAGATCTTATTCGGCGCATCGGCGGGGTGGTGATCATTCTATTTGGGCTGTATCTGCTCGGGATCCTCAATCTCACATTCCTCAAGATGGAACATCGGTACCAGTTTCGCAATCGACCGGCTGGGTACCTGGGATCGTTCTTGATCGGTGTGGCATTCGCGGCCGGATGGACCCCCTGCGTTGGGCCTGTTTTGGGGTCGATCCTATTGTATGCGAGTACGACCGATTCCCTGTTCAGTGGGGTGGTGTTGTTGGCTTTCTACTCATTGGGCTTGGGGCTGCCGTTGTTTCTGACGGCATTGGGCGTCGATCGATTCTTAGCCTACTTCAAGGAATTACGGGCCTATTTGTGGGGTGTGTCGACCGTAAGCGGAGTGATGCTGATCGTCGTCGGTGTGATGATCTACGCCAACTCGTTGACGATGATCACCAGTTTGTTGGAGCGATACGGGATCGGCTGGTATCTGGGGCAGTAGCTAGCTCGCCTTCGGCAGTCAGCGTTCAGCTGGCAGCATTCACGTACAGACTACCTCAACGATTTCTTGCCGACGGCTCGGTGCTGGTAGCTATCTCAACACCAGGCGCCAAGGCGGCAGACGGTGAACCCTGATTTCAGTGAATGGGTTGCTGTGGCACCAAGCGCATCTAGCGACGGCACGACGCCAAGTGTGCCCATCGTAGGGAGTGAGGAGGAGCCGGCAGGGGACTGAGGTGAGAAGCTGGATTGGCCGCTTCGTACGAGGCCTGGTCCGGCATCCGAGAGCGACACCGATTCCGACTGCTGTGCCAGTAACGTTTTGGGCTGAGTCGCGCTGATCTTTGCGAGCAGCTGTTTCCCGTCACCGGCGAACTTGCTGTCTGGGTGCTTCTCCGCCAGCACAATGAGATGGTCTCTTGCCCAATCATCGGCGCCCATCTCGTGGTACGACTTGGCGAGGAAGTACATCGCGTCCGAGGCGACAGGCTTGTCCGGATAGGTCTTGAGCACTTGCTCGAATCGGTGGGCCGCAGCCAGGTACGAGCCTCTTCGATAGTAGAATTGCCCCACGAACAGATGCATCTGCGCCAGCCAATCGTGACACTCTTCGAGTTTTTGCTGCGCTTGCGTGTCATAGCGGCTGCCGGGAAATTCTTTCCGCATCTGGTCGAATGCGGCGATGGCCTTTTGCATCGGTTCCGGGTCGCGATCGATCGTTTTTGCCATCTTGATATGAATCTCCCCAATCCTGAAGGCGGCATAGGGAGCGAGCACGTGATTTCGATGCAGTTCTAGGAAATGTTTATATTCGACGAGCGCTTCCGAATACTCTTCCTTCTCAAAATAGGCTTCGCCACGTTTCATGATCACATTGGGGTGGTAATGGTTATCGATCGTGTCCCCGAGAAAGATTTGTTCGTCCGTATTACTGAGGGCTTTTTTGAGTCCACTTCGGACGTCGCTGGGGGAAAAATCGCCGGCGCAGGAAGAGAACACAAGGCAGTAGAGGCCCAGCCAGGTCGCCAGGCACGGACCGGACGGTCTGAATCGAGCGGGAGCACCTGCTTGCACGAAACGCATCTGCATGACTAACAAAAATAGCAAGGATATGGGTGAAAAGCAATTGGGTGCGTGGTTTTGTTGACCTGCCTCCTTGCCGTCCCTATAATCCCGCTCCACATCGGGCGTCTCACCCGAGTTTGTCCGACTGATTCAGGAGTTAATTCGAGCAGGGCCATGATTCGAACACGAGTGATTGGAACGGGCAGTTACCTCCCAGCTCGGGTTGTACCGAACGAGGAGATCGCCCAGGTCGTCGGGGTATCCCCGGCCAACATTCAACGGCTGACGGGCATTCAATCGCGCCACTGGGCGGGGGCGCACGAAGCTGCATCAGACCTCGCGATCGCTGCAGGGCGCCGAGCGTTGGAGGCTGCTGGTTGTGAAGCCTCGGCTATTGACGCGATTGTACTTTCTACCACGTCCCCGGACATGGCATTTCCCTCGACGGCCTGCTTGGTGCAACGGGGGTTGGGCTGCAGGCCGGTGGGGGCTTTTGATGTCTCTGCCTCCTGTTCGGGATTCTTGTATGGACTCTCGATGGCACAGGCCATGATTCAAAGCGGTCAGGTGAAGACCTGTCTGGTTGTGGCGGCCGAGGTGAAGTCTCGCACGCTTGACTTTCAAGATCCTGCGACCGCGCTGTTGTTCGGAGACGGGGCCGGGGCCGTCATCCTTCGAGGGGAGCCTGATCCGAATCCGGAGTGGCGAGGAATCCTCGGAATCAGGCTGTATGCGGACGGGGCGTCGCATGGGCTCATTCGAATTCCCAGTGGGGGGTCACGGAGTCCTGCATCGGCAGACACCGTCAAAATGCGGGAGCATATGCTGCGCATGCGCGGTGCGTCGCTTTTTCGGGTTGCGATTCGACGTGTTGAGCAAGCCGTGCACGACGTCCTGAAGGAGTTCGGCATGCGTTCGGATGATCTGAAGCAGGTCGTGCTGCATCAGGCGAATGGACGGATACTGGATCAGATCGCCCATCGGTTAGGGATCGAGCGGTCGAGAATCGCATCGGTCATTGAACGGTATGGCAATACCTCCTCGGCCTCGCTCCCCATCGCGCTGGATGATGCCGTCCGTCGCGGACACATTTCCCCGGGAGATGTAGTACTCCTGGGAAGTTTTGGAGGGGGACTGACCTGGGCAACGAGCCTTGTCCGGTGGTAACGACGATGCTCGTGAGGGGCAGACAGGTATCTGTTCAAAATACGCTCAGCCGGGATCTTTACCCTACTCAGGTGAGGCCTTGCCGGGAGCTGGTGCTTATACGGTACTGTCCTGGTTCCACTGAGCAAGAGATCTCTTCCCGCCCTTGATCGGTAATCGAACGACGAAGCGACTGCCTTGCGGATAATTGGCTTCGACCCATACCTGGCCTCCGTGTCCCTCAACGAGGTGCTTCACGATGGCGAGTCCCAGCCCTGTGCCACCCAGGTCTCGGGAGCGCGCCTTGTCCACGCGGTAGAACCGCTCAAAGATGCGGGGGCGATCCTTTTCGGGGATACCGATACCTGTGTCAGCGACGATCAGATCGATCGTATTGAGCGACGGCTCAGCCGTGTGTGGTGAGGGGGATGGTGTGCCCCGGATCGTGATGGTGCCGCCTCCGGGGGTATATTTGATGGCATTATCGAGCAGATTTGTGAGGACTTGCACAAGCCGGTCGTCATCACCCGCAATCAGAGGCAGCGAAGGGTCGAGCGCGGTCACGAGGTGGTGACCTTTTCGGTCGGCGATCGGTTTGATGGTGGACAGGGTTCGGTCGACTAAGGCTCGAACCTCGATCGGTTCTTCTCTGAGCGAGATCTGGCCCGATTCAATCTTGGAGAGTTCGAGCAGGTCCTCAATGATCAGATTCAGGCGATCGCTCTGTTTGAGGATGATGTCCAGGAACCGTCCGGCAACCGATGGATCGTCTTTGCCTCCGTCCAGCAGCGCCTCCACATATCCCTTGATCGAGGTCAACGGCGTTCGCAGCTCATGAGAGACATTCGCCACAAAGTCTTTCCGAATCTTTTCCAATCTGCGCAAGTCGGTGACATCGTGGAACACCAGAACGATACAGGCCTCGTTGTCCCGCTCGCCTCCTGCGGGGGAGGCTTCAATATGGAGATGTCGCCTGCTGAGTGGGAGCACGATCTCATCCTCATGAGGGGTACGAGCCTGCAGGATCGTCGACACCAGGTTGTTGAGCTGTTGATGACGAAACAGTTCGGCGCAGGGTCGTCCGCGCGCCTCCACACGTGAAATGCCGAACATCCGTTCGAGCGCGGGATTGATCTGCAGCACGTGGCCGCGAATATCCAGTACCATGACTCCTTCAACCATTGAGGTCAGTACGGCCAGGAGTTGTGCGCGGTCTTCAGAGAGTTCTTCGATTTTGGTATGGAGCTGGTCTGCCATCTGATTCAAAGCCGAGGCGAGGAGTCCCACCTCATCCTGCGCAGTCGTCTTGATGCGCATCATCGAGTTTCCAGTACTCAAGGCCTGCGCAGCGGAGGCGATTTCTGAGAGGGGTTTTGTAATGCTGTGGGCCAGCCAGATGCTCAGTGTGACGGCAAGGAGAAAGGCTACGCCGACTCCAAGAAAAAGCTGGTGCTTGAATTCGTCGCTTGCGCGATCCACTTGGGCGAGCGGAAGTGCGACACGCACCACCCAGGGGGCTCTGTCGTGTGGCACCCGCAGAAGCCTGGCGTGATACATCATTCGTTCGCCGGTGGTGTGGCTGGGGCGAACATCTTGTCCCTGGCCGGTCGCGAACGCCTGCGTTACTTCGGGACGGGAAGCATGATTCTCCAGAGCTGGGAGGTCGACATCACGGACAGCACTGTCGGCCAGGACGGTGCCGTCCGACGCGATCAACGTGACGCGCGCGGAGGATCGACTTCCGAGATCACGCGCGATATCTTGCAGGCGAGACGGAGTGACGGAAGGAATGGACGAGTGAAACAGCGACTGAACCACATATTCGACGAGCTTGGCTCTTGCCTCCAGCGTCTCACCGAACTGTGTGAGCGACCGCTGCTCAAGAGAGCGGAGCGTCATCCAGCCTGCAATCAGCAGACCGCAGGCTACTGCGACGAGTATCCCTACTGCGATTTTCCATCGAATCGACCATGACATAGGGATCAGTCGGTATCCTTTAATTTATACCCAAGTGATTTCACGGACAGAATGGCGTCCTCCAGGAGCGGCAGTTTCTGTTTCAGTCGGCGGATATGGACGTCCACTGTTCGGGTCGTGCCATAGTAGTCATACCCCCAGACGGCGTTGAGCAACACCTCTCGCGTCAATACCCGACCGCGATGGCGAAGTAGGTGTTCGAGTAAGCCGAATTCTTTCGCCGTCAACGGGATCTCCTGCTCATTGAGGTTGACCTCATGCCGAGTCGGATCCATGGTCAGTGCTCCGTATCGATAGTGCGTCGCTCCGTTGGCAGGAGTACGATCAATTCGACGCAGGAGGGCTTTCACGCGGGCGACCAGTGCTTTGGGGCTGAAGGGTTTGGTGACGTAGTCGTCGGCACCCAATTCCAAGCCGACGATCGTGTCGGATTCTTCGGCTTTGGCTGTCAGCATGATAATCGGGAGCATGGCGGTATCCGGTGTGGAACGCACGCGCTTGCAGACTTCAAGTCCATCCAGCTCGGGCAACATCAGATCGAGCACAATCAAGTCCGGCTTCTCTTCTTTGACCTTCTTCAAGGCCTCGATCCCATTCATGGCCGTGACAGGTCGAAAGCCGTCCTTCTGTAAATAGTGTTGGACCAGTTGCGCAATATCCTGCTCGTCTTCAACGACCAGGATTTTCTTTCCGGCGGCAGCTTCCATGATGGTGCTCAGCGTACGGGGGAGGGGAGGGCGTGTCAAGTGAGGAGGCTCGATCATGGAGTCTGGGACTGATTTGTGGAAAGGAGAGATCGTCACGCACGTGGGGTAACTTGAGCAATGATGAGTTGAGCGGATCGATTGTTCCACGCAGAACAGAGGATTGGTGATCGGCGATGATGGAAAATGGACTTGTGGATTGATCCAGACTCAATTGCGGCAGGCCATGGCAGCCCAAGTTCTGATACGCAGTATCAGTGCAGTGAGTATGTCACGCGACTATACCAGACTGGTTACTGTCCAATGATAATGGTCCCCCCCGTATCGTCATCGGCTCGGTGGAGTGGGCAGTAGAAACGATACCTAACCGGCTCGTCTGTACCGGCACGGGCATCAGTTGTGATCTGAGTTCTATCCACGAGGATCTGTTCGCTCTCTTCCGGCGCAATGGTAATCCGAACCGGTCTGGTGATCTGAATACCATTCTCCTCTACAGACTCCAACAATCCTGGTGCTTCAAATACGTGAGTCCGTGCAGTTGGGTTGTGAAACCGAAAGATCAACGGCTCTGTGAAATCTGTGCTTGGTCGCAGGATAATTGTTCTGGGAAGCCACACGGCTTGCTGGTCCTCGAGATCACGAGCTACAAACAGAATTTCCTTCGCCCATCCGGCAGATGGCACAGTCGGTATTCCGCTGCCGAGTATCGATCCGAGCCATACACCCACGGCAAGAAGGGAGTGTCTTGCAACTCTCATCGTCTATTCATCCGCGACACGATTGGATAGCAGGGTGGCTTCGTATCACATCGCTCATTAGAGAGACGGGACGGCCAGTCCCAGCTGCGCTTCCGCGTTCACTTCGCGCTGGCTGGAACTGGAATCCTCACCGTCTGGCCATTCCCACGATGAAACTCGCTGAGTTCCTATAGCGGGTGGAGGCATGGTTCAGAGCATGATCAAACGACGATTCAGCCGCCACCGATGTCTCCACGAGTTTCAATCACGAACAGCTCGCCTTTCACCTCAGGATGGATATCACACCATAAGGCGTGCCGAATACTTTCAGCACCACCGGTGGCCGGATCGAAGTTTGAGGGAGCCGTCGAGAAGCGAAGCGTCATCGTTTTTCCCGCATCGACATGGAACGATTTGAACTGTTTCCCCCGTACCTCAATCCCTCCCTCCACCTTCACGGGAATGTTTTTGAACAACGTTGATGCAAGCCCGTGCGTCACGGCATCCTGGTTTCTCACAACGATGATCGTCTCTTGCGACGGCATCGTGAATCCAGCGGTCTCATAGCCGTGCTGACGGTCCTTGATGGTGATCTCCACCTTGGAGGGCGGTGCTCCCATCCCCGCAGCCTGTGCATAGGCGCTATCATGGCTCCCGGCCAATACCGTCCACACAGCGACGGTAAACCACACGGCTGACTTCACTGCCCCATCTCGACGCACCCTCATAATCTGCCTCCTTTTTTGATATTGATACCTGCACCCTCCTCACGATTACTTTGCCAAACTCCTGATGTAGTAGATCAGTTGCCACACCTGTTCGTCCGGCAATGACGCAAACGACATCATCCCAGTCCCCGGAGAGCCATTCTTAATGATCCAGAACAGCTGGCCATCCGGAATCTCTCGCATCATTGCTCCACAGGTAAAATTTCGTGGCGGCGGCACTAACGCCGCACCCATCAACCCCTTGCCGTCACCTTGCTCTCCATGGCACATCACACAGGCGATGGGCTGCGCTGTTCTCAGAAATAATTCCTTGCCTGTTCGAACCGACCCTGCAGAAGAAGGAACCGGATTGGTTCTGGTCAGGTGGTCGTTCGGGGCCGTGGCCGTCTTACGCGGTTGTACACAGGCCGCACTGGGCTCACTCCCCGCCGAAGACGCAACATCCGGTATTCCCTTGAATGTCACTTTCAAATGCGCGATCACATCCGCCACGCCCTGCTGGCCGATCGTGAGGCCCCAGTAGGGCATGTTCGGTGACTTGCCGACGGCCATGCCACCATGGTTGATCACGTTGTAGAGATATTCCATGGGCAGTTTGTCGAACGGCATATTGGCGTGGATGGCGGGCTTGGGTTCCAATCCCGATACGGCAGGGCCGTCGCCCTTGCCTGTCAAACCATGACACTGGGCACAGTATTCCCTATACAACACTTTGCCGCGTCCCACGTCGGCCTTGCTGAACTCAGGACTGGTCCACGGCTCATAATACTGAAAGTCTGGTACCCCTTGGACCATCAGATAGCCGATCACCGCCCGCAACTGCGGATCAGTCGCATCGGCTAGAAATTCCCCGTTGTGCACCGTGAAGTCTTGCGGGTTCTGACCGAAACGATACACCCAGTCCGGGTTGTACCGCTGTCCGGCATTCTGCAGCGCCGCGCTCTGTGGTCCTCCAATCAATTTGCCGTTGTCTTCGATCGTGTGGCAGCCCAGGCAGGCATGGGCTTTATAGGCCGCCGCCCCGAACTTCACATCGAACTTCGTGACCTTTGACAGGTCAAACGCCCCAACCGTCACACGTGGGTCTTTCTTGTGTTCGGCGAAGTAATCGGCAAGGGCGTTCGCCTCGGCCTCCGTGACGATCGGGTGCTTAGTCGGAACGTTTGTCAGGTCCCACAGATATCCCTTGACGTAGAGTGGAGCTTCCTTGCCCGTCAGCCAACGGATGAGCCAGGACCGTTGATATTTGCTGCCGGCCCAAATCAAGTCCGGGGCGTGAAGTTTAAAACGTGATTCTGCGGTACCTGCCAATCGATGGCAGTGCACACAGGTTTGCTGGAGCAGTTCTTTGGCGCGCGTGTGATCGCTCGCAAGAAGAAGCGGCGGTGGGGCGAGCACCCCAACCAACGCGAAGACCATGGATCCAACGACTACTCCCTCCCGCAGATTCATAAGCGCTCTCTTTCTCGATGGTGAACCTGACCGTGGGTGTCCGACTGCACCCATGTCGGTCGGTTGACCACATTCTGACCGTTCACCACAGTGTCCTAAGCAAGCATCGGTCCATCTCTGCGAAGTCTCCGATTTTGTTTCTCTACCTATGCGAGACCACGCCGCAAAAAAGGATTCGTGAATTAGATTTGTCAGGAGCTGGTTCGTGTATGTGTCGGTTGGTTCCTTTTGCTACAGACCGCACTGGCCATCCTGTGGCACTGTTCCCCAATGTCGATGATCTTCCTTTCCGGTACTGCGGCTAACCCTCGGTGATCTCACGGAAGGATGTCGTTTGGAGACCGGATCAGTTCTGGCACCTGCTTTGCTGAGTACGTGAGTGATCACATCATTTTCGTTGTGCAGAAGAGTCTGTCTTGAAGGGAGGGTCTTATGTCCGTCGCCAAGATCATTGAGATCAGTGCTGAATCACCGACAAGTTTTGAGGATGCCATCGCCCAAGGAATTGCCAAAGCATCCAAGACGGTTCACGGGATCAAGTCAGCCTGGGTGAAGGAACAACATGTCGTGGTTAAGGATGGGAAGGTCGTCTTGTATCGCGTGGATCTGAAGCTCACATTCGTGTTGGATTGACGACGTGCGAGGATGTATGGCGAGAGCGCACTCGCTTCAGAGGAGAGGGTAGGTTGCAGAAGGCGCCTTGGAGGACATCGCCTTTAGTAGGATTCAGTACGACACAATGATGGTCGACGGGCTGCCTATGGCAGCAGTTTCGACGGCGTGGGGTTGATGAACACTTACTGGAGCCAGTTTTAGAGGATCATTCGGGAGAGCTCCGATGATCAGCTCGTCGTCAAGTTGCGCGAGCGACTTGCAATGGGCGAATCAAAATCAAAGCCGTAAAGTGGGTGTTCTTATCCCCTTGCTTAACTTACGACTCCTCCTCGAATCTCGTGGCACAGACATGCCGAAACCCTGTCGGGTTCTCCGCATGCCCTTATTTTGAATGATCACCACCAGGGTTGAGTATCAGCGGAACATTGAGCTTGTCTGGCACGATAATCGTTTTGGCATTGGGGCTATCGTAGAGCTTGTATTTCAAATAGTCCGGTGTCAGCGTCTTAGTAATGGTTTCTTGAGCTTGCGACTGTCCAATCGCGCGGATCCTCATGCTGTCGGCCTCACCTTCCGCACGAATCTTTAGCGAATCACCTTCGCCCTTGGCCTGAATCCTGGCAATCTCAGCGTTACGTTCCGCAATGACGACTTCGAAGTTCTTCTGTTCTTTCTCCTGCTCCTTGGCCTGCTTCTGTTCGATGGCTCGCAAAACCATCTGGGAGAATTCCATTTCGGAAAGCGCCACGTTGTAGACATCCAAATGGCGACCTTTCAGTGTTTCGACAACGACGGCTTCGATCTTATTGCCGATTTCGCTGCTGCGCTCCGGGAGGGTCACCATGCTGTAGTTCGCGACCACTCCACGCACGGCCGACAACAGTTGAGGGTGAACGAGTTGCTTGTACCACTCAGGCCCGACTTCTTGGGCCAAGAAGTAGATCTCATCGGGCATGGGGCGCATGGTGATGGTGGCATACACGGTGACAGGAAGATCGTCGGCGGTCAGCGCGTCGACTTTTTCCCTGAAGCTTTTCCATCGCGTGTCGTAGATCAGGACGTCATTCCACGGCGCTCGCCAGTAGATTCCTTCCTTGAGCGGTTCTTTCGATAATCCGCTGGTTAGGGGAGACCATCGCAGCCCTCGACTTCCTGGATTCACAGTGCTGCTGCAACTCTGAATGGTCAGCAGTAACGGAATCAGTATGAAAAGAAGACGGGCGATCGAAGACTGTTTCATAGATCCCTCCTCTTTCTTGTGGTATGCATTCCAGCCAATCTCACAATTTACCGATTACCGAACAGCCGGGCGTGTTCGTTTATTGCGATCAACGGTTTCATGGGCTTGGGCCACTCGTTCTAATTCTTGTGCGGTCTGCTCATAATAGCGAGCCAATGACTTGGCACCAGAAACCAAGTCGGCCTCCGGTCCAAAGAGCGCTTCATAACGCACAGCAGCCGTTGCTTGCGCGTCGGCCTTCTCTCGCATCGTAACAGCTTGATTGCGATAGTAGGTGGCGATCTCCGTCTGATTGTGTGACGGGTCAAAAGAGTCCAGATTGATCGATGGACTAGAGGCGCAACCGGAAATCCCCAACAAGACTAGACTGACCAGCAGCATCCGGCTTTCCAAGGCAATCATCTCATCACCCTGCGCTGCCGCTTCTATCCCATCTCAGGATGAATTTCGCGATCATCAGCAGAAGACTCCTCACTTCAAATTCTACGAACCGCATTTCCGTCATTGCAACTGGGGTAGCCCCTGACGACTCCAGCAAGCTGATGCGGTAGATTTCTTGCTTGTCATGGCTACGTGTGGGCCACGCCGTTCCAACTGAGCTAATCCACTGCTAAGCAGATCTGGTTCCAGGTGAGCTTCGGATCACCACTCATGGGCGGTTCGAACGAACAATGGAGCAAATTGAGTGCCTTGGATCGAGGGTATCGAGGGTGACTATTTCAATGGCATGGTATTTCTGGAGAAAGTAAGCCGGTCACAGGGAGCAGTAGGAGGGAGAGTTCCTAACGTCTCCTACGACTGAAAGGGGGAGAATCGGGACTAGAATGACTACAGCGTTGTCGCCAAAGGCGTCAGCGGAGAGGAATATTGTTTCATACTGAGCGGTCCTTGGGAAGGCTCTCATTCAGTGCTGAGCCTACGGAGGAGGAGGACATGAGTCAAGCGGACGAATATGCAGCTGGAATTCGCACACCATGTTGTCCGCCAATTCTGTTGACGGACCCTATGAATCTGACGTATCGTGAGCAATCCATCGTGTCTGTCTGAAAGACTGTCTTGTAGAGCCTAAGCTAAGGAGCTACGACGACCATGAAGATATATCTCGCCAATCCCCGTGGGTTTTGCGCCGGTGTCGATCGGGCGATCGATATCGTGGATCTGTCGCTTAAGAAATACGGCGCGCCGATTTATGTTCGGCATGAAATCGTGCACAGCCGCCATGTCGTGAATACCCTTCGTCGGAAGGGCGCGGTCTTCGTGGAAGAGTTGAACGAAGTCCCTGAAGGGTCGGTCGTGATTTTCAGTGCCCATGGAGTCGCAAAGTCGGTTTGGGAAGAAGCGAATCAGCGGCGTCTGCACGTCATTGATGCGACCTGTCCACTCGTGATCAAGGTTCATAACGAAGTGAACCGCGACTATACCCAGGGCTATGAACTGATTCTCATTGGGCACGCCGGACATCCGGAAGTCATCGGGACACTCGGACAGGTTCCCGACAAGTTTCACTTGGTCTCGTCGGTCGAAGACGTGGAAAAGCTGAAGGTGGACAATACGGTCAACCTCTCGTATGTCACGCAAACCACGTTGAGCGTCGATGAATGTCGAGACATTGTGGGCGCGCTGCATCAGCGGTTTCCTAACATCAAAGGGCCCCATCAGGAAGATATCTGCTACGCCACACAGAACCGACAAAATGCGGTCAAAGAGTTGTCACGTCTCGTGGATGTCATTCTCGTCATCGGGTCTCCGAACAGTTCCAACTCGAACCGGTTACGAGAATTGGGAGAGCAGTGCGGCATTCCCTCCTACCTTATCGACTCGGCTGCCGACATCGATCCTGTCTGGCTCGAAGGAGCGAAGGCCGTCGGTATTGCTGCTGGCGCGTCAGCGCCGGAAATTCTGGTCACGGAAGTGGTCGCATTCTTGAGAGCGGCAGAGCCGTTTGAAGTGGAAGAGTTAACGGTGATTGAGGAGGATGTCGAGTTCCTTCTGCCGAAGGAGCTGGTTCAAATCGAGTCCTCGAAGAAGTCGATGGCCGGTGTTCCCCGATAGTGTAGAACGTGAAATCAGCGATCGCTGTTCGGTTCCTCCACATGAGGGGGGTATTGTTTGCGGGTAGCTGATGGGCGACTGTTTCTCTTCAAGTATCTATTCCTAACCAAATCTATAAATTGTAGGGGGTGCAATGGCCATCCCCTACCTGCGGTGTTTTGATTTTGATTTCCGCAGATCTCTATGGTACAAGGTCCCGCAGTTTTCCGTTTTTCCGAGGTGTGTGGCCTTGTGGGATCTCACGTAATGACTAGGGTGAGCTGATGCATTTAAAGACCATGAACATGATGGGCTTCAAGTCGTTTGCTGAGGCGAAGATCGAATTTCCCGAGGGTGTGACTGCGATCGTCGGTCCCAATGGCAGCGGGAAAAGCAACGTCGTGGATGCCATTCTCTGGGTGTTGGGTGAACAGAGCACCAAGACGCTCAGAAGTGAAAAAATGGAGGATGTCATTTTCAACGGGACCGAGCTCCGAAAGCCTCTGGGAATGGCCGAAGTCTCACTGATCATCGGCGGGCTGGATCCCACAATGATGAAGCTCGACGGAAGCTCAAGCCTTCCCAGCGAGTTGACCGAAATGCAAGAGATGATGATTACTCGCCGATTGTACCGTAACGGCGAAAGCGAGTACCTCCTCAACAAAGTCCATTGTCGGCTCAAGGATATTCGCAGCTTGCTGCTCGATACGCGTGCGGGAAGCAAAGGGCACACGGTGATCGCCCAGGGGCAGATCGATCAGATCTTGAACGCGTCTCCTCAGGACCGCCGAGAGTTGATCGAGGAGACAGCTGGAATCGTGCGCTACAAAAAACAAAAGGCGGAAGCGTTGCGTAAGCTGGACGCGACGCAACAGAATCTCCTCCGCGTGCGAGACATCGTGGCCGAGGTTAAAAAACAGCTGAATTCTCTTGAGCGGCAAGCGCGCCAGGCGCGAACCTATCAGGCCCTGCAAGGGGAAGTCCGCGTGATCGAAGTGTCGTTGCTGACCAAAGAGTTTCGGGCCTTGCGGCAGGCGTTGCAGGACGTCGAGGGTGAGGTGCTCACGCTTGATCAGCAAGAATCGGAACAGGCAGCGGAGCAGGCCCGGCTCACGACGGAACTTGAGCAGGCTCGGCTCGATGCGATCGGCATGTCCGATGCGATCGGCAAGATTCGTGAAGAGTTGGCAGGGGTCGAGCAGCAACAAGCCCAGGCATTGACCGCTGCGGAGGTCGAACGAAGTCGTGGGCTCTTGTTCGGACAACAGCAGGTGCAGGAGTCGGCTGAACTCGAGGAACTGGTTCGCTCACAGGGGCAGGTGTCCGAAACGCTGCAGACGATTGAGGCGTCTTTACGCTCAGTCGAAGAGGACATGACGCTTCGGGTTCAGACGCTTGAGGAATTGGAGCAGGAACTCATGCGATTGGTCGGTCAGCGGGCGGCGGCTGTCGCGGAAGAGGAGCGAGGCCGCAAAGATGTGTTGCAGTTGGCCGTCCTCGTTGCGAATACCGAACAGGCCATCTCGCAATTAGCGAGACGCATGGAAGATCTTGTGGGGCGCGGGGCGCGGTTGACTGCCGAGCGGGAGGAGCTTGGAGGTCAGCGTGCTGTGGCGATCGATCGGCATGAGTCCTTGCGGAAGGAGTATGGAGAGGCCGATCGGCGAGTATCGGAACTGCGTGAGGAGTTGCGAGCCGTGCAGGAAGAGGCTGCGCAGGCTGTGGGGGGCATGCAGTCGCTGGATCAGGTGATTCTACGCCGTTCTGAGGAATTGGCCGGGGTCGACTCACGCCTTGAGGCACTCCAAGGTGTGGTGCGTGAAGAAATGGGCTACGGTCGACAAGGCGAGCACCAAGGACCTGCTCTCAAGTCGTGTGAAGGCGTGCGGGATGCGGTTGCCGAGTGGCTGGTCGTTCCCTCCGGGATGGAACGGGCGGTCGAGGCGGTGCTGGGGGAGCGTGTTCGCGGATGGTTCGTGGATGAGCCGTCCGTCGGCAAGCGGCTGATTCGGTTTCTCCAGCAGGAGGCCCTCGGACGAGGTACCTTTATCCCGCAGCATCCACGATGGGAGAGGGCGACGACTCCCTCATGGTGGCCGATGATCGCTGCGGAACCCGGCGTAGTCGGGCGCGCGGTTGAGCTGGTTCAAACCGATGCAGCTCGAACAGCGGCTCGTGATGTTCTGTTCGATCGCGTGGTGATCATTCGGTCCTTGGACCAGGCACTGCAACTGTGGGCAGGACAGGAATGGGGCGCTCCTGACGGACCGATCCTCGTGACGCTGGACGGAGAAGTCGTAGATGCCTCGGGTATCGTGACGGGTGGTCAGGTGCAAAGCACGCCTGGTCTGCTCGAACGTCGTCGGGAGGTGATCGATCTGGAAGCCAAACGGCAGTCGTTCGTGGCGGAGCTGGATCAGAGTAAGCAACAGCGGGACATACTCTTTACACAGATTCAACTGCTGACCCAGCGTGACCGCCAACTCAGTGATGCCCTGCGTGAAGCGGAGATGCAGAATTTGTCATTACGCAAGGATGAGGAACAACTTCAGCACGTACTGGCCGATCTCGACCAACGTGTGCAGGCCGTGGACGCAGAGATTCACGAGGGCCTGAGTGCGCGGGAGTCGGTGGAGGAGGAGTCGCAATCGGTGCAGGCCCAGTTGGGGCAATGGATCGCAGAGAAAAACGGACAGGATGCGTTAGTGGCGGGAGTACGAGAACGCCTAGGGGTGCTTGATCAGACCATGAATCGGCATCAAGAGCACGTCACGCAGGCCAAGTTGGCCGTAGAAGGATTGCGCGGTAAGCGGGAACACGAACAGCTGAATCGTGCTCGTGTCATGCAGCAGATCCAGGAGGCTGAAGAGCGGCGCCGAGCCTTGGGTGAGCATCTGAACAGTTTGAAGGGCTTGATCGAACAGAGCCGGGAGGAGCAAGTTCGGCAGGAGACGCTGTGTCAGGATTTCGGTGTGACTGCCGGACGGGTCAAAGGTGAATTGGTTGCGGCCCAGGAACAACAGGCGCAGCACATGGCCACGAGTCACACGCTTGAAGTCGGCTTGGAGGAGGTGCGGCGAGGGATGTCGACTGTTCGGGACGCCCGAATGACCGTGGAGGTTCGCCGTGCCGAGGTGCGTATGCAGTTAGGGACCGTGGAGGGGACGTTGGCCGGTACCTATCAGATCGATTCGCTCACACTCGTCGCTGTCCCGCCTCAATCAGATGGGTCGGCAGGAGAGACGGATGTGGCCGTGCAGCAGGAGACGGACGAGCGTTCGGAGGTCGAGCTGAAAGAACAGCTACAGAAACTTCGTGATCGGCTGGATCGCATGGGTCCCATCAATCTGGCTGCAATCAGCGAACATCAGGAATTGGAGGAACGTCACACGTTCTTGTCGGCGCAAGAGCAAGATCTCTCGAACTCGATCGCCTCTCTGAAGGAGATCATCCAGCGTATCAACCTGACCACGAAGGAGATGTTTGCCGCGACCTATGATGAACTGCAGCAGAAGTTCACCGAGGTATTCGGACAGTTTTTCCCGGGAGGACGGGCTGAGCTGCAGTTGATTGAGGAGCCACCATTGGAAAACGGCGAATCACTCGGCAATCAAGAGCCTGGTATTGAGATCGTTGCACAACCGCCAGGCAAGCGGCTGAAAAGCATTACGATGCTGTCGGGTGGAGAAAAAACCTTGACGGCGATGGCGCTGTTGTTTGCGAGTTTTCTCATTCGGCCGACTCCGTTCTGTTTGTTGGATGAAATCGACGCACCTCTGGATGAGGAAAACATCGGGCGGTTTACGGCGGTCCTGAAAGACTTGGCGCAGAATGCCCAATTCCTCGTCATTACGCACAACAAACGTACGATGAGCATCGCTGATTCGCTCTTCGGTGTGACGATGGAAGAACCCGGTGTCTCGAAGCTCGTATCTGTACGGCTTGGGGATCTGCAACCGGCCTGAAAATTTGGTTTTTGTGCGAGAGTCCCTCGTCTGGGCGTCTCTCATGTCGTGACACCATGGATGTACGTCGACCAACTTGAACGAACGGTCGTGTCGTCGGCTGTCATTCTTCCAGGTGAATCCTTTCCACGTGGACTCGGGCGATACCCAGTTCGGCGGACCCAAGTTGTCCGACGGCTCTCTTGCTTACGTCACTGATTCGTGTGTCGGAGTCGAGGTTGTGCTGGCTTGGAAAGGGGCCACCGCTGTCAAGCCGTGGGGCTCTACTCTGACGATGATCGACCGTCCGTTCTCAAGTTTGCGATCTGCCCGTGAGTCGGGGGTGGTAAATAGTGATGAGCTGCCGTCAGCAGTCTGAGGTTGAACAGCTCGCCGTTGGCCGTCACGGCGCTTCCGGCAGTCGTCTTGTTGCTTCTCCATACCATGAGGCTAAGTCTGTTTCTGCGGAGGTGTGTGCGCTGGCGACCGGCGTCGGGGTATAGCGGCAAGCTTTGACGGTATAGGGAGCGGTTTTCACGTGTCCTAGTCGAATCGCCTCTGTGACCGAGAGGCCGTCAAGGGTCTGGAGATTTTCCCTGACGACGGGAGCGTCCAATGGAGCACGGGCGATCTCGAAGGTAAACATGCCTATGTGATACACGAAGTTCGTCAGTGAAGTCCGTTAAGTCCTTAGCCGGAAAGCTGGTTTTTGTATAGGAAGAGGATAGGCTCGGGTATTCTGTGGGTGCAGCAACAGGGAGATGTTACCGCTATCCAGGAGGTACGCATGACACCTGTCCATGGACCAGTCAGACACCTGTATCTGCAATCGGTAGACGATCTTGCCCGTGCGCAGGTGATTGTGGAGACCCTCTACACTTCTGGTGCAAAAATTGATGGAGCCTGTGTCAACCGGGAGGGTAAGGAGAGGCTGGAGGAACGAGGTGATCATCCGTTGGATCCCGCAATGGGGATTCTCAATGGACTGCGGTTGTCGCTTGCCCTCTGGGGCGTTATTCTCCTGAGTGTCATGTTGATATGGTGATTGGCTTCCCCTTCAGCGGTCTGACATCACGGCTGTAAAGAGAGTTCCTTATCGGATTTCTTGTCGCATCCCACTTGGGCTTCTGTCCATTCATCGCGATGGCGGGACGTGCCGGATCTCTCACACCGCCAATCCGCATGCGGTGAGACTCGCGTGAGTTTGCCTGCACGGTCCGGAAAGTTTCCACGTTGTGCCTCGATGTAGTTTTCCACCGGCTGAGTTCTCATTACTGTAGGAGCCATACTGATTTCAATTATCTACAGGATCTGAATCTGGTAGGTACATCAGGCACTTCTGCATCGCTCACGCTTGACTCGATTTTGGGTGTCTGTTATAACGCAGCAGTGCTTGTGTAGGTTTTTTCGGACACATACGGGGAGACCTGTTGTAGATGACGGTTTCTTACCTGCCGCTCGTTGTTGTTTTGAGTCCTAACCATTCATGAACCTCATTAAGGCGCTCTTTAATCGTCTCTCTGACAGTTTGCTCTCTGGGACACCGGGAAGGCTTGACCATGCAACGGAGTTCAACCCCGTAGCATCGCTTCGTCTGGTGTCGGAGAAGCCAGTCGTACTTCCTGCGTTAGATGCGGCCACAGGCCGTCGTCCGATTGGACATGCGGTGGGGCAGCCGGATTCAGTTGATGATGCGATCAAGCGGAGCCAATCGTGGTTCTTTACCCGCCAACATGCGGAGGGGTACTGGGTTGCCGAATTGGAAGCCGATACCACCCTCACATCCGAATATCTGATGCTTCGCCGATTCCTTGATCGGGTGGATCCAGCACGAGAGGTGATGGCGGTTCGATATCTCAAGTCGATGCAGCTTCCTGATGGCGGATGGCCCATTTACTATGGAGGACCGTCGGAGATTAGTGCTTCAGTCAAGGCCTATTTTGCGTTGAAGCTGAGCGGGGTGCCTGCGGATGAACCGTGTATGGTTCGAGCGAAGGACCGCATCTTGGCCATGGGAGGAGTCCTTCAGGCCAATGTGTTCACGAAAATCACGCTGGCCTTGTTCGATCAGTATGATTGGGAAGGGGTCCCCCACATGCCTGTGGAGATCATGCTGCTTCCCAAGAAATTCTATTTCAGTATCTATGCGATTTCCTATTGGTCAAGGGCGGTCTTGATTCCATTACTGATCGTTTTCGCTCACCGGCCAGTCTGTCGGATTCCCCGCGATCAGGGGATCGACGAGTTGTACCCAATCCCACGCGAGGAGGTGCGGTACTGGAAGTATCCTCCGTTCAACAAGGATCAGGCCTGGTTTACTCCTCACAACTTTTTTGTCGCCTTGGATTTCATGTTGAAGTTGTATGACCGGATGCCGATGCGGGCGTTGCGAGAGAAGGCACTGCACAAGGCCGCCTCCTGGATGGTGGAACACATCAAGGGATCTGGGGGGCTCGGCGCGATCTATCCGGCGATGGCGAATTCCATCATGGCGCTCGAATGTTTGGGATATAAGGCCGATGATCCGCTCGTCGTCAAAGCCCTGCGCGAGATCGAGGACCTGGAAGTCTATGAGTCAGTGATGATGGACGGCGAGTCCGTGTCCACGGTGCATTTGCAACCCTGCTCTTCGCCGATCTGGGATACCGCGTTGTTGACCAATGCATTGATCGAGGCTGGTGTGTCGCAGGATCACCCATCGCTCCAAAAGGCAGGCCGCTACCTGATGTCCCGCCAAACTAAGACGGTAGGGGACTGGATCATCTCCTCGCCGAACGCAAAGCCGGGTGGATGGTATTTCCAGTTTGAGAATGAGCTCTATCCGGATGTCGACGATTCTGCCGTCGTCATCATGGCCCTCTCTAAATTGAAGATCCCCGATCAAGAAGGTGAGCTGGATGAGTCTATGCGCCGCGGTATGCAATGGGTCCTGGCTATGCAGGGTTCCGACGGCGGTTGGGGCGCCTATGACAAGGACAATAATCGAGTTGTCTTCAACTATATTCCGTTTGCCGACCACAAGGCGCTGTTGGACCCCAGCACGGCTGATCTTGCCGGACGGTGTTTGGAAATGCTCGGTGCGCTAGGCTATGACCAGAGCCACCCGTCAGCCGGACCGGCGCTCGCCTTTCTCAAGAAAGAGCAGGAGCGAGACGGGAGCTGGTATGGGCGATGGGGTGTCAACTATATCTACGGGACATGGTCCGTGTTAGCCGGTCTGCGTGCTATTGGGGAAGATCTTTCGGCTCCCTATATTCGCCGTGCCGTGTCCTGGCTGGAATCAAAACAGAATCCTGACGGCGGATGGGGCGAGTCCTGCCTCTCCTATCGCGACGATGGCGATTATCATGGAATAGGGGAGAGCACACCATCCCAAACCGCATGGGCGCTCATGGGCCTGATGTCGGCCGGAGCGATCGACTCCTTCAGTGTCGCACGGGGTGTCCAGTTCCTCCTCCGGCAGCAAACGAAGGATGGATCTTGGCAAGAGATTGCCCACACCGGTACAGGATTCCCTCGTGTTTTTTACCTTCGATACCATTGGTATTCCCAGTACTTCCCCTTGTGGGCGTTGGCGATGTATCGTAACCTGCGTTCTCGTGGGAAAACGCGGGCTGACGAACTTCGCCACCATCTCAAAGGAACTGATCTCTCTCGGGCCGAGCATTGACCCCCGCCGGTCTTCTTCCTCCGCTATCTTTGAATGGGCAGACGAGTACGCGCATCGCTGTCTTCGCGGCGACACCATGGGAAATGAGGGCGATACGGTCGGCCTTCCATCCGGTGGTTGAACGAACCGTCGATGGCATACATATCCTTGTGCATGTTGACAGGGGACAAGAATATTGGCTGGTTCAGACCGGTGTCGGTCCGGAAAAGGCACGGCAATGTGCTGTCCGGTTGCTTGACCACCAATCCTTCTCTCTCATCATCTCGACAGGGTTTGCCTGCGCACTGATCGCAGTAGGTATCGGCGCGCTTTTAGTCGGTCATGAGGTGGTATATAGCGGCAGCCAGGGCACGGAGCCCGTACCGCCTATTGATGTCCCGTGCGAAGCACGGGATCGTCTAGTCAGGTGCATTCAGGCCATAGTGCCCGCGGTGCCCATGGGTCGCTTTGTCTCGGCCGATCATGTGATCGGGAGTGCTCAGGAAAAACGAGCCATTGCAGAGAAGATGCAAGCAATCGGCCTTGATATGGAGAGCGAAGCCTTGGCTGTGGAAGCACATCGGGCTCATACGCCATTTATCATTATTCGAACGGTCTCGGATCTGCTCGATGAAGATCTTCCGCTTGACTTCAATCTCTTTCTCAGGCCCACTGGGTGGCTCAAAGGGATCGGGAGTATTCTGGCTGCTCCGTCGTCTCTCTTGGGGCTCGGTCGGCTGCGTCGGCAGAGTATGATTGCGGCAGACGCGTTGACGGTATTTTTTCGGCAATATGTCGCGGCAATGGCTCATCTCAGACAGAAGAGTGCCTCATCATCCGTGTGACCATGAACTTTCTTGAAGCACTAGGCCGATGGGCTCTTTTTTACGTGGCCGAAATGGGTCGCATGCTGATCTTCGTGCTGTCGGCCTTTGGCTGGTTGGCACGTCCCCCGTTTCGAGCCATTCAAACCGTCAAACAACTCCATTTTATCGGCTATAAATCGACGTTTGTCGTCGTGCTGACGGCGACCTTCACGGGTATGGTGCTGGCGTTGCAAGGCTATCATACGTTGCGGAAGTTTGGATCGGAAGGGTTGCTTGGAGCAGCCGTGGCGGTCAGTATGATTCGCGAGCTGGGGCCGGTCTTGGCCGCACTGATGGTGACGGCGAGAGCGGGGTCAGCCATGACGGCGGAGATCGGAATCATGCGGATCACGGAACAGATTGATGCCCTCGATACCATGGCCGTCAATCCGCTCCAATACCTGATCGCGCCCAAATTGGTCGCGGGATTGATCGGCGTGCCACTCTTGGTCGCTATATTTGATGTCGTGGGAATTTACGGTGGCCATGTTGTGGGAGTTGAGCTGCTTGGGGTGAATGCCGGGACCTATTGGAATTCCATAGAGTCTGCGGTTGAGTGGAAAGATGTCTATGGGGGCATCCTGAAATCCATCAGTTTTGGGCTGATTATCAGCTGGATTTGTTGTTATAAGGGGTTCTTTACCAAAATGAGTGCCGAGGGTCTGGGCAACGCCACGACTGAGGCGGTCGTACTGTCGTCGGTCCTGATTCTCGTGTGGGACTATTTCTTGACCGCTCTCCTCTTTAATCTGTAATCATGTTGAAGCTTGTCGGGGTGACGAAGACTTTGGGTGGGCAGCAGGTATTGAGAGGCGTCGATCTCGCAGTGCCGGAAGGGAAACTCACGACGATCATTGGGCGCAGTGGAGAAGGCAAGAGCGTCTTGCTGAAACATATGATCGGTTTGCTCCAGCCTGATTCTGGGGAGGTGTGGGTCGATGACGTCGAGATTTCGCGGCTTCGAGGGCATGCGCTGAATGAAGTGCGCAAGCGGTTTGCGATGTTGTTCCAGGGGGCGGCGTTGTTCGACTCGCTGACGGTGTTTGAAAATGTCGCGTTCCCCCTTCGGGAAAAGCTCCGATTGAAAGGATCCGAGGTGGCCAGCCGGGTCGAGGAAAAACTTGATCAGGTCGGTTTGACCGGGATGGGACATAAATTTCCAGCAGAGTTGAGCGGAGGGATGCGTAAGCGTGCAGGCTTGGCACGCGCGTTGGTCATGCAGCCGGAGATCATGCTCTTCGATGAGCCGACCACGGGGCTTGACCCGCTCATGGCCAAGTCGATTCATGATCTGATTACGAGTATGCAGCGGAAGTTCGGGTTTACCGCGGTGATGGTGAGCCATGAAATCCCGGAAATCTTCGGAATTTCCGATTATGTGGCGATGTTGAAGCACGGGAAGATCGCAGCGATGGCCGAGCCGTCTGAATTCCAACGAACTACTGATCCGGAGATCAA
Organism: uncultured Nitrospira sp.; assembly: GCA_902500805.1. Lineage (GTDB taxonomy): Bacteria > Nitrospirota > Nitrospiria > Nitrospirales > Nitrospiraceae > Nitrospira_D. The sequence goes on along the minus strand of CABVSA010000006.1, from coordinate 41,544 downwards.
GGAATTCATTTCGGTGGGAGGGACGGTTTTGATGGCAAGCCCCGGGTCCGCAAGCTAAAGGAGTGTCGTGATGGAGAAAGCCAAGCTGGAGATGATTGTCGGTGTATTTGTGCTGATCGGGGTCATCTCGTTGGGGTATCTCTCAGTCAAGCTTGGGAAATTGGAACTGATCGGTGGAGATCTCTATGAGATCGATGCGTTGTTCAACTCCGCGACCGGATTGAAATCTGGGGCAGCTGTGGAAATCGCCGGCGTTGAAGTGGGTCGCGTCAAGACCATCAGCCTGAAGGAGGATCGGGCTCTCGTCCGACTAGGGTTGCACAATGGGACGAAGCTCTATTCTGATACCATTGCATCGATCAAGACAAGAGGGATCATCGGTGAAAAGTACCTGGCGCTGTCGCCGGGCGGAGGGGGCGATCCCTTGAAGCCGGGTGAGACCATTCGAGATACCGAGTCCGGTCTCGACTTGGAGGAATTGGTGAGCCAATATGTGCACGGCAAAGTCAATTAATTTGAACGCATGGAATCATGCGCGAAGAAATGAGCTATTGGATCAAGGGAGTAGGTGAGGATATGGCAATGAGGACGTGGTGGAGCAGGGGAGAAGTGTCTCGTTGGCCCATCGTGGTGTTGTTGCTCATGACGGTGGTCAGTGTGAGTACGCCTATCCCAAGTGTTGCAGGGGAGCCCACGGTAGCGATGAAGGCAACCATTGATGAAGTGCTCCGGATCGTACGGGATAAAGAACTCAAGCAGCCGGCGAAAGCGGATGCGCGCCGACACATGCTTGAAACGGTGGTGTCGGGACGATTTGACTATGCTGAAATGTCTCGGCGAGCTCTTGGAGCTCCCTGGAACCAACTGACAGACCAACAGAAGCAGGAGTTCGTCGATCTGTTTCGCACGTTGTTGACGAATTCGTATGCGGATAAGATCGAGACCTATTCCGGCGAAGGCGTAGAGTATCTGAATGAACGCACAGAGAAAGAGTATGCCGAGGTCCGGACGAAAGTGCTTTCCGGGAAAACGGAAATTCCTCTCGATTATCGACTGATCAACAAAGCCGACGAGTGGCGGGTCTATGATGTCGTCGTGGACAATGTTAGTTTGGTGAATAACTACCGTGGACAGTTTACGAAGATTCTTCGTGCCTCTTCGTACACGGATCTCGTTGACCAGCTCCGCAAGAAATCCGACAAGCTCAAGGCACCATAGCGCCGGTTCTGAAGTGATGACGACGTGTATGCGTAGCCTTGCGATTGGCTTTGTCTTTATCTCGTGCGTGACCGTTTGTCTTGCGCCTCTCAACGAGGTTCAGGCTGAGGTCAAGCTGTTCCCAATCCCTGCCATCAGCAGCAGCAAGAACGACGGCAACGATATCGGACTGATTGTGCCGGCCCTCTTTACTGGGCCGGATGGCGATCTGAAGTATTTGGTCGCACCGATGGTGGTCTACAACTCCATCGTGGGGACGCGAGGCACCGTCAATTTATTTCGCTATGAGCCGGGTGGAAAGGAGCTGCGAGGGATCGCATCATGGACTGAGCGGATCGAGAGAAAGTTTTTATTGAGCTATGTGGACCCAGGTTTTAGTAACGGCCGATACAGTATTGGGTTCAGTGCGATGCATTTCAAGAATGCGACGGTACGGTTTTTCGGGCTGGGACCCACAACGCACAAGGATGATGAGACAAACTATACGGCGTCCGAGACGAGACTGAATTGGAAATTCGGCGTCTATGCCAATGAAGTGACGCAGATTGCGGTGAGTCAACGACTTCGCCATATGCAATCGATTCAGGAAGGCGCAACGGACCTCCCGTTCTCAGGTACGAATTTCCCGAACGCACCAGGTGTCGACGGCGCGACAGTCCTCGGCCAGCGGATCAGCTTCCACTACGATACTCGGAATAATCTCGTGACACCGACTGATGGAATGGCGGTGACGGCCTATGCTGAGCTGAACTACGATTTCAAGAACGGCGATCATCCGCTCTATTCACGGTATGGGCTTGATGTGAAGAAAATGTTTGCCAGTGAGTCCAAACGGGCCATTTTAGTGGTTCACGGGGAACTGCAAGCCACGATTGGCACGGACGTGCCGTTTTTTGAACAGAGCTCGCTCGGTGGACAAAATACGTTGCGTGGTTTTGGCGTGGATCGATACATCGACAAACAGATGATTGCCTTCAGTGTCGAAGAGCGGATCCACATCCTGCGGGCACGTCTTGCGGGAGTTATGGCAGATTTCGAAATTGCGCCGTTTATCGACACTGGCCAAGTGTTCAACTCGTTCAAAAATGTCAGCTTCAAAGACTATCGCATTACGCCAGGCATTGGATTTCGAGGGATCATTCGCCCCAACGTGGTGGGACGGATCGACTATGGTTTCAGTAAGGAAGGGGGAGCTATTTTTGCTGGATTGGATTTCCCATATTAGTAAGCCGGTACCAAACTCTTCCTGTTCCCATGAACAGGTGCGACCTCAGTGTGCGCGAGGCTGAATCTGAAGGGCCTTTCGACGCTCAAGGTGGCGTCTGGCAAGGTTCCAGCCGGTAGAGATGCGGTGCAATCTCTGTATGAGCCGTAGAGCCTCCTGAACCTCTGAACTGAGGGAGTACAGAGCTCGAGTATCTTCGGGCCTCCTGCCTGCGGATGAGCTGACAGGGGCTGACGACTGCGTGAACGTTCGTACCACGTGCCGTGTGAGTGGTTTCTGACGTCGGTGTGCCTTCCGTAAGTACTTGACTTCATGTGATTCCTGTGTGAAACTTCAGCAAAATTCGCTCCTGGATTAGGTGAGAGGTCGCGCATTCCTGCCAAAGGCGGTGAGCGTCCATGGTAGACAAACGAAGGAGAGCATCCATGTCCATCTTGAAAAAGATCCATAGCCCTGCTGATCTGAAACGACTATCTCCAGACCGGTTTCCGGCGCTGTGCCAAGAGATTCGTGAGCAGATCATCGGCGCAGTCTCCAATGTCGGTGGACACTTGGCCTCAAATTTGGGTGTGGTTGAGCTCACGGTTGCCCTGCAGTATCTCCTCGATACGCCGACCGACAAGATTGTCTGGGACACCAGTAACCAGTCCTATACGCATAAACTCCTGACCGGTCGCCGCGAACAGTTCCATACGCTTCGCCAGTACGGAGGGCTGAGCGGGTTCTGCAAGCGGGAAGAAAGTGAATACGACACATTCAATGCTGGACATGCCGGGACTGGGGTGTCGGCTGCTTTTGGTATGGTAGAAGGCCGTGAGCAGCTGAAGCAAAAACATAAAGTCGTGTGTGTCGTCGGTGATGGGGCGATGACGGCCGGCATGACGCTCGAAGGTCTGCATCACGCCGGAGGGCTTGGAAAAGATTTCCTCGTTATCCTCAATGACAATCAGATGTCGATCTCGAAAAATGTCGGGGCGATCTCCGCGTATTTGAGCCGAACAATTACGGGTGAGTTTTACGGGAAGATGCGTGAAGAAACGGGGCAGCTGCTGGGCAAGATCCCCCATATCGGCAGTGATATGCAAAAGCTCGCTCGTCGTGCCGAAGAGCTCGCGAAAGGCGTGATCCTCCCTGGATTACTGTTCGAGGAGCTTGGGTTTCAATACAGCGGTCCTATCGATGGGCACAATTTCGAACATCTCCTTCCAACACTCGAGAACGTGCTGAAAATGAAGGGACCGGTCCTTCTCCATATCATTACGAAGAAGGGGCTTGGGTATGAGCCGGCCATGAAGAATCCGGTGTGGTTTCATGCCTGCCCGCCGTTTGTTCGCGAGACGGGTGCCCCTGCGAAAAAAGCCGCGCGCCCTTCATACACGGCATTCGCAATGGATACGCTGGTAAAATTAGCCCGTGAGGATAAACGCATTGTTGCCATCACGGCAGCCATGTGTGAGGGGACAGGCCTGACGGCGTTCGAGAAAGAATTCCCCGATCGTCTCTACGACGTTGGAATTGCTGAGCAACATGCCGTGACCTTTGCCGCAGGGCTTGCGGCGCAAGGGCTGAAACCGGTCGTCGCGATGTATGCGACGTTTCTCCAACGGGCCTATGATCAAGTTGTGCACGACGTGGCGACACAGAATCTTCCTGTGGCATTCTGCATCGATCGTGGCGGTCTCGTGGCTGAGGATGGAACCACTCACCACGGTGCGTTTGACTACGCCTTCTTGCGTCATGTTCCTAATATGGTTGTGATGGCGCCAAAAGATGAGAACGAGCTTCAGCATATGATGAAAACCTCTCTGGAATATAATGGCCCGATTTCAGTGCGGTATCCGCGCGGAGTGAGTCTGGGCGTCAAGATGGACACGGCTCCGCATACGTTGCCCATCGGGAAAGGTGAGTTGTTGAAGGATGGAACGGACGTGGCGATCATGGCGATCGGTGTATCCGTGTGGCAAGCGATGGAGGCTGCTCAGCGACTCAGCGAAGAAGGCGTCTCTACGGCGGTCGTCAATGGCCGGTTTGTGAAGCCGCTCGATCAGGAATTGGTCGTGGATGTCGCAAAGCGGGTTCGGTATGTCGTGACGGTTGAAGAAGGCTGTAAGATGGGCGGGTTCGGGTCTGCGGTGCTCGAGACGTTGGCGGAGGCGGGTGTCTCTGGTGTGAGGACCAAGGTGCTTGGTTTGCCTGATTGGTACATTGAGCAGGGGCCGCAAGATTTGCTGCGGGAGCGATATGGGCTGACGGCAGAAGGCATTTATCAAAGTGTCAAAGAGCTCCTCGGGAAGGCACCGTCAGAAAAATCACAATTCGCGGGGACTGTCCATGCCGGTCATCTTCCACATGGTGATGAACAAGGTAGTTAAAGGAACGTGAGGGGTAAAGGGTAAGGCGAGCCACTAGATGCATATTACGCGGCGAAAGACTCGGCAGATTCAAGTCGGCACGGTGAAGATCGGTGGTGAAGCACCGGTATCGGTCCAGTCGATGTGCTCGACCGATACGCGTGATACCAATGCGACCATTGAGGAGATCCGTAGACTTGAAGAAGTCGGCTGCGAAATCATTCGCGTGGCCGTGCCGGACGAAGAAGCGGCGGCCGCCCTGCCGAAGATCAAAGCCGCAATGACGGTACCGTTGATTGCGGATATTCACTTCGATCATCGTCTCGCATTGCAAGCGGCAAAGATCGTCGATTGCGTCCGTATCAATCCAGGCAATATCGGCGCCTGGTGGAAAGTCGAAGAAGTTATTAAGGCGGTCAACGACAACGGCATTCCCATCCGTGTCGGGGTGAACGGCGGGTCGCTCGAGCGGCACTTGCTGGAGAAATACGGCTGGCCCTCCCCAGAAGCATTGGCCGAGTCGGCGTTGAACGCGGTTCGTTCGCTCGAGGATGTCGGCTTCACCAATATGAAGGTGTCGCTCAAGGCATCCGATGTGCACCACGCGATCGATGCCTACTATCTCTTTGCGATGCAGTCGAACTACCCGTTGCATATCGGCATTACCGAAGCTGGCACGGCGATGACCGGAGCTGTGAAGTCGGCCATGGGCCTTGGATATCTTCTCTCGCAAGGCATCGGCGATACGTTGCGGGTGTCGCTTGCCGCCGATCCGGTCGAAGAAGTGAAGGTCGGCTACGAGATTCTGAAGTCGCTTGAGCTGCGCCATCGGGGAATCAATGTCATTGCCTGTCCGACTTGCGGAAGAGTTGAAATCGACGTCGTCCGTATGGCGAACGAACTTGAGAAGAAGCTCGGTCATATTAAGACGCCGTTGAATGTATCCGTGCTCGGATGTGTTGTGAATGGGATCGGAGAAGGAAAAGAGGCCGATATTGGGATTGCCGGCGGCGAAGGGAAAGGTATTTTGTTCAAGAAGGGGAAGCTTGTTCGCAAGGTCCCGATGGAAGAACTGATGGACACGCTGATTGTGGAAGTGGAGCAGCTCGCGAAGGAGAAAGAAGCGGAAGGGAATGCTGGGTCAGCTGCTTCCGGTGCTGCGAGCGCATGGGAACCTCTTATTCCTCAGGGCGATCAGCCCTCAACTCTCGGTAGAGAAATTCCAGTCTTGCCCCACAGGTAATTCAACTCTCGCACTACGGCGGTTCGCGCCTCTTCAGCTTCCTTCTGGACATGGCTCATCAAAGAAACAATTGACGTGTCGTTCTGGCGCATGTCACTGTGCGTAGCAGCATGCAATTGCAATCGATCATCCATTGGATTTGTGATCTCGCCCAAACTCCGTTCTTTATCCGACTAGCAAGACTCGGCCTTACCATTGCTGCGGTCGTACACGGCTACATTATTTCCTTCGGGCGGTCGTATCACTTCCGCGACATCGATATCCATCGCGAGATCGGACGGCGCTTTCTCACCGGTGAATATCTCTACGCCAACGACTACTGCTATATGTATTTGCCCACCACGGGGATTTATTTTGCTCCACTGCTCATGCTGGAGAGAAATCCAAGTTTGGCCCTGCGGTATGCTGTGGCTATCGGATGTTTAGTCATGACGGTCATATTCTTTCACCGGATGGTGTCTGGTTCTTCCGGAGCGCAACCGTGGAGTCGATTGCTGGTAGGAGTCGGCGCAGGAGCCTTAACACTCCAGTTTATCTTGAATGATCTTGATGACGGCGGTCCACATCTCATGCTGCTAGGCATTATCGCCGGGGGAATCTATGCCATATGGGTCGGTCGGGAATGCCTGGGAGCTGCCTTGATGGGGTTCAGCATCGTCCTGAAGATTACGCCTGCGCTCTTCGTGCTGTTGTTTCTCTGGAAGCGGCAGTGGCGCCTAGCCTCGTACACGGTCCTCGCGACCGTTCTTTGGATTCTGCTGCCCGTTCTCTATATGGGGCCGGTGAGTTGGTGGGACCATCACATGGAATGGACGAAGAATGCGGTGTTATCGGTACTTGATCGACAGGTGGAGGGGCGGCAAGAAAATGAGCTCCAGAAGGCCAACCTTTCGCTCCGCCATACCATGCTGCGGTATCTGGTGACGTATCCCCCAACTCATCGATTGCGGCAAGTCGATGAGAGTTACAAGCCGGTGTTGGATCTTCCTGGACCGCTGGCGAATGCCATTGTTGGGGTGGCTGTAATCGCTGTCGTGGGACTATTCGCCTGGTCTAGTCGGCGAACATTTCAAGGGCCTGGAGATTCGGAATGGGGGCGAGAGTGCGCGGGAGTCCTTCTCTTGGCACTGTTTCTTTCGCCTATCACGTGGGATCAGCATCTTGTCTGGATGATACCGGCGGCCTGTATCGTCGTCGCTGCCGCAACAAAGATGAGCGGAGCGTTGAGCCGCACAGGATACACGATGCTCGCGGTGTATGTGGTCCTGACGATGGTCCTGAATTATGAAGTCGTGGGGAGAGTCAGATGGGAAGCCTTAAAAAGTTATCATCACCTCGGTATCGCCATGCTCATCTTGTATGGTTTGCTTCTCAGTACAAAGGATAGCGAGGCTTCCACGACCATCCGGTCCGAACCGATGATCCCTTCCTCTCCTCGAATTGCAAATGAGCTCTAATGTGCTTGTGTCGTTCTTGCCTTGAGTTCTGGAAAACGAAACGATTATAATGCCGATCCCGGGGCGCCGTACCCAAGTGGTAAGGGAGCAGTCTGCAAAACTGCGATGCAGCGGTTCGAACCCGCTCGGCGCCTCCAAACCGCACTTCACGTGCAGTTTGGGTTCCATAGCCATCTTATCGTAAGAACTGTCAGCCCCCCCAAACTCTCAAGTGGTCCGATTGCTTGTTCAACGTAACGACGAGAGGCGCAATTGTTGGCAACGGGATCATACTTCCTCGCTTGTTTCCTTCTTCGTATGGGGAAAGCTGACCCCCTTGGGTTCTCGTGACAAGCATCGGTGAGAACACTCCGTCGGCTTCCCTTAGATTCTACATGTGCGTGAGCGAGTCGGGGATAGACGACTAGGATAGTTCGAGGTGATAAAGGTCCAAGGTGGTAGCCATATGACGGGAGAGGTTCGAGCGTGCCTTATTGTAATCAATAATGGCTCGCAATTCGTTCCCCTGCGCGATCGCAAGATCACGTTGGAAGTCGAGTACAAAGCGAGTGGTGCTGAGTCCTGCCTTTAATCGTTCTTGCTCTGTTTGCAGTTGCTTCTCGGCTAATGCCCGCGCTGAACGCGTGGTCTCGATACGCGTGAAATCGGTCTGCACACGGCGGACCGCCTCGCGCACACCGAGAATGATTTGATGACGCGCTCGCGCAAGGGATATCTCGGCATTCCTGGTCTCCAATTGCCGCTTGTTGTACGTACTGATGGCAGAGCGGTTGCCGAGCGGATAGCTGAGCACCACTCCCACCCCATAGTTATAAAAGTCACCACCGAAGTTTCTGGTGAACGCGCTGCCGTAGTCACTCCCTAATCCGGACACGCCGATTGTGCCTTGAAGCGAAAGTGTAGGAAGTAACTGGTTACGCGCAAATTGTTTATTCAACTCGCTGGATTCAACATGCTTCTTGGCTTGAAAGATTTCCGGACGCTGTTCCAATGCTGTATCGATGGCGTCTTCGGGGCTGGGGATCTCAAGATAGGTAATCGGAGCATCGAGGGGAGTAAGGCGTACTGTCTGCCTGAGCTCAGCTTCGCCTGGATTCAGGAGAGTCCGGAGTTGATCTTCCTCATCTCGAATGGCTTTGTCAGCCACCAAGATTTGCTCCACTCTGGATGCGACGGCAGCTTCGGCTTGAAGCACATCGACGACCGACATCACACCCGCTTTGGTTTTGACACGGTTGGCCGCCAATAGTTCCTCGGCGGCCTTGAGTGCCGCTTGGGCGACCTTCAGCTGTTCCCTCGCAAACACAAGCTCCCAATAATTTGCCTCGACTGAGGCGAGCACGGTCAAGACTTGGTCGCGAAATACATGCTGCTCGACAACCGCATTATTTTTGGCCACTTTAATGAAGGTGGTGTTGACTGAGATCCCGGCGTTTCTGAGTAACGGCTGGGTCAAGTTGACGGCGAGGCCGCCGGTCCAGGCAGGATTGAACAGAAAGCCTGTTGCAAGATCCTGATTCACACTGTTTCTTGTTGGACTATAGCTCACATCGAAATTGCCACCGGTGATGAGGTTTGTCGAGGCATCAAGGGTCAGTGAATGATTACGCTGGTCGAACGTAGTGATCTGGTCAAGCTGGACACCGGTGGCTCCGAAGACAGGACGATTGAGCGGATCAACTGTCCTATTATATCGTCCGCTCATACTCACTGTGGGGTCGAATTTTGCGTGCTCGATGTCAATATCTGACAGTCGGTTCGTTTTAATGTGACGGCTGATGCTGATATCGAGATTGTTCTGGAGCGCCTGAACTGCTGCATCCGCTAATGAAATTGTTTCTTGACGTTCGAGGGGAGTTGAGTGAGCGACATCCAGACTCCAACTGTAGGAGGGGGAGAGAACTCCCCATAGCCCGGTGATCAAAATGGTTGCGCGTCTGCAGTGAACCCAAGGTCTGCCACCTGTAGTACTGTTTGAACTACGAGCAATGTGTTGACAAACCCTGCGCCGCCGCAGATCAAAATCGGTGCGTACGGTGATTGCCAAAATCTGGATGCTGTACAGGCTGTTCAGAAGGGCCCTCCAGCAAGCCAGCAACGCACGAACAGGCGAATCGTGCACTTTCCCATACGTTGAACCTCTGAGCTGCGCGAGAACCTCGCTGGCGGATTTTGTCAGCAGACCCCCAGAGATTGCTGATATTCGGGAGAGTGCAGGCACGTGATCGCCAAACGTGATGATCGCGTGGTGCTGAGGGCTGCTTGTGCACACGTCGCCCCAGTAGTGGGTTGCCGGGCACGACCGGCCCTGTCCATCCGACAGAGGTGAGAGATACGCTGAGGTTTGAATCTTGGTCGTGGGGGGTATCATGGATGTGCGATGACCACTAAGGTATGTGCTCTCGTCCGGACGCATTGAAGACATTTGGTTAAGGTCTCGGGATCCAGCGCGGCGAAGCTTTCGTCCAAGACCACAAGTTCGGCTTTTTGAAGTAATGTGCGGGCAAGGAACAAGCGACTCCGCTCACCATGAGAGAGCTGCCATCCTGTCTCGCCCACCATCTGCATCATTCCCGACGGCATACGGTTGAGAAGGTCACCCAGGCCGAGCTCTTCACACAGTTGCTTAGCCTCAGCCAGGTCGGCGGCGGTTGGTGGCCAATGGCAGCCCATGAGCAGATTGAAGGCTACTGTGCCGGTGAATACATGATTTTCATGGAATTGCGATGCCGCCGTACTCAACTGCTGCCATCTTTGCCCCAAGGTAGCTCGATCCAGTCCGTTGAGCATCAACAGGCCGGAGTCTGGCTGACGTAATCCCACGAGCAATGCTGTCAGCGTCGATTTACCACTGCCTGATTGGCCTTCCAGCAAGACGTGATCACCATGGTAGAGAGTAAACGTGCATCGATTGAGTACGGGATCACCTGTCCGTTCATAGTGATACACAACATCACGAGCCTGGACGCAGACGTGTTTGGCTTTATAGAGGTCCTGATTCTCCAGTGGGCGATGCGCACTGGGTGAGGTGAGGCACTCGGTCTTCGAGCGGTGGGCAGCCACAAATAACGGTTGTATGAGTTCCCAGGCTACCGCAGCACGTGCCAGTGAAGCCAGGCTTGAGCCAATTTCCCCGAATGCCCGCTGTGCCAACGACACGCCTCCTAAACTCACGGCGAGGCCCATCAGGTCCACTTGCCCCCAGGTCAGGGCAGGGACAAGTCCCAACACGCCGACAATCAACCATCCACGCGAGATCCCCCACGACAATGGAACCAGAGTCCTGTCAAAGTCAGCTGACACTTGGAGGAATCGTTCGAGACAGCGATCTTCGCGTAGGTGTCGCTGTTCCAAAGCCTCCTGGGCTAACCGAGTGCGATGGCCCACCATCTGCTCAATCAACTCATGTGTGAGATCAATCCTTGCGTGAACCCATTGACGCAGGTGTCGAAAATACCACCAGCAGGCGGTCAGCGTGCCGAGCACCCACAGGAGGAGAGTCAGGACATGCCAGGATCCACCGGCTCCCCAGATGAGCACCCAGGCCGCCACAATCAATTCAATCGAGGCAACCATAACCGAGAATCCGCCATTGAACGCCAGCGACTCCAATGCCTGAGATTCCATCACCTTCCCCACTAACTGACCGATGCCGGTTCGACGGACCTCGTCGATCTTCATGTGCAACGCACCCGACAGCAGTCGCTGCTTCAACAATGTTCCGAAGTCGATCGCAAACAGGCCCTGCAGCCAGGTGCCCACCAGTTGTATGGGGATGAGGAGCAGTAACAGCAGCACCCAGGCGACGAGCCAACCGTCATCGAGGCGTCCCTCCAATGCTCCTCGGCCGATCACCATCCAGCCTAGAATCTCAGTCACATACAACCCGATGAAGACCGTCAACATGGCTGCCGCGCGGCCTGGCATACGCTGCCATTGCATCTGTAACCAAAACGATCGCGTCGGAGGCATACGGAGCGTCCAGCATGCGTCCATGCGCTTGCCAGCCACCTGCTCCTGCACAAGGAGTTGAATGACGTCAGCTCGGTTCTTGACGGGGATGTTTGCGTGTGGGAGCAGCGCTTCCACCGCAGCCCTCACGGGCCGTTCCACTTCGTCGCAGAGGGCAGCACGAATATGACTCAGCGGATATCGTCTCACTCGCAGATCGGGGCCGATGAACTGTACGTGTCGAGTCGTGGCCCTCAAGAGCAATAGGACAGACGATTCACCAACATGTTGATAGTGCAGTACTGCTGGACCGGCGCCTCGGAGCAGGTTTGTGTAGTCGGAGACGGTTGACTCGACGGATTCCATTTCAATGTCGATACGTGTGCAGAACCACTCCAACCAGGGTTCGAACTCTCTGCGATCTGCCAGGTTGGGCAGACATGGAGGCAGCGTTGTCCCGGTCGTATTGGGGCGCAACCCCGCGCGTCGTGCCAAGACTTCGATGGCTTCCGGTAACCGTGCGGTAGGCCACGCGATTGTGGCGATCGCATCATGCATGGCTGCCAGCCCTCCAGACAGTGGTGGGGGCGCTACTCCAGGTGGAGGAGGTTTCACTGGGGGGCGGTGATTCCTGTATTTGTCCACGATCCAATCGGAGATGACGCCATTGTGCTCCAGACCACAAGGCATGGCGGGCTGTCATCTCGGCATCCAGAAGGGTGCGATATCGAGAGGTCGGCGTAGCTGCGAGATGTTCGGGTGCACCATCTTCAACGATGCCTCCATTCTCCATCACCAAGACTCGGTCGAATGTTTGAGTCTCAGCTACATCATGAGTGACACAGAGTAAGGTAGCGTCTTTCCATGAGGCGCGTGCTTGGTCAAGATGCCGATGGCGGCGCTCACGATCGAGGCCACGAAATGGTTCATCTAGCAATACCAGGCGAACGGCGCTCTGCCACATGGCACGGGCGAGGCGAATTCGCTGGCCTTCACCCCCTGAGAGGTGCGCACCTCCTTCACCTAATGAACTTTGGAGCCCGTTCGGCAGATGCGCGATGACGTTCGTGAGATCGGTTCGTTCCAGCAAGTCGCCCAATTCAGACAGGTGTCCAGTCGTGTGACTGTAGGATATATTCTCCAGCAGTGTTCGATTCCAGAGCTGAATTGATGGATCGACCCAGGCCGTTGCACGACGCAATGTGCACAGTCGAACCGCGGTGAGGGGCTCTCGGTCAACCAAGACCGTACCGGTAGCGGCACGGTGCCACCCGAGTAACAGTCCCAGCGCGCTGGACTTTCCCGAGCCTGATGGTCCCACAATCGCCACATGCTCTCCCGGCTGAATATGCAGCGTGAGGTCGTGCAAGATGGTATGTCCTGCCGCAACCACCGTGATGTCACGAAACTCGATGGCCACGCCTGAGAGAGGTCGGATCTTTGGGACAAGGTCGTTCTGTTTCGTGCGACTCTCAGATGAATCGGTGGGATCCCGTTGGGATGCCGTGGCCGTTTCGCTCGGTGCATTGAGCGGCTCGAGCAACCTCATGACGATGTTGTGGTGAGCTGGATATTGTAGGGCCATCGTTGCCAACCCTTTCCCTAACGCTGGCAACTTGATGGCCCAATAGACCAGTAGCAGGAGGCTCCCTGTCATCCCAACCGTCTGTAAGTGATGCAAGATCAGCACTCCGATCAGCCCGGTGGCGATGAGTGAGAGGCTGCTGTGCACGATGAGTGAAAGGTTCAGCAGTCGCCGAGAGGCACGCACCCACTCAGCCAACAAACCTTCATGCTCTCGGCGAATCGCGCGCTCGGCAGCATGTATCTGGATCGGTGCATTTCCACGCAGTACATCCAAGGAGAATCCGTACAAGGCTGCCGCGTGACCGCGCAATCGTAGGTCGCCTTCACGCATTGGCCGCTGTGCTAGGAGGGCAAGTCCGAGCGACAGCCCGACGAGTAGTACGGCAAGCGGGAGGCTGTGTGGAGCAATGAGCCCGATTCCCACCAATGTAAATACTATTTCCCAGCAAGATTGGACGATGTGGACAGCCAATGCGGGCAGGCCGCGCACCAATGCCAGACTATGGCTTCGATCGGCCATGTCGGAGATCGGACGACTATGCAAATACCGATCATGGAGTGTGGGAAGCTTCTGAAGTAGGGCGACTCGTAAGCGAGTTTCAAGATGCCGTCCCAACCGCAAGGATTCACTGAGAATGGGCAGTTCGCAGGCCCAGAGCAACAGAAGAAACGAAACAAGCGCCCCGAGCGCAAACAGACGCTGACTGGCGACGGCAAACACCGTCGCGAGCTCAAAGAGACCTCGAAATAAGATCGATTCGATTAGCACGGCTCCCACGCCGAGACCGATCGCGCCCAGGAGGGCGAGCGGGGTGAGGGCACCCTCGCTGCGCATAAGGTCTAGGAGTTTTCGTACTGGGTGCACCGGCTTCTCACGCAAGGCCGCAGCGAGTTCCGGCGCGAGCTCTGCCCCGGGTATCGTTTTGGTTGTTGAGGGGCCGGCTTCTGACGATCGCCCCCGGATGCGGAGGAGAACCGCGCCGCGCAGGATGAGTCTACTGACATCACCTTGGATATTGGCCTGGGTTACCGCCCAATAGTGAGCTGGAATGGCAAGACAGGAGTTGACCGGTTGTGCGAGAGTTTGTGGGCTAAGGCTCTCGAGGAGCCGTATCGCCTGCTTTCCTTTCGGCAGGCTCTTAGCGGATGTGAGTCGTTCAACCATTCGTACTGCTGCGTCCAGCCCAGCCATGGCTTGCCAAGTTCCCTCATCCGTGGCCTGTCGAACCAGCCGAGTTGCATCCACCTCCGATCCACCGAGGCGACGCAATCGGGCAAGAAGGATGTCAACGGCTTCATTGGACGTGGCCCAGGTGTACCACTCGGTGGTCTCGACCGGCAGACTATGAAGATGAAGCTCGCGTGTGAATTGGTCCTGGTTCACCCACCGACGGCCAACCCCTGGATCCATCAGTTGGAGCCAGCGTCCAACTCGCCGCCACACGATGACAAAATGCAAGAGTCCGCTGGCCTGCTGGACAACGACTAAGGCAGGTAGGGCCTTTGCCTCGGGAATCCAGAGGTCATTCGGCGGCAACATGACCTGTTCAGCATCTAACCCAAGCTGTCGCGCGACATCCTCCATGACATCAATCGATGTCCCATCCACAGTGGTTTGACAGGCTTCGCGAAGACGGCCGTAGCTGGCTGGGATATAGAACCCTTCCAGCAAGCAGGTCAGCGCGGCGGGTCCGCAGTCCATCGCCGATGTCTGTACAAGCTCAGGCACCCACCACCGACGTGTTTGGATGGCACCCATTGGTCGCATCATGGGGAAGATTCCGCTCTGAGGTGGGATGGTTGCGCAGGGTTAGTCAGGAGTTGCCCCACTGTGCGCAGGGTTAGCGTCAATGGGGTGATGTGGTCGACTTCAACTTCAACCGTCCCTGGCAAGCCGTGTTGAAGCGGAAGGGCAAGGGGTGTCTGGGTTGTGGGCGCGAGTTCAACACGGACCTTTCCCGCGCGAATCTCGCTGGCCACGCGTGTGACGGTGGCCGCAAGACTGCCGTATTGGACCCACGAATAGCCGTCGAGGCGCACACGTGCCATTTGGCCAGGATGCATGCGTCCGAGCACTCGCGCAGGCGAAAACTCCGCCACGATTCTTAGATTACCTTGAGGAATGATACTGCCGACCACGCCTCCCGTCTCAACAAAGGCGCCAGGATGGAGAGCCGCAACTTCTCCCAGCACTCCTGAAACCGGTGCGCGAATCACATGCTTTTCAATGTCCTGATTGAGTCGGGCAATCGTGGCAAGGGAGAGCTCACGCTGGCCCCCGAGCGCGGCGACCTCGCGCCGCAAGGCTTCCAAGGTGGCGTGCTTATCATGGCGTTTACCGGAGGCCTCGGCTGTTAACCGTGTGATTTCGTGCGAGAAGGCCTCGGCCGACGCCTGCGTTTTCTCCGCGTCCACTTTTGCGCGAAGGAAATCCACCTCCGGAATCATCTGGGCCCTCAGCAGCTGCGCCATCCGCTGCGCATGGTCGTTGGCGAACGATGCGGCTGCCAGGGCTTCGTGATGGCGTGCCTGGGCATGCTGCAGGCTACTTATCGTAGCTACCTGCTCCCGCTCCACAGCGTGGGCACCATCCTCCAGTTGTCGTGTGAGTGCTGCTAATTGCGGCGGGATCGCCGCGAGCCGCGCCTCTTCTTCTTGCAAGCGGAGACGTTCGATCCGTGCATCCAGCTCCATCAAGCTCTCGCCAGCTTCAACGGACTTGCCGAGTTTCATGGATGTGGCCACCACCTTCCCCGCGAGAGAGGTGGTGACCGTATGCGCAGCCTGTTCTACTTCCACCCGACTGCTTTGCGAAACTTCGTACAGCGTGACATGCACCAACGTAAACCAGCTGAACCAGGCACCAAACAGCAGTGCCACGAGCCCCCAGATGAACAGTGCAAACTGTGATGTGTCATGGGCCAACGAGCGAACCGTGCGTGAAAATGGCGTCGCCATGATAGTCGTACTCTCTGTCGAAGATGGAGTGCTGCCGTGTCACACCGGCACTATTCTTTAGAACGTGGATAATGGCCTGGGCGCAGAGAAGATCCATTCTGTGCAGTCGGTCTCTTTGCGAGATCAGTGGCATAGCACTGCCCTTGTGGTGTAAAGACGGCGTCGTGAGGGTCTAGCTGTAAAAACGTCGTCAATGGAGTCGGGGCTCCTTGCGCGCCGACCGCAGGAAGCACACGGGTTCCATCCGTGTCTCGACCATCCTGCGGGAGTCGAATTTCAGGATGATCAAATGGAGCCTGCTCATACTTCACGCGTCGGTCGGTAAGGGATATCAGAAAGTCAACAAGCTGGGCTTCTTCGCGTTCTCGTAGTCCGATTGGAGCGATGGCGGGATCGATATCATCGAAATTGAAGCTGCAGAAGTTCCCTCCGCGGTCATAGAATTCTACGACTTGCCGCAAGGTGGCCATACCGCCGTTATGGAAGTAGGGGCCTGTCAGCTCGACATTGCGCAATCCAGGAGTCTTGAAGGCTCCATCCACGGCGACGCGGTGAAACCGACGTCGGAGAGGTTCATCAGGATCGCAAAATCCATTGCCGTTCTTATCGCGGCAGACGGGTAGCCCAAAATCTTCATCCCGGGCAGGAATGCGATCGTTCCCCAGAATAGGAAAGGGAATGGGACTTACTCCGGGGAGCCGATCTGCGAGTCGTGTAAACAGGGCCTGTCGGGAAAAGGCGACGGGAGCATCGGGCGGCACACCCAGGTCCCCTCGGCCGAGTTCGTCGGTGGTCGGCGTGACTCCAATATTAAAAAACCCCTTATCATATAAGGCGACGCCCCTTTTCATGGCCTTGGCGCCAATGACCTCCTCGCCCCCTTTGGCATTGCGTACGGAGGCCGTTGTCAACTCAGGACCGGCGTGACACTGGATGCAGCGCCCCTCTCCAACGAAGAGATTCAATCCGGCAAGTTCCGACTTGCCGAAGCCTTCCTGGAAAGATCCGGTTTCCATCCAGCGGTCGAATGGTGTTTCGTCAGCGACCAGCGTGGTCTCGTACAACCCCACAGCAAGACCAAAGAAGAAACCAAAGTTGGCCTCCAGATGGGTCAGATCGCCGATCGGTGTAGGCAATGAAACCGTTGAGTTCCAGTACTTCGCAACGAAGGCCTTCTTGATCATGGCTTCATAGGTCGTTGCCAATCCTCGCAATCGCCCCTGCGCCAGTGGGCCGAGCACCGAGTCCTGCGGATGGACCTGTTGGAGACCCAAGGGAGTCAAGGGTGTTCCTGCTTCTGGCGACGGACGAAGCAGCTTGATCCCAATCTGAGAAAACCGTCGGGCATTGCCGGTCGATGGGTCTCCGAAGGCCATCTCTCGTGGATTGTTCGGTGGGTTCATGGCCTGTGACGCTAAGCTGGCATTGGCCAACGAAATGTGCTCGAGAACTAATCCCATGCCTGGTTGATTGATAAAGATCATGGCGGCGGGGTTCCCGTCGCCGAACACATCCCGCCCATTGAAATGGGGACTGGCCGTGCCGTTCCAGTTGTTGGTGAAATTGAAGACTGCGTTAATCACCGTCGGTGCGTTGAAGTGCCCCACTTGTCGCACGTTCGTGTGACCGCCAAGATTGAACGTCGGGTCCGGTTGGGGTGTTCCCAAATCGAGACGCTTGCCGGGCTGGGTACCGTCAAACTGGGTGAAGAATGTACCCATAGACCCGACAATGTCGTTGCTGTTTCCATAGCTGGGCACCACATTTCCATCGGCGGTTCGATTCACATCTTGGATATTTTTGATGAGTGGAAAGTCTGCGCGCGTGAGTGTCCCATTCGGCTGCGTGGTTTCGAAGTGTCGATCGGGATTGGCTCCAGCGAAGAAGTATCCCTTGATCGGCCCTTGTTGTTCGTCCAGTATGCCTTCACGAGGATTGAGAGTATTTTTCGAGCGATCATCGGCCCCTGCATGGAAGTGACAACTGGCACAGGCCTGCACCCCGTCGCTGCCAAGCTGCATGTCCCAGAACAGCGCCTTGCCCAGTTGAATGGCTGCTCGTCGATCGGCGACATATTCGTCAAGGTTTGAGGGTAAGGGGACGCCGCCATCGGTTTGAATAGCGCGCCGTAAAGACTCCAAGCCCAGGGCACGCGCATCGCCAGGATGCAGGATGTGGCCAGCATGCTGATGGCGGGACTGTCGGTGCCCTCCATGGCGTTGTGTTTCTGCTTCTATAGTCTGGCCGTCGTCTTCCTGCTCGCGGACCTCGATATTCGATTGAGCGAAAAGAAAGTTGGTGGGCAGAATGGCTGCTCCAAACACTAACGCGAGGGCCCCCGATAGCAGCCCTAAATTCAGTCGAACAGTTGCCGGCTGTGCACGCTTTGTCCCTTTCATATGCCCTCCTTTAAGGCTCTCTTGCTGGAGCGGAGAATTTGCGCCCTTACCTAGTGATTGTGGTCGCCAGTCCGATGAGTGCATCAGCCGGGCTTGCAGTACCGTCACTTCTGACGCGTGTACCTTGATTGTCGAGGAGGGGAGGCTATCGGCCTCCCCTCACTCACAGGCTTAGTAGTTAGCCAACACGATGGAACGACAGCCGCCTCTCGCTCCTGCGCGCACATTGGTTTTCACCTTCATGATGTGCTCCTTTGCTCGCTTGTTCCGTGCCCATCGCACGTAGATCTGCCAGCGTCATACTGGCGAGGAGGGGATCCCATTGATCTCCGGTCGGGGCGCTCACGCTTCGTAGAGCTGGTTGCAGGGCGTCCTGGATGGCAAGGGCCGCGCGTGCCCTACACTCGTCGACGCAGACCGTTGCCCAGTCATGGCCCAAAAGGATCGTGTTCATTCGGCTCTTTTTTCTGAGTCGTAGGTGCTGCGTTCGGAACAACACAGGATCGATATTTCTCACCTGTGCGATACCGCAAGCCGTGAGGCGGTTAGTAGAGGGGAGGACAGCATCCTCCCCTCTACTCCACTCCTACCTCTTAGTAGGCGGCATAGAGAACTCGGCAGCCGAACTTTGGCAGCACGGGCGTGGTCAGACTACGGCAGGTGCCTCGCACCGCCGTCGCTACCAGCCCTGCACGCACATTGGATTTCACCTTCATGGTGTACTCCTTTGCTCGCTCGTTCCGTGCCCATCGCACGTAGATCTGCCGGCCCTATTGCCGGCTCCCGGGTAGTTGTCCCGACTGTCCAGCAGTCGGCTCGCCTGTCGATCGATCAAGAATCAGGATCTCGTTCTGAGTAACTGAGATGTGGATCCCCAGCATGTCCTCGATGTCATCTGGTAAATAGGGCTGACGCTGACTGCCTCCGCGCAGTTTCTGAAAGAGATGCAGATCTGCCGCCGTCAGTGGTTGCTTGGGTGTCGAGCGCTCCAGCAGTCGATTGATGCTCTGTTGGCTCTCATTGACCGCTTGAACGACTGCCTGTTCTTGCCGGCAATAGTCCATAACGCAGGCCACAAGGCCGTCCAAGGCCCCGGTGTCAGCATTCGCGTGGTCGCTGGTGCGTTGGCTCAATAAGGCCCGGAGTTGCCTGGCCGCATCCGTATGCTGTGGAGCACACGTAGGGGTCATGCATTCGGTATAGGTGGATCCCGGGGAGTGACAGCCGAGTCCGCTCGTTGCGTGCTCATACATGTCTGCATATACTCGACCGAGCGTAGCGCTGTACTGAGACACGGTCATACGGGTGAGGGATTCCAGGTACTGCGCGCTTTCCAGTAGGCGTTCCGTGAATGCGTTCAGTACGTCGGATCGCTCGTCCGGCCAGGCAGTAACGAGCGTGATGAGCCGTTCATAACTGCGGCGCATCGCGGGCCAGAGCGAGTACACGATGGCGTAGGATTGGAGGCCGTAGAGGCCATAATCAAACGCCTCATCCAGTTCGTTGAACACGCTCTGGAGTGCCGGCTCCAGGACGACGGCCGCACCACTCTTGGGCGAGTGCCCATCGACCAGCACGCTCAAGAATTCATTAATCATGGCTTGAGGACCTGCACATACTCCATGCATTGAATGGAGCAGATAGTTGCGCTCGGCGTAGGTGTAGATGTCGGCTCCGGTAAGCGGCGCATCAGGCGCGCGGTTGGGTTCGTAACTTTCTGAGGTATACAGCATCTCCGACGTGGTCATCCTGATGCCATCAGTGACGCGGACCATACCCGAAAGGACGGGGTGTACCTGGCCGTTCCCGACACGATCTCTTGTGCGCATGACGAGGTATCCGGGAATCGCCATAACGACCGTCGCCAGCCGTAGTAAGTCCCCCACGGTCCAGCCCTGCCGGACTTTTGGAAAACGGTGGAGAAATGCCTCGCGCACATGGAGGAGCACCGCGATGATCTGTGGCCAATGGTGGCGCATACTCTTGAGCGCCGTGGCGTTCATCGGCTTCTCATCTAAATACCGGGTGCCGGCATGAGGACAGGTACGCCACTCCGTCGGGATCTCCACGCGCAACTGCGGCGGAAACACGTTCGCTTCTCCCATTTGCCGTCCCTCGGTATCCAGGGCCATGTGTGCCACGTGAGAGACTGGAATCACCGCCTCCAAGTACCCGACTTCGAGTGAATGACCGGTCAGCTCACGAAAAATCGCCTCGCTGTCGAACCAGCTGCGCGCGGCCTGGTTCTTTGCTGGAGAAAGAGGTGACGGGCAGGTGCCGCGTGGACGGGAGTCTGTGCGTGATGCACTGGAATCTGCCGGGATAAGAAATCCCTCCTCAATCAATTGCTCCAGTAGCGGTTGCACACGCGTCCACTCATATCCGGTTCCCCAAGCTATCGCCTCCCTGGCCTGAAATTGCTCATGTTTGGCGAGCCCCTCGCCGAAGGCAAAGAGTTCCGGATCATCGAAAGATATTTCCTTGTCGCCATAGTACAGATGGAGTTCCCGCTCGCCGGACGCGGCCGTCGAATACTCGACGAACAGGCGTCGGTGCTGAAGAAAAAGAAGCGTCGTGTCTTCCGTTAACGGCATCCCACTCGCGGGGCACCCGTCAACTGCAGGCGGTGTGGACTCTTCTACAAGACTCATTTGATCGTGCGTTGATCGATTCATCGTGGGTTACCTCGCTCTTTATGCGGCATCTATGTGCAACACGGTAATGGCTCCTCGCCGAGCCCCATGTTTTTTGTTTGATATCTTTCTCACAATCGCATCTGCCTCTCCGTCTATCACGTTGCGTGCCAGCAGCTGTCGATTGGATTAATACTGATATAAACATTGGAAAGATTGAACGATTCAGTTCTGCATCGTGAGCGAACAGAATGGAAGTGATTTGATGTCTCGAATAGATATGTATCCGAACAGATAACGTTGTGAATCGAATTAGATTCATCTGCAGACAGCGTTCTGTTTTTGATGTGTTCTGAATGGATGGAGTCCGGAGATTCACGGTCATGGTCGCCCATGCACAGCGTTCAGTCTGTGCATGGGTCTGAGCTTATCGGTCGTGGCGAATAGGCAATTGGCTGGTTGGATTTGGGATTCGTTGCATCCATCCTATGTAGTTGAACAGCGGTGGAGATGAGGTGTTTCCATCGTCGTGTTGGCGGGACAGATTCTTGAAATCAGCCCTGAGGGGGGAGAACCACCGGTTAGAAATGTGTTTCCCAGCGACGGATTTGAACAGGGAGGTTGTAGCGGGTGTAGAGTGTATTCTCAATCGCGGCGCTCTACGCACATACACGGTATCCATTCGGACTTGTCTTAGCGTAGGCGAGTCGCATGAGGAGCTTCAGGAAATTGACGGGGCTTAGGTGAGATGCTACAATCCCGAACATTCTTGTGCCTCCAAGTACAGCTATACGATGTAGCTGTACAGATATATAGGGCGTTTTAAAATACAATCAGTTAGGTAAAGGAGAGCGGAATGGCTGTTCCGATTTCCCAGATGTGTACTGTGGCGACGTATGTCCTCTCCCAGAAGTTCAAGGGAGTGAAGCGATATCCCTTAGTTCTTATGCTGGAACCACTCTTTCGCTGCAATCTTGCCTGTGCGGGATGCGGGAAGATTCAGTATCCCGATCATGTTCTTGATAAACGGTTGACTCCTGAGCAGTGTTGGGCTGCCGCAGAAGAATGTGGAGCTCCGATGGTGAGTATTCCAGGAGGGGAGCCGCTCATTCATCCTGAAATCACGAAAATCGTCCAAGGCTTGGTAGAGCGGAGGAAGTACATTTATCTCTGTACGAATGCCATCCTCTTGGAACGAAAGCTTGATGAGTTTACGCCTTCTAAATATTTGACCTTTAGCATCCATATGGATGGACTCAAGGACGAGCACGATTTGGCCGTCTGTCGTGATGGGGTCTATGACGTAGCCGTGAAGGCGATCAAGGCGGCAGTCAAACGTGGGCACCGAGTCACGACCAATACGACGTTGTTTGATGATGCCAACCCAGAACGAGTCAGAACGTTTTTCGATGACATGATGGCCCTTGGTGTCGAGGGAATGACGATATCACCAGGGTATAGTTATCAAAAGGCTCCGGATCAGCAGCATTTCTTGAAGCGGTCACGAACCCAGGAGCTGTTTTCTAAAATTCTGGCCCGTCCCAAACCGGGATGGCACTTTAATCAATCTCCTCTGTTCTTGGACTTCTTGATGGGGCGCCGCGAATATCAATGCACACCCTGGGGGAATCCAACCTACAACGTCTTTGGATGGCAGAAACCCTGCTATTTACTCCAGGAAGGGTATACCAAAACTTTTCAGGAGTTGATGGAGTTGACGGAGTGGGAGAAGTATGGGACCGGCCGAAACGAAAAGTGCGCTGATTGTATGGTCCATTGCGGCTATGAGGCGTCAGCAGTTGAAGATACCTTTAGTACGGCTTCTGGATTTGTGCGGACGGCAAAATTGACGTTGTCGCCTACTTCGCGATAGATGCCGGTCATCGGTCAATCGTCAATGGTCACGTCAAACAGCGCAGGTTTTCAAGACAATATATGAATGACCATCCACCAATGGCCAGTGACTATTCTTAGCCATGACCGATACCAAGGATCATATTGCTGTGAGTAACGGTTCCCTTGAGGGCCGCGTATTCACCCCGCACTCTGTTACTGAAGCAGCAGAAGCTGTCGAACTTGCCTTCGACTATCGTGGGGACGTCACGGTCATGCTGCGCTCAGGCGAATCTGTCGCTGGTTATATCTACAACCGCCACAGCTTGGATAGTGATTCCTATCTTGAGCTATTTCCAGCCGACCAGCCAGACTCCCGACGGATTCCCTATGTCGAGATTGCCATGATCGCGTTCACCGGAGAGGATACGGCAAACGGAAAATCATGGGAGACGTGGGTATCCAAAAAGGAATCCGAGCGGCAAGCAGAAGCCGCAAGGATGGAAGCGGATGCACGCACGCGGGGCTACCTCTAGCGAACCGTGAAAGGCGAAGCCGCGCGTGACCGACGGAGCCCTTGATCGATGGGGCTCAGTTTTCTTCGTTATTCGGACAAAATAGATTTCGTCATCGCATTTTCTTCGCACCATCCCCATCCGTGTGGTGCACCAAAAAGTAGAACCTGCCTGAGTCGAGGGAGATAACACAGCTGCCAAGGATCGTTCTCTTGATCCCTGAAGAGTCCAAGCCTCCACCGTCGAGTGCGGACGGAAGGGTGAACAAGACCGATAGGCTTTCGTGTCCTTGCTCACGTTATCTTCTATGCGTGTATTTTAGATCCTAACGAACGACGGCCCTGGCCGTCCATGTCCCTCTCGGAAGGCCTGTCTTTTCATTGACAAAGACCAGTTGCTATGCTAGAAACCCGTGCCCTAATGCGGCACGCTTGGGCTCCAGTCGTCCGTACTTTTTAAAGGAGCGACGAGTTCGTAATTGAATGTAAAGCTTGGCAAGAGCGCGCCGGGACGGCTGCTCGTCGTTGTAGGTTGCCTTGTGCTGAGTATCGGCTTTCCTTCCATAACCTCCGCGACGCATGAGGCGGATCATCGCTTCATGGTCGAAGGGTATGTCTGTGAGGAGGGCGGAGTTGGTACCTCAAATGTTGACGTGCTTGTTAAGGATACCAGAGTCTCTTATGGGCAGGTCGTGAAGACAAATGGGGATGGTTACTATAAAGCCATGTTCCATCTTCATAATGACAATCTTGGTGATCCGCTGCTCATTGAGGCGAGGGGAGAGCAGAAAAATCTGAAAATTGAATTCGACCCTAAAGATCTTGAAAGTGATCGGAAGGTCCGCGTTGATTTTGGGGTCACATGCAGCCGAGGGAGCTCGCCGTCTTGGGTTTGGTGGGGAGGTGGGGCGGCTCTTGTGGCGGCTGGTGGTGCTATTGGGATGCGGTTTCTGAGTTCTGGTAGGGGAAAGGCGAAGGGCAAGTCGCAAGGTAAGAAGCGAGATCATCGCTGACGGCGGTCCATGGTCGTTTGGAGTTTGATTTCCCGATCGACCTCTAGGGGGTCAAAGGTCATCTGTATGCGGTACCCAGTTTTCTGTGCTCCGATCATTCTGAGCTTGGGTTTGCTGGTTGCGTGTAGTGGTGGTGACCAGGGGGAGGGGCCTATAGTGCCTCCACCGCCGGCTCCTCCTGAATACGCAGAGAAGCACATGCCTGCGGGTTGGTGGGGGGACGCCCAGAAGTTGGAAGAAGGGCGCAAGCTTTTCGTGGGCGAAGCAAATCCGGATGTCAATTGTGCGAGCTGTCATGGAAGAGATGGGAAGCCGGTCAAGGCGGGGGCTACAGATTTTAGAAATCCCGAGCGAATGAAGCTCTATTCAGATACTGTGTGGTTTTGGCGGATTTCCGAGGGTGTGCCGAATACCAAAATGAAGGGCTGGAAAAGTAAGCTTTCGGACGATGATCGATGGAAGCTGGTGTTGTTTGAGCGAAGTTTTGGCCTGTCTGGAAAAATTTGGAGTGTGGAAACGAATCAATGGGTTGATGCGGGCGCCAAGTAACGATTCGTCCGATGCAAGACCTCATGCTTATCGCAGGTTACCGTGCGTTGCAGCGTGATAAGGTGATGGGTTTTCTCCTTGCTGCTCAAGCGAGGTGAGAAGTCCTGTGTGGTTCGTGAGAGGTATTCAGGGGGCACTTATTCCTTCAGTGCCGACGAATGTGAGATGCTCTCGTCGGTTTTTTGATGATCATTGGGAGCTATCTGGCTCGGCTTTCGTGGTTTCTGGGCGGTCTGGTTCATCTCATGGTAGGTATTGATTCGGTGGGTCTCTGGCATTGTAGAAATGCGATGGCTTAGAAATGGCAGGGGCGGTCGTGAGTCATAGGCTCCTCAGTGTTGGATCTCATATAAATAAGGATAGGGGGCATCGAGGCACCGTGAAAACACATTCGAGCAGTCTCCTGGCTCTCACTCTGCTGGCGCTGTTATTTGGATTTGGTGTTTCGGATGTATTCGCCCAGGAGGCCGGAACGTCTTCTGTGGACTTCCCGTACACCGGAAACAGAACGGCTGTTTGGATCGTTGCGCAGCTGCATATCCTGTTCGCGGCCTTCATTCTTGGTGCTCCGATCTTTGTCGTGATCTCGGAATGGTTAGGCTACCGGAAGCAGGATCCTCGATATGATCGTCTTGCAAAAGAAGTGACCAAGGTGACGGTGATTCTTTTTAGCATGACGGCGGTGACCGGGGGATTGTTCATCTTTGTTCTTCTCGCCGCCTACCCGCAATTCACCACGTCCTTTATCAATCAATTCTATGTCGTCTTTGCGATTTTGTATCCGGCGCTGTTTATCGCCGAGACGATCCTCATGTATGCCTATCTTTATACATGGGATATTTGGAAGGGTGAGAAGAAGGGGCGCCATATTGCACTGGGCGTTCTCTTGAACCTGGTGTGTCTGCTGATTCTGTTCGTGATCAACGGACCTACGTCGTTCATGAACACCCCACCTAAGGCCGAAGGTGTTTCGCCGCAAGACTTCATCGCGGCGGCGACCTTGTGGGATAAAATTGCCAACCAAAGTTGGTTTCCGCTGAGTCTCCATCGAATCGACGGAAACGTGGCATTTGGTGGTTTCATTGCCGGGATGATTGCTGCCTATATGTACATGGCGGCCAAGACGAAGGAAGAGCGGGCGTATTACGATTGGATGGGATTCGTCGCGATTTGGATCGCGGTCGGCGGATCGCTGTTGCAACCATTCACGGGGCTGTTATTGGCTTATGAGATGTGCGACTACGATTTCTCGTTCTGCCCCTACATGATGGCTGACCAGCTTTCGATGTTTTTTGAAATGCAAGGCATCATGATCGGGCTGCTCTTTTTGGGGATCAATTATTATAGTTGGCTGAGTGTCAAGCGTATTGAGGGCGCCGATAATGTTCGGATGAGTATCCTGGCCCCGATTGTCTTGATCGCGTTGCTCCCGGTGACCATGTGGGTCATGAACAACTGGTGGATTCCTGACCCCATGTCATTGGCGATTCTCCTGCCGCTGACACTGTCTCCCTTTCTCCTGGGTCGGTTTGTCCCTGTGACGGTCTCCGCGCGAACCGTCATCAAGATAGGTTTTATCATCATGCTCATCAGTGATGCCGTCTGGCTCACTCCTGCTGGATTTGTGGCGACGGGTACGGATATGCCTGATGAGTTGAAGCTGCCGGAAGGATGGGACTATTTGTCGTCGATGCCGGCGAAGCTCTCAGCCATCTTGACGTTGGTATTTGTGACGATCGTCAATTTTGTCTTGTACAACCGTGCCATTAAGCAAGGGACCATCCTTTGGGGAAAAATTGATTTCGCCGCTCAGTTTGTCTTGATCTTCCTGGCCTTCACGTCCACCTGGATTATGGGGCTCATGGGTGCTGTGCGGTCGCTTTTGAAAAAGTATTTCCATACCTACAGTCTGGTGTCGGATCTCAGTCCGGAGTCGTTTACTCCGACGCTTTCGTATTCCGCCGGATGGATTACCGCGATCACGGTATTTTTTATTGCTGTGGTGACAGTTGCGGCACTGATTGCCATTCGGCCGTCTGTGGTGCAGGCCAAGGAGCCTGAGGGGGGACCTGTTCCAGTTCCGGTCAAGTGATCACTTTGTGGGACGTCTACTGAGGTAGCGAGAAATCACATGTGGAATTTATTTAAAAAGCTTGGAGTCGGCTTAGTCGTAGGCGGCGCATTGGTCGCCATTGCTAATTCCCAAGAAGTACCTGTGAGTTTTCAGATTTTATTCTTTCTCGTCTCGCTGATCGGGGCCGTGACCTTTGCACTCCTTGATGCGAAGGCCATGAACGTGATGAGCGGCGGGATGTCATTCCTCACCGTGACCGTGTTCTGGGTCTTTCTCATCTCGGTGTGCGTCGCCGGTGCATCATTCTTGCCGCAGTTTGACCCTGAGGATGAAAAGGTGAAGATCGGCAAACTTCTCGATAAGGAGCGAAAGCAGTCGGCCCAGGGGAAGACGGAAGAGCTGATCGCTCGTGCGAAGGCGCTCGACGCGCAAGTGAAAGCGTTGGAAGATCGCCTCAAGGGGGTTGGAGGTGGACAGGCCGTAGCTGCGGTTCAAGTTCCTTCCTCTGGAGAAAAGCCTGCCTCTGCCGGTGGCGCCGCTTCCGGTGACATCATGAAAATTGGAGAAGAGCAGTGGCAACTGCAAGAATGCTACAACTGCCATAAGCTCAGGGGTGAAGGTGGAAAGAAGCGCGGTCCCGAATTAGATAACATCGGCACCTTAATGACGATTGAGGAAATTGAACAGAAAATCTCGGACCCCAAGAGTTTTATGGCCGAGGGGTATGACAAGGAATGGCAGAAAGGCATCATGCCTAACAAGTTCAAGGATCTCATGGATCCCAAGGAAATGCTGGCCCTTGCCACCTGGTTAGGTTCATTCAAGAATACTGCAGTCACTACTCCCAAGCCCATCAAGAAAAACTAATGCTGCAACCAAAGTTGAAGTCCAAGGTCCGGTGTACGGACCACGATATCGGGGAAGTCACTCGGGTAGTGCTCGACCCGCTGTCCCATGAAATCAGTCATATTGTCGTCTCCATGAACGGCAGTGGAGAACGGCAGATCATGATGACCCAGATCCAGGACGTCACGGAGGATGCAGTACAGCTACGGGCTCCTTCTGCGGATATCTTGGCGTTGCCTCCCTTCAAACGCGAAGACTATGTCACGACGCACGAGGTGGAGATCTCCCATCTGGAAGACAATATTCATGTCACGCCCGGCGAGGTCTTGGTCCCTCTTCCAGATCTGGAAAAGAACGTCAAACGTCGAACATTTTTCATGAACTTTACCCATGTCATTGGGTTTTTGATCGGACTCCCTCTCGCCTACCCCATCCTTCGATTTTTGATGAAGCCCATGTATGCCGATTTTGATAACGCCTGGCTCAAGGTCGGTAACGTCAGCAAAATTAAGCAAGAGGATGTCGGGACGCAATTTAAGTACAAGAAGCAAGTCAAAGAGGCGTACATGCCTGAGTACGAAGTTGAGAAGAACGTCTGGGTGCTCCGGGCGACTCCCGACCTGCTGGAGAGGGTATATCAGGGGAAAGATGTCGAATTCCACGATGCCAAGGGGAAGGCCATCTGGACCAACAAAAAAGATGTTCCCTATCTCGCATTTTCCGGTAAGTGTCCCCATCTTGGCTGTGGCTTCAAGTGGCGCCAGCATAAGGCGTTGGGCCAGGTGTTTCTCTGCCCGTGCCATTTGAGTATCTATGATGCCGGTGGGAAAGTTCTTGATGGACCAGCGCCCCGTGGTTTGGATGCCTTGCCGGTGAAGGTCTCACCTTCCGGTGAGGTTGAGGTCATCGATATGGAATTCAAGGCCGGCACGAAGTCACAAATTCGGATTGTGTGAGCGCGTAGCATCATGGATATGAAACACTCATCGCCTGCCGTGATCCCCGAGCATCAGCCCAGCACCAGCGAAAAGGTTCTTGCCTTTCTTGATGAACGGCTTGGGCTCAAGGAAATGCAGGCGAAGATGCTCAATGAGCCGATTCCTGGAGGCTCGCGTTGGGCCTACGTGTTCGGCTCGATCTTGTTGTTCATCTTTGCCATGCAAGCGGTCACCGGCACCATGCTCATGTTCTACTATGTGCCGACTGCGGACCACGCGTACGATAGCACGCAGTATATTATCCACGACGTCGACTACGGCTGGTTCTTGCTCAGCTACCATTTCTGGGGATCCAGTGCCATGGTCGTCTGTGTGTTTGCGCATATGTCGCAAGTCTTTCTCTGGGGGGCGTACAAAAAACCTCGAGAGTTGCTCTGGTTGGTCGGACTCGCTCTCTTCGGGATCGTCATTACCTTCGGCTTTACCGGCTATCTCCTCCCTTGGGATCAACGCGCATTCTGGGCGACGCTCGTGGGTGTCGAGATTTTAGATAAAACGCCGATCGTCGGCGATTTTATCGCGAGATTTTTAAAGGGCGGTGCCAGTCCTGGGCAGATGACATTGAGCCGCTTCTTTGTACTTCATGTGATGATTCTCCCCGCGGCGTTGATGGCGTTGGCAGGGCTCCACATCTTCTTGTTTCGGGTGGCCGCTCCAGCTGGTCCCTTTAAAGGGACAACGGAAGAGATTAAGGCGAAAACCGATTATTTCTTCCCCCGTCAAATTTGGAAGGATATCGTTGGGATGGCCTTCGTCTTCGTCGGCCTTTGCGCCTTAGCCCTCTGGGAACCGGTTGTGTTGCTCGACAAGGCGACTCCAGATCCTGGGGAGTACCACCCAGAACCGGAATGGTATTTTCTTTTCTACTTCCAGCTGTTGCGACTGAAGCTCTTCGCCGGACAGTTCGGCCAGTTCATGGGGGCCGTCGCACTGCCGGTCATATTCATGGGGCTGATGGTCGCACTTCCATTTTTCGATAAGGATCCTGAGCGGAATATTTTTAAGCGGCCCATTGCGCTGATCAGTTGGATCGTGATCATGGCTGTGATTGCGCTCTTTACGGTGGCAGCGGTGATCAATCGAGAGTTCCTCGACTAACGACCATTCATACGAACTGAACATATGGCTGAAGAACGCGATTCAATGTCCCCTACCAAGATCGGATTCGGCATCCTCTGGTCAGCCTGCTGGACCGGTATTCCTATCAAAGCCGTGTTTGCTGTGATGGCGATGACCCTGGGTCTCGTTCATTTCGAGGGAAGATTCGGGCTTGCATTCCTCATGTTGCTCGCCAGTCCGGTTACTGTGTTTGCAGCCCCGGCGATCATGGCGATCTATGACACTCATTTTGGTGAGGGGATCGGTCTTCCACTCATCTTTGGAGCTTCCATTCCTATTGATATCTGGGCGCTCGGTCTCGTCGGTCGAACCTTCTTTCTGGAGCGCCTGAAGAAAGAGCCCCCTCACGACGGGCTTGGATTTGCCATATGGTGGAGAACCGCCCTTATCGGCACGTTGATCATGCCGATTCTGTGGGGAGTCGTCAGTAAAGTGACAGAGACGGCCATCAGCGCCTCGCATTCACTCGCGGATATGGAAGCCTTACGGCATATCTATGATACGGGATTGCCGGTTGCAGAGCGCATTGGTCTTGAACTGACAGTATGGGGATCAATTTCTTCGGCTGTTCTCTTCATCCTGTCGGTGATCGGCGTGTCCGTCCTAGGCCAAGCCATTCGGCGTATTGCGGAGGATTGCCGTCAGGCACCTGAAAGCTATCAGGGACTTGTTACCCGCTGGGACTTGATGCGTGTGCCGAACGACCAAGGGTTGCTGTTGACCTCGCTGGCCGGAGCCGGAGTGGTGTTCTCGCTTGTCTTCTGGACCATCCTTCCTGTGACAACTCCTCATCCTCATGAGTGTTGTGCGAAACAGGAAGTTCAAGTAGAGCCGGTGTATAAGCCAGTCGAGGCATTGAATAAGAACACCCAGCGGCTTGCTGCAGTGGCCGCACAAGTTGAGGCGATGGAAAAGCAGAAATCGGAAACCAAAGGGCAAAAAGAGAAGGGCAAGGGGAAGCCGGCAGGGGCAGCATCCTCTGACAATTCGAAACCGTAACTTGCGAGGTGATGTGGTGAGTGCTATACGGGAGGTCGAAACAGTTCAACGGGCTCTCCGGGCCATGCGTGGTCAAGAGCGATGGCTTCTCGGTCTCTTGTTCACGGCGGGTTGGTTTCTCCTCCCTTCCATGGGGCTTGCGGCCGAGGGAACCACTGCCGGACCGACTGAGTACAGGGATATTCCCTACATCGGCAGTAGGAATCTTGTCTGGATTGTTGCTCAGCTCCACCTCCTGCTTGCGGGTTTCGTGCTGGGTGTGCCAATTTTTGCGTGGCTATGCGAAGTCATTGCATGGCGGGGCGGCGAAAAGCGGTACGACAAACTGGCCAAGGAGTTTACCAAGCTTCTGACTTCGGCCTATGCCACCACCGCATTGTTCGGTGGAATTCTTCTATTCCTCTTGGTCGCCTTCTATCCGAAGCTCATGAATTACCTGACGGACGTCTTTTTCCCGTCTTTCCTTCTGTACTGTCTGCTCTTTCTCCTGGAAACCGCGACGCTCTATCTCTATTGGTACGGTTGGGATGCGATGCAATATGGGCGGAAGAAAACCCTCCACGTGTTCCTTGGGTTCTTGCTGAATTTCTTTGCTCTATTCATCATGATCGTACCGAATGCCTGGGCGACGTTCCAGTCAAGCCCAGTCGTGATCGCTGACGGGACGGCGTTCGAGCGTGCCTGGGCCGCGACGTGGAACCCCACCTGGTGGCCGATCAATATTCATCGGTTGATTGCCAACGTGGTGCTAGGTGGGTATATCTGCGGCGCCTATGCCGGGGTCCGCTACTTGTCGGTGAAAAGCACCGAAGATCGGGAGCATTACGATTGGATGGGTTACGTCGGTAACTTTATCGGGGTGTTCGGGCTCCTGGCGCTGCCGTTCGCCGGCTACTGGCTCATGCGAGAGATCTATCAATACAACCAGCAGATGGGCATTACCTTGATGGGTGGATTTTTGTCCTGGCTCTTTATCATTCAAGCCATGCTGATCGGCGTCTTATTTCTTGGGTCCAATTATTACTTCTGGCTGGGAATTACCTACCGTATTCCAGGTTCGGAGGCGAAGTATCGACGGGCGATGCTGATGATGCTCATCAGTTTACTGCTGTGTCTTGCCGTTTGGATGACGCCACATTCACTCGTCGCCAGCATCGAAGAAGCTCAAAAAATGGGTGGCGCACACCATCCTCTGCTTGGTGTGCTGGGCGTCATGTCGGCCAAGATGACGGTGTCCAACCTCATGATTCTCATTACGTTCATGAGTTTCGTCATGTATTGGCGGGCAGGAAAACAAGATACGGCAGGGTGGGCAAAGCTGGGAAAGGCGGTGATGGGCGCTGTTCTGGTGTTAGCCAGCGTGGCTGTCATCGTCCTCGGCATATGGGGCTATTTTGTGCCGGCCATCGTCCGTATCAACTATTTTTCAACGTCTCAAGTGGCGATCGTAGGTTTTGTTATTCTGACGATCACGCCGTTGACGGCGCTCTTGCTCAAGAGTGCAAAGACGACGACGGAGATGGTATGGGGCAGCATGCCCCCTCGCGCAGGGTATGCGCTGGTGCTCAATGCCGTGATGGTGATTTTGTTGATGACGTTGATGGGCTATGCACGGTCGTCTTCCCGGGTTCATTGGCATGTGTACGGAGTCATGCGGGATACGTCGCCCTATGCCTATTCGCCGGCACTCGGTAGTGCCTCATTGATTATGGCGTTCTGTACGTTTTTCTTCTGCATCCTCGTGGCGTTTATCTTTTGGGTCGCGACCATGGGTGATAAATACAAAGCGGCAGGCGGAGCTGGAAAAGGAGAGCTTCCACATGGCATTCCCGCCATGGCTGGGGGCGCACCAGAGGAACGGCAATAGACTGATAGAGAGTTGCGAGTTGTGAATTATACGTGTTGAGTTGGTGACGAAGAGCTCAACACAGGTGGTTCAGCACTACAAATTAGAGGGCATATGAGTGAAGTTGCGCAATTACAGCTGATCGCACTGTCGATTGTAGGGGTCGGAATTCTCATCCTCCTCTTCATCAAGGCCGTCTTTATTCGGGTCACGGGCTTTGTCTTCATCGTATTGGGGCTATTTTCGTTGATGTCCCTGGCAGTACCTCAGCTAGCCTCCTTGCCACCGGCCGAAGAGAAAATCGATATCAGCAGCATCAAAACACCAACCGACATTGCTGCGATCGGACAGACGGTCTTCTTCAGCAAAGGTCAATGCGCTCTGTGCCATTCGATCGGACCCAGCGAATCCGCACGATGCCCGGATTTGAAGGGCATTGGTGCCAAGCTCAGTAAGGATTTTCTCTATGAAAGTTTAACGGATCCACAAGCATTCGTGTATCAGGATTATCGACATGGTGGTGTGCCGAAGGAATATCCAGCCACTATGCCTGCGATCAATAAGGATCCAATCGGGCTCTCGAAGAACGAAATTTTAGCGATCATCGCGTTTCTTCAACAAATGAGCGGTGAGCCGATCTCCGTCAGCGTCTCAGAACTTGAAATTCCTGGTAAAACGCCGTCTGCACCTGTGAAGGCAGCGGGAGCAGCACTTGTGGCCGACGCACACACGAATTAGGAGGGATGTATGGGGGCGTTAGGGAAGCCAATCATTCTCATGGTGGGCATGTATGCGTTTCTGAAGTTTGTATTGCCGAATATACCAGGATCCGCTCCACTGCCATCCAGCTTGATTTTTCTCTATCTTCTCCTGACGGCGTCTGGGATCGTAATTTTTGAAACGCTCAGTGGAGAGTCGAAGGATGCCTTCTGGGGGCCGATCCAACGGTTTTTGACCGGCGAGAACATCGGCGGTCTCCAATCACTGCGCTACGGTGTTTTCATCCTATTCCCGTTGCTGGTGGGGTGGCAGACATACGGGAGTACGGCGGTAAGCGATCTCCCGCCGACGGAAAGCCGGACGATTCATCCGGCACCGCCAGGGGAATACACGGGCCTCTCAAACCCCGTCCCTAAGACTCCTGAAAATATCATGCAGGGCAAGGGCTTTTATGCAGCCTATTGTTCACCCTGTCATGGTGGAAACTTTGATGGAAAGGGACCGGCTGCTCGTGGGTATATTCCAGCACCTGCCAATTTTGCCGATCCCACGACGATTGCCATGTTGCAAGAAAGTTATCTTTTCTGGCGAATTAAAAAAGGTGGTGTCGGCCTTCCAATCGAAGGAGCACCATGGAAGTCTGCAATGCCGCGCTGGGAAGTCGAGTTACCAGACGAATGGATTTGGAAGATTATCATGGGAGAGTATGACGGAGCCCACCAGTCCCCACGAACCTGGGAATAGGGGAGCAATAGAGTGTGGATGGACATAGGTGTCTAGGGAGAATGAGGGCAGCATGAAACCGGCGAATCAGATTATAGGACAGGTTCTGCGTGTTGGGATCGGCGTGCTCACGGCTATCATGGTTGGGGGCGTAACGATTGGTTTTGCCCAAGAGAGCGTCTCAGTTCGAGCCACGCTGATGACAGGGGGAGTCCCCGTGGACGATCCAAACGCGGCAGCCTGGAGCAGTGCGCCGCCTGCCACGTTTCCCATGTCCCCACAAGTACATTGGCAGAATCGTATCCAGGAAGTGACGGTGAAGGATGTGATCGTTCGTGCTCTACACGACGGGAAACAAGTGGCTGTGCTTGTTGAATATGCCGATCCGACTCAGGATCCGGATGATGCAGCCGCGCTTGAGTTTATGGTGGGTGATAAGAAAGCGCACTTTGCCCATGGTCAGCCGATGCTGCAGGTTGAAGGCGGCCCGGTTAATATCTGGTTCTGGAAGAACAAGACGGCCAAGGCCGTTGATATGAATGCGAAAGGCTTCGGTACCTTGAAGGCCCAAGAGCATCAGGATGTGAAAGCCAAGGGCATCTATTCGAACGGGACCTGGAAGGTCGTGTTTTCACGTGATTTGTCGACTGGCCATGCGGAAGAGGATGTCCAAATTACACCGGGGCAATTCATCAGTATCGCCTTTGCGGTCTGGGATGGTCGAAAAGATGGCGCCGGGGATTTGGTCGAGAAGGGGTCACAAAAGGCTGTCTCCTCCTGGTGGTATTTCCGAGCCGATGCCCCGCCGGATTATTCCGGCTACATGTATGCAGCGATTGCTGCCGCATTGGCCTTGGGATTTCAGTTTGTCCTGATCCGAAAACTCAAGAAAGGACAGTCAGCATGAAGGCGGCACGGCTGGGTGTCATTGGATTCGCGGTAGGAATGATCGGCGGCGCGGTGTTGCTCGCTGGGGGGTGCGCCAACGAGCAAGAGAAGCGAGGTCATGAGCTCTATACCCACTACTGCAGTGATTGTCATGGTGAAAGCGGTAAGCAGAACGAAGGATTCAATTGGTCATCGATGCCGGATCCAAAACCAAAGGATCTGTCGAATAAGTCCGAGATGGGGACGTTCAAGGATGAGGAGCTCTTCGCGACAATCTCACGCGATATGTTGGACACGACTGAAGAAGGCGGTGATCCGATTGGAGACGATGATTTTGCAGTACCGACCATGCCCACGTTTAAGTATACTCTGTCAGAGGATGAGGTGTGGGCGATCGTCGGTCATGTCCGCACGTTGCATGGTATGAAGATGGAGTTCAATGTCGCGGCACGCAAGACCTCGCTGGAAGAAGGACTGAAGACCACACAGGCCAAGTTCGAACAAGCGAAGCAGGCTTATGAGGCTGCGGAAAAGAAAGCCAGTGACGAAGCTGAGCGAAAGAGTGAGCAGCTGAAGAAGGATGTGGATGTCGATGAGTCTGCCTATGCGGCTGAACAAGCCGCGATGGTGCAGGCTAAGAAAGAAATGGATGTCGCACAGATTGCACTGAATAATTTCTCGACCAGACCGGGCAAAGGGGTGAGTGTTCCCAGGCCAGACTTGACTGTCAAGCCAGCGGAAACGGCAAAATTGGTCGACCGCGGGAAACAACTCTACGAAAACAAGTATGGGTGTAATGGGTGTCATAATCTGGCAGGTGAAGGCGGAAAAATTGGTCCTGCGCTTGATCGGGCTGGGTTTCGACTGAATGCCACATGGATCTACCGCTGGTTGAAGAATCCGCAGGCCATGGATGCACATACGCGTATGCCAGCCTTGGGTCTCAATGATGCGGATGCAAAGGCCGTCACCATCTATGTATCCACGCTCCGAGCTCCGAAGGAGGAACCGACCGTTGTGAAGCCGGTTGAGAAACCTTAGCAGGTTGAGGCACCGGCCAGGTCGTCATGATGTAGACCTCAGGCTACTCGCTCATACCCACCCAGGAGGAATCCTTGCCCTGGTCATCATGATCCGAGAGCTGGTGCTCTGTTAGACTGATACACCTGCCAGCAATCCAAAAAGGAGTGCGACGCCAGCCCAAATATGACTCCGGAACATGGCGAAGGCGTCGGCCGGCGAGACTGGTTGTTGTAAGAGTCTCACCTGGTTCATGAAAAAGAGTCCCACACCCACCAGCGTACAGTAGAAAGGCCATTGCAGCTGGTTAAGCCATCCGGCGATGGTGAACAGGACCAGCATGGTCACGAGCGCAAGGCCTACCCCGTGGTGGAGTGATGGGCCGAGGTAGAGTGCAGCGGATTTCACCCCCACTCTCCGATCATCTTCTAAGTCTTGTACGGCATAGATCGTGTCGTAGGCGATGGCCCACACGGCGGTGGCGCTAAAGAGAAGCCAAGCAGAGACTTCTATATGCTCCCGGACCGCCGCCCAGGCCATGATGGCTCCCCAGCCAAATGCAATCCCGAGCATAGCCTGAGGGATATGGATCCATCGTTTCATGAAGGGATACAAAGCCGCCAAACCGACGGCAATGGGGGAGAGCCAGGCAACCAATGGGGGTAGCGCAAACAGCAGGCCAGCCGCAACCATCAGCAACAGGCCGAGCAGCATATAGGCTTGACGGCGCGACAATTCTCCGGATGCCAGTGGGCGGGTCTTGGTGCGGCTCACTTGTCGATCAAAGGCCTGATCGGCCAAATCGTTCATGATGACACCGGCGCTCCGCATGACGAATGCGCCACCGATAAAAACCACGAGTAGCTTCAAGGGCGGGATCCCTCGCGCTGCGAGGACCAATGCCCACAAGGTGGGTAAGAGCAACAAATAGGTGCCCGTTTGGTTGGGTAAACGGATCAATCTGGCAAGAGCAGACCAGGGAGTGATAGAAGAAGTCGCCGATGAGGAAGCTGCTGGAGCGGACATTCTGCGACCTTAGCCCAGCGAAAATTGGCTGTCAACGGGCCTTGACCGGTTGTGACGCCACGATGAAGTCTGTATAACCAGTCTGTGAAAAGTCTTCAAAGTCCTCAGATCCAGGGTGTGAAGCTGTGGGGTGGTCTAGCTAGCTGCGGTAGCATAGCAGCCCTCATCCTCCTCGTTGTCGGCTGCTCTGTTTTTACCCGCACGTCGCCGACCGTGAGCCCTCAAAGGATTCCTCTCACCCCAGCCGTTTGGTTTTCGCCCAGCGTCACTGCCGCTGAGGTGTCGTACGATGCCCCCTGCGGTGAAAAGAAGACGATGGCGCTGGCTGATGTGCTGGTCACGTCGATCCCAAAACAATTGAACAACGCGTTCAATCAGGTAACCACGACGAATCAGACTGAGGAGCCTCTCGCCTCGGATGGGGCCATTGAAGTCGGTGTTGGCGTCAGACGGATCAACTTTGCCATTCCACCTCAAGGACATGGGAGCTATCCGGCCACGGCGACTGTGGGAATGGAAATGGTCTTCTTGGCTCGTAACGGGACGGTACTTTTCAGTAAGAAACTGGATGGGGTTGGCCGTGGGACAGTTGCTGTTGCTGAACAGTCTTGTGTCCTTAATGGGTTAGAAGCAATTCTCCAGGAGGCCATCGACTCGGCCGCCGACGGGTTGGCGAAGCAGATGGCGCTCTCATCCCAGATACAAGACTACGCGGCGACGAAAGACACGTGGAAGCCGATCGCGGGTCAGTTTAGATCTGAACCAGTACCCCCGATCGTTGGAACTACCGCAGTGCCGTCTCCTGCTGCCCCGGAACTGACTCAGCCTGTCCAGACGGTTCCTTCCGAACTCGTTCAGCCCGCGCACGTCAATTTTCGAGCGATTATTCGAGATGAAAACCGTGACCAGTTTCTGGACCCTGACGAATCCCTCACGATCGAAGTCGAGGTCAAGAATGAAGGGACGGTTGAGGCCAAGGATGTCGCCGTAGTGGTGGAAGGGAAGGATGAACTTGCCGGTCTATTTCCTGGTGAGGTGGTGGTCGGGACGCTTCAGCCGGGAGAAGTCAGGCGAACGACGTTCACCAAACATGTCACAGCCATCGAATCAACCGGGCACGGAGAGCTCTCGCTGAGCCTAAAGGCCGCAAGTCCATTGGGCCTTGTGCCGCCTCCTAAGATCTTTGCATTTGGAGCGAAGCCCAAGCAGCCTGATAGTATGACGATTCAGGATGTTGATCAGTTGCCGAATACGCTCACGGCGTTTAAGGAGCCGAAAGCCGTGATCGTGACGATCGGTGTCGGACATTTTCGCGACGAGCAGGTGCCGGTGGTCAGCCATGCGAGCCACGATGCGGCGGTGATGGCGGAATACGTTCATGCGATCGGGAATGTGCCGCGTGAACGGATGCGAGTGCTGCTCGATCGCCAAGCCCAGCTGAGTGATTTAGAGGAGACGTTTGAAAGGTGGTTACGAAAAAAAGCGGATGCAACCACCGATCTCTACGTGTTTTTTTCAGGTCGTGCTCTGGTTGACGGCAGAAGTGGGGCCGTGTCGTTGATGGCGTATGATGGGGTGCCGGGTGGCCCAACCGGGGTCTATCCTCTCCATCAGCTGCAGGAGGCGATCCAACGGCTTCCATTTCGTCGGGCGGTGCTCTTCTTCGATGTTTCATTGGATCCTGTTCCGGGTGCCGATCTTGCCACAATCCCCCAACCGGATTGGGAGTCAGGGTTCAGTGACGCGAGAAAAGATGTCGAGATGTGGATGGTGGGTAACCGGAAATTACAGGAAGCCCAAGCGCACGATCACAGCAAACACGGGTTGTTCACCTACTATCTCCTGAGGGGCCTGCAAGGGGTGGCAGATTTGAACCGTGATGAGACCGTGACGGCTGGGGAACTCTGCACCTATGCGAGAACTCAGGTTATTCAGGTCACCCGTGACCAATTGAAAAGCAAGCAGGAGCCTCTCTGCTTGCCGCAGGTCGGTCGTGGAGGCATGGCTCGGATCTATCCGATCGCCAGGGGAAATAATCCAAAGCCTGTGCCGATTCCGAGCGTACCGGAGTCTCCGGCTGGTGTCTCAACGACACCGCCCACCCTCATGCAGGTTGGGCCCTAATGGGCTGTGCCGGCACGACAGACTGCAATTGACAGCCACGTTGGTGGCCGTTATCATGCCGAAATACTAACCTGTCAGGTCATCATCCAGACTCACCAAGGTGCCGGCGTAGCTCAGTTGGTAGAGCAGCGGTTTCGTAAACCGCAGGTCGCCCGTTCAATCCGGGTCGCCGGCTCCATACAATGCTTGTCGCAGCCTACGAGCTCGTTATTGAAGTCTTGTACTCAACGCGAGTGGACAAGCGCTATTAGTGAGTGTGGGAGCTCCAAGTCAATCACGGTCCAAGAACCTGATCGTAAATTTCAAAAATTGTTGGGAGAAGGGCTTGGGTCTCCCTACTTGATGGCTATTAGCCGTTAAGGAAATGTTACGTATAATCGCTAGATTTAATTTGCAATTTTTCTTTACGCCGTGTTAATGAGTCGACTCATGGCTGTCGCATAATGAAGGTCAGTGCTTGGACCGGTTCATAATCATCTTTTTGAGGAGGTGTTTCAATGGGATGCTTTCATCCTAAATTGTTGTTATGGCTCTCGCGCTCTGTCTGTCTGCGTACATTCTTAATCCGACACCTGCGTCGGCAATCCCCAGTGCGGGGGATTATGTGTTCACTAGCGGCTTAACCGGTACGTTTACTTCTAGTGGTACCCAACTAACCTCGTGGAATTTTACCGATCCGATTAACGACATACCATGGCTTTCTGCGTTCTCACCCCTGAGTAATAATGAAACCTCGTTTTTCAATGAGATCTTTGCAACGCTAATCGGGGGAGGGTTACCGGGGACCTTTCTAAATTCTTCTATCCTTATTAATTGGGTAACAAACGAGTTCAGGGCTACACTCCAAACTGATCGTTTTTCGCCTCCAATAGACGCGGCAACCGAAGGTCCCTTCAGCTTTAGGTTGGACTCTGGGGCAGGCAATCCAGTTCCAGAGCCATCGACCGTTGGACTGCTAACGATCGGCCTCTTGGGATTACTGGCCTACGAGTGGCGGCGGACCCGTTTGCGGGTTGACTGAACAGTCTGTCGTTCTTCTCTAATGACCAGAGGCGAGGCTGCCACGCGGAGAGGAATCAAGTCCTCTCCGCGCTCGGGCATTACACAGAAGTCAGCAATTAAGACAACACCTGTCAGTGCGCAGCGCTATAAAACAAGGCCTTTTCGCATCAATTTGTTGTTCAAGTTACCGTCTTCTGAGTAAGCCTGTTTGTCCACCCCTCTCTTAATATTCCCCAACGCTCACGTATCCATGCGCACTGCCTCACTTCTCAATCCACCCTATTCAGAATAGACGACCAGCAGAAGACCAGAGAGAACTACGCGTCCCCCTCCCCCAGGCGGTCTCCAACCGTTGCCTCACGAAAGGCGCTGTACCAGGTAGCCAGGATGCTAGTCCTTTGGACAGGTCCGCAATAACACCCACGGTTCCCAGCCCTGCATGATGAAGGTCGATCTTGGCGCGACAGGATGATTCGTGTGCAGATGAACGTAGAACAGGAAGCTTCCGGCCAAGGTTAAGGACGGCGATGGAGCCGTCCAGGCGGGATGTCTAGCACGGCTGGTTCGTCGGAGTGCCCGCACAGGGCTATGGCCGTGACGCTCACACGTCCATTGGTCGACTGTCGCTCAGAGTCACCCAACCGCGGATGATCCGGTATACGAACCAGAGTCCAACGAGGGTGATCGGCAGCCACATGAAGAGCAGGCCGATCCAAAATGTCGCAATGATGAAGACCACGCAAAGGGACATCCACAGCAGTCCAAACCAGAATGTTCGAATCTGCCAGCGAAAGTGGGACTCCAACCAAGTGCCGCGTACTTCGCTTCGCTTGATGTAGTTGAGCATAACCGCGATGATCGAGGGCCAGCCGGTGAGAAATGCGCCAACCACTGTGGCTGTGCCAATGATGCCGGTCAGCAGGCTGAATGCGTGTAGGGCGTATACAACTTTGGTCCAGGTGACCAGTGAATCCACGAGTTCGTTCCATCCTCACGTTCTGTGGTGAGTCTTTTATATATCCGACGCTATGTGGAGCATACTCACCATATTGGGTCTCATGCAAGATCGCGTATTCCACACGCCTGATGCCGCTTCTCTGGGATGCCGCGATGTTTGTTGGGAGCAAGGCGGCATAACAGAGAAGATTTTCCTATAGCTAAGCCTGTAGTTACTGATAGGCACTAACGATTTCATCAAGAGAAGCGGTTGCCTGGTATTCCCGGCGTT
>CABVSA010000005.1:53615-77243 GCA_902500805.1 uncultured Nitrospira sp. | reverse complement strand
TTGCAATGGCGTCAGGACGCCGTCAGGCTCTGGAGGACGGCGGCATCTTAAGGGCTATACCGGCAAAGTGCAAGGTACAATGAGGGCATATCATCAGTTCGGATACACATATTACAAGTATTCCTAATGGCACTGACCCATAGCAACGAGTTTCTTGGAGCTTGTGTGGTCAAGCGGTTCTCTGAATGCTGGCAAACTGAGCGGCTCTCTCAACACTTTCCTCCTCGGGTACCAACTTGACTTCGATTAGCACGTGTGTAACCATTGGCTACTTTTCATGCTCGCCCGGTCTGACATCGTCAAAGACACCTACCTTCGCCTGACAACTACCCGTCTCGGGTATTCAGCTGGTTTGATTGGCACCGTATACACCATCGGTAGCGACTGGTCTGGAAACTGGTATTTCCAACTACGCTGGTTGAATCGACCAGCCGGCAAACGAAAGCGTCCTGTCTCAGAATGGAGCTTGAGTCTCCGCGAAACTGATCTTGGCAGCTTTGAGCGGATCACATGCAACGAAGTCCAGGAGTTATTGAACGAGTCGAGGCCACCCAGCAAGCCGAGGAAGACACGACGACTCCCGGGGTCCTGGAGAGTAAAACGACACCCAAACCAGCTTCGATTGTTTAACGAGTGCTAAATCACCGGATCGAGCCAGGATGGCTGAGTACCCTCAGGGGTCCGTTCGGGACTTGGAACGAAGAGGGAGCCATGGGATGCGGTTGGTATCTGGAGGATGCTTTGCAGGTCTTTCTGATCCCCGAGCGCCTTTGAGTGTATGCCGTGGCCGCTGCAGTTTCGAAAGCTTGGTGTACTTCGTCATATATCAATCGGATGATGACGGCATTAGCCGGTTCGGCGTGTCTGTGTCATGCTCCGTACAATGGGCGCATAGGACGATTGAACGGGGAGTTCGTTCAAGGTTCCCAGTAACAATCGCCCCAGGAGCATCGTCGCCACGATAGAAAGACTGCTCTGAAACCACCCCGCGAGTGACTGCACACCCACAAGTACGGCGATCCCACTGAAGAGCCAGATGCCTATGCCCATTGCGACGAGACAGACGGGGCGGGTGGTGTCTGTTATGCGGAGCGCCACCGCAACACTGATCCCTCCCACCAGCAGGGCTAGCAGCGGGTACAACCCAGGATCAATCTTGGGCGTAATCCCAAGTGCAGCGAGCAGCATGCCTGCCAGAAAGGTCATGCCGGTGACGAGCATCACCCCACGTACAATGGCTCGCCACG
Organism: uncultured Nitrospira sp.; assembly: GCA_902500805.1. GTDB lineage: Bacteria > Nitrospirota > Nitrospiria > Nitrospirales > Nitrospiraceae > Nitrospira_D. The sequence goes on along the minus strand of CABVSA010000005.1, from coordinate 75,996 downwards.
GGAGGGGTTCGTGCTGATGTGTCATGCAGGGCAGCATACGGTCTGCCCCATCGACATCACCATCCTACAAAAGCCGGGGGATCAGAATCGCCTAAATGTAGCTGAGGAGTTCTGTAAAAAGACCATGAGACCATGGAGGGATAGTGGCCAACCGCTTAATGCAAAGGAAGCATTGAGCTGCGGTTTACAAAATTCAGAGAGCCCTGCCTCAGATAACAGAACCCCACAAGAAACCACAATTCAAGACACTGACACGGTTGGTGCTGATAGGGGTGGTTTGCCCTGTCCTGGTAGCAGCGCGGTAGCAAATCCTGATGATATTACGGGGTGAAACTATTATGCAGGTGGGTACGTCCTATTAACCGACGAAGAGTGCTGTGCAAGCAGCTTGGCAGCACTGAAAGATGAAGCGAACGTGAGCAAGCCAAGAAAGAGAAGGCGGAAGTCTTGCTCTAGCCCAAGCCGACCTAGATAACCAGCAAGATAGCTGACGGCACCAAAAACCAAGGTAAATGCGCCGCTCAATGAGAAGGGCTTCCACCATGGCGGGGGCGCCGTAGCGCGCTTGGTCCCAAGAGAGAAACCAATAGCAACAAGTATGGCAGCAACCATGATGATCCAGAGGCCAAGCTGGAATGACGGCCCATGACCCCACGCACGTTCATAGAGGTCGAAACCGTAGACCGCGACTGCATGTGCACCGGCAGCCCAGGTTACGAAACCGAGTGTGAAGACAGTGGTTGTCCCAGAGCGGCTCATACGATGACCCCCAACATTGTTTAAGCCGATCTGAATAAAAGCCAGGTCGACCAGTTCTTGTCCATTGAACAAGTCACTTCGGCTCAATGAGGAAGTGATTGGTGGCTATGTAACATCCCAAATATCTTGCTCAGTCAAATCAGAGTACGAACCGTCTGGTGACGACACGAACCCATCAGCGGACATCCAACAACCCAAAAAGAAAGGGCGATAGCACTGGATCGCAATGCGAATCCGGCCATCAGGGAACGTGTCCTTCATTAACGTAAATGTGTAAGAAGACAATTCTGATGGGACTTCAAGTGGGTAGACGGGAATCACAGGATAATTAGGCCAGGTTTCTATTTCAATTCTAGGCAAGGCAGCGATTCTGTTTTTGAGGTTCTTCAAGAACGATGTGGCTTGGTGGTGGTCGTCCATTTATTCACCGTGACAAGCAAAATATACCCGAAGGATCACCTGCGGTTTCCTAATTCGCTGCATTTTTACTACTCGCCGAAATACTCACGTTTCCCAAAGAGCACCACCGGAGTGGACTCCTAACCTCTTGGCACCTCACGCCGCTCTGTGTCCCCCTATTCCAACTTTGTCTTTCTCTATATGCGCAGCGCGGATGCCATAGTGATCAGCCTGGCGTGCCTCCTAGTCCACACGCCTAGCCAGTTGGTTGGCAGCCTACATGAACGTCCCAAGGAAAGAGGCTTGATGCCTGGCACCTCGGCTCAGCAGGCAACAATGTATCGGGGTACGGACCTTTTCACATCAGCCTAGCCACATGATGCACAAGCCAAGGTCCGATACCGCGCATTGGCGTGCTTTTTGAGGGGTCACCTCGCCGTCTGCGCAGCTCTCTCCTACTGTACCGGGGTCACGGTATGGGCCATGATGCGGACTCCAAGATCCTTCCCGTCCGGTGTTCGTACCATGGTCGGCGGTGCTTCCATGTACCCTTCCACCACGCACGGCATTCGTTCTGTCACCACCGTCGCGCGCAACGCTCCGACCTGACATCGGGAACGATACAACACAGTAATCGTTCCACTGCTGTCTTCAAGTTCGAATTCGGCTCCACACAATGACTGCTTGGTCCCGAGTTCACTTCCGGCATGGACGACGACATTCTTCGCCACGCCTTCCAGCTTGACGACCTTTCGATGCACGGCGCTGGGATTGACCAGGAGAGAGCCGATTCCCGTCACCGGCTCAGCTGCCCATCCGGTTACTCCCACCATCAGCAGCATCCCAAACGACAGGATACCACCGCTCAGCTTCATAGCCAGCTGTCTTCTTCTCACTGCTGCCTCCTTCGCCCGTTCGTTTCTCAGCCTCACAACAGACTTCGGCGAGTGAGGAAACCCCGCACAGCATCAACGAGTGTGTTCCAGTCCCTCGCCCGTTCCTTCGCGGATTCGAGTGCGGGGTCTACGAGATGCTCGATCAGGCGACGCTGCCCGGTCTTGATCTCAACCGCCACCGCCATACCGGGGAGAAGCTTGACCTCTGTGCTTCCAACTTGAATCGTCGAACGATCCAGCCCGACCCTGATAGAAGACACACGTCCGACCTGTGCGTTCAACGGCTTGTTATCAGGCCCCCTCAACACATGACCGGAAATGCTCCCGTGGTACACCGACTGCAACCTGTCAACCTTGATCTCAGCCGGCTGTCCCTTATGGACGATACCCACATCTTTACTCTCGACCTGCGCCTCGACCTCCACTAAGCGGCTCAACGGCACAACCGTGAGCAACGGCTGCGCCGGCGTCACCACCGTACCTACTGCCTGAACGGTGAGTCGTTGCACCACCCCATCAATCGGCGAGCGCACCTGATGCAAGCCGGCTTTCTGTTCCGCTTTCGTTGCTTCTTGTGCCTGCCGCTGAAACTCTGAAACCAGAGTGTGAGACTGCGGCTCCGTTTCCGCGAGCTTCCTGGTCGAATCCAGTTCAATCAAGACGTTCCCCTGTGTCACCGTTTGTCCCTCTTGGACGTGGATCGCAGTGACGACTCCCGCTTCGGACAGGTGAATAGGCATCGCGTCTCCACTCGAGACCACCCTTCCATGAGCCGTCGTGACTGAGTCGATCCTCACCAGCGTGGTGCCTATCGCTCCAGTCGCGAATGCGATCAGAATCGTCCACAACAGCGCTCGGCCGATCGGAGAGGGAGGCGTCTCCTGAATGTCCAAGGCCTCTGGAAGAAACTCTACGGCAGGTCCCTCTGGAACAGCCTTGTTGGGAGGCTGACCTGATTCAGCCTGCCAGGCCACCTTCCAGACGATCCACTGTCTTCCTAATGGACCGAAAACCATGACTGCCTCATGATTGAACCCCAGCGTGAGATACCGAGGGTCCTAAAGAAGCCCTCTCGCGGTCGAACAGTTCGGCATACGCGCCCTGTTCGATAATCTCCCCTTTGTCCATGCTGTAGATACGATGGGCCTGGCGTACGGCGCTCAACCGAGTGGCCATGATGAATACCGTGCGACCCTGAGCAATCTGAGCCATATGCTGTTGAAGCATCGTTTCAGCTACGTCGTCCAACGCGCTCATGGCTTCGTCGAATATCAGTATGCGAGGATTCGCGGCGATCGCACGAGCAATCGCAATCTGTTGACGCTGCCCACTCGAAAGCGCACAACCTTGCTCGCCGATCTGCGTGTCATAGCTGTCCCTGAGCTCAGCGATAAACTCGTGCGCTCCGGCTAATGTTGCCACTTGAATGATCTGCTCCATCGACAGACCGGGATCGGTCATTGCGATGTTGTCACGAATCGACCCGTTGAACAAAAAGTTCTCGTGCAACACGATACCCAGCCGTCTTCGCAAGCAAGCCGGATCGACTTGCACCAGATCCACACCATCCAGCATGATTCGTCCCTGTTCGGGCCTATACAGACACTGGAGCAGTTTGGCGATCGTGCTTTTGCCTGAGCCTGAACGTCCAACGATCCCGACAACCTGACCAGGCTCCACCGTAAAGGACAGCCTGCGGACAGCCGCCTGGCTATCCTGACGATATCGAAACGTAACGTTTTCGAACTCGACTCGCCCCTGGACTTGAGGAATCGTGATCCGATTCTGGTGATAGGAAGGTTCAGGCTGCCGGTTCAATACGTCCCCCAGCCGCTGGACCGAAATGCCCGCGTGCTGAAACTCCTGCCAGAGATTGACCCCTCTCAGCATGAGACCGGTCACGTGTGCCGATAACAGCATGAAGGCGATCAACTGCCCGATACTCAGCTGCCCCTCGATCACGCGAGAGGACCCGACCCAGAAGACCACCACCATGGTGACGTGGGACACCCCTGTCGCAATATGTCGAGCCATCGTGCTCAAGCTGGTGGCACGAACACTGGCCTGCACATAACCGGCCAGCTGCGTCTCCCATTTTCGCCAGAACGACGGCTCACCCGCCACGGCTTTCACTGTGTGGATGCCGCTGACGGCCTCAACCACATATGCCTGGTTGTCCATTCCTCGATTGAGCAAGTCGCGCAGACAGGCCCGTATCGACGGAGTCATGGAGAAGAACAACAGCGTGTAGATCGGAATCGAGAGCGTGACCACCAGCGTGAGCAGAGGGCTCAGGAGCCACATGCCGGCCAGGAAGATACCGGTAAAGGGAGCCTCCAGCAGGACGAACATGGAATGGCTCGTGACGAATTGACGCAGATGCTCCCACTCGTGCACCAAGGCCACGGCATTGCCCACGCGCCTGTTGTCAAAATAGGTGAGAGGCAGCGCCAGAAGCTGGCGAAAGAGCCTGGCACCAAGGGTGACCGTCATCCTGTTGGTGGTATGAGCAAACAGATAGGTCCGGAGTCCGCCGAGGATTCCTTCGAAGACCGCCAGCGCGATCATGCCACCAGCCAGTAGAGAGAGCGTCGTGAGGTTCTTGTGGACAAGTATTGTATCGATCACCATTTGCGTTACGAACGGCGTGAGGAAGGCAACGAATTGGAGGAACGCCGATGCGATCAAAACCTCGCCGAATAACTTGCGATACTTAACGATCCCTGGGATCACCCAGGTCAGATCAAACTTGAGATCATGAAGACGGATCGTGACCTGCTTGGTCACAAGCACTAACTCGCCCGTCCAGATCAGCTCGAACCGGCTACGAGAGAGGACGAGGGAGTAGCCTTCTGTGGGATTCTGAACCAGCACATTCCCATCTTCGACTTTTGCCACCACCAGATAGCCCCCATCCACAAGCTTGGCCATGGCGGGAAGGGAAACTTCTTGTAGCTTGTTCCACTCACTCGTGACGAGACCGGCCTTCAATCCAAGATTCTTGGCAGCACGGAGCAGTTCAGTCTCGGAAAGCTTCTGTCCAGACCGGGCAAACTGATGCCGAAGCTGCGAGCCATTGACAGGAAGATCATAGTACTGCGCGAGGATCAGGAGACAGAGCAACCCTGTATCGGACTCATCCGACTCAAGCGGTGATGGGATTGGACCAGATGGCTGGGAAGCGGTCGTCTCCGAAACAGCTGACATGCAGCCATCTTAGGGGAGAGGTGGGCGATGGCCAAATATTTTCGATGATTAGCGCAGGGGTACCGCTTCCGTGTTCAGAGGCCCCCGTTCTCATTTCACCTTCGCATTGTCCACGACTGAGCATCGGCTTGCTATCAGACGTTTGCAACCTGACGGTCACGATGTGACGACACAGGCCTGGCAACTGCACGTGGCCGCACACTGCATAATAGACAGGTCTCGTCCATGATCAGCACAATCGAAATACGCCTATCCGAGGTATCGCCCATACAGAAACGCGACAAACTGCTTGGCGCCCCTGAGCCGGCTCTTGATATTGTCATCACTCACGCCGGACTGTTTCAACTGCTGTTCAAACCTGACTAATGCATCCCGTAGCTCTTTTCTCAATTCTCTCTCAATCACCTTGTCCAATACGCTTGGCATAATTTTCCTCCTCCATCAATTATCAATTGTCCACATGCTCACTCCACCACAGCGTTACACAAACGAGTGGGGAACAGATCTTTTGAATTCTACAAGACTCATCCCCGACAAGCCACCGCTTCTCACTAAGATCGCTACCTACACCGCCAAGGCTTTCTCAAAGGATCTTATAACCGCCTAAGATGGAACAGCGTAAGCCCTATTTTCAGTCTGGCGTTGGGCAAGATCGTTTTGTGCATGGTAAACGTGGGCAGCGCTGCCACTGACTCGCTCCAGCACACCTGCCACGGTTCTGATGTCAGCGCCGCCTGTAGCTCAACGGGGCCGACTACAAATGCATCGCCTCCCCGCCTCACCACTTGGCTTGCACTTGCGAGAGTTGTCGCCATGGTCGTTAGAGAATCAAATGTGTCAGAGGAAAGCCAGAGATACAGGAGATCAAACGGACCATGACGAGCAATCGAGCCCTCCACCACATCGTCGGCGCCCATACGTATTCGTTGCAACCAGTCCCATCGATTGATTTCAGCACACTGTGTCCAAAGTTGCTGTGCCTGGCGCTGAGCATAAGCCATGTGGCGAACGCTCACCGTGTAGTCTCGTGGCCGGTCGAAGAGCACGCAGGTGGAAATGACTGCATCACCGTTCACAATGAGCACTCGTTCCGCCGACGATCGTATCCGCCCGATCTCGCGATCCTGCTCTCCCAGATCGTCCAGATAATCGGCAACAAAGGGTTGTGCCGCGAGGTCGCTGATCTCCTGGGGGCCCTTCGGGTACAACAGCACCGCACCGAATGCTTCAGAAGGATGAACGTTTGGAGGCTCAGGCACAAACACCCCCCGCCAGTCGACGGGACTCAGCAGTTTCTCGGGCGATGGTACCGTCTGAACATGAAGACCAACCGGCAAGGAGATGATCGTTTCTTGTTCACGATCCTTCAGAATCAGCTGCTGACCGTCGATCCGCAGGCTGCGATCAAGCGGAAGCACGCGACGACCGAGCGGATTGACGTATGCCAAACCTACCGTATCAGCCGCGTGGATCGCCTTCTGCGCGACCCCATCTTTCACCGTGATACATACCCCCTGACGTTCATCAAAATAGCGTACCGGTGGATGATCGGCAGGCAGCCAGGTCACCACGTGCGATTTCGAGGGATTCATGAAGTCGATAAACGGATCCCCAGTCCCTCCTGATTGAGGCGTGAAGAACGCGCTAAACAACCGAAAGGCAGCCTCTGATGGATAGGGTGGGATCCCGCGATAGCGTAATGGTCTGAGCGCCGAACGCCCTCGTTGCTGATCGTCATACAGTCCGCGAATGAGTTCCAATACGGCGGAGCCCGTTCCGGGTAACAGCGACTTGAACAGTTCGACGACCGGAAGGAAATCAATTTCATCCCAGTGCATCGCACCCATACAAGACATAAAGCGCGCGCCGTCAAACCCGCCATCGTCCAACACAGACAAGGCATCTTTTCGTTGGCGGATCGTCACCAGCCCGGTGGGATCAATGGCAAAATCTTCATCCCGATAAAACCACCGTACCTCTTCGAGCGGCACCCGCAACGCCCTCGCTGCCATACCACGAAGATCCTCTGGAGTGGTTCGTTGCCAATTGGGCTTCGTAGCAAGATTCACCTTGGTTTCATTCACTAAACCGGCAGGGGTTATTCCGACCCAACATCCCCAATCGAGTTGCACCCGTGCACGTGTCAGCGAGACTCGTCCGTTTGCATTCGATTCCCATTCGCATTCATGGAGGGGGTGGCCTGTTGGATCAGTGGCGAGAAACCGTCGGCCATCAGGGCGATAAAAGACGAGGTGCCCGGTCGGCAACGTCTCAACGTATCCGCCCACCTTATAGAAAGATTCAGCGAGCGTACGGGTGGATTGAAATCGAAGATGGCCAGGAGTGAACAGGGCACATGTAATGGGATCCGAGAACATTCACTCGCGGAGTTGGCCGCTCCCCAGAACCATAAACTTTGAGCAGGTCAGCTCTTCTAATCCCATCGGACCCCGCGCATGAATCCGCGAGGTACTGATCCCGATCTCGGCTCCGAGGCCGAATTGATATCCGTCGTTGAGGCGCGTGGAGGCATTCACCAGCACGGCGCCAGCATCCACTTCCTTCAGAAATCGCATGGAGCGCCCATAATCCGCTGTCACGATCGCTTCCGTATGTCGAGAACCATACTGCGCGATATGCTCCATGGCTTCATCCATGTTCTTGACGACTTTGACAGCTAACACGAGATCCAAAAATTCTTTCCCGTAATCGTTCTCGCTGGCTGGTTTAGCCTCCGAGATCAACTGACAGGTCTTGGCACACCCTCGAATTTCGACATGGGCTGCCCGCAGGCCGACCGCCAGCATCGGCAAAAACGTGCGCGCGATTGACTGGTGGACCAGCAGTGTTTCCATGGCGTTGCAGGTTGATGGGCGCTGCACCTTTGCATTGAGGCAAATCGCTTGAGCCATAGCAACATCAGCTGCAGCATCGACATAGATGTGGCAGACACCCGCATCATGCTTGACCACGGGAATGGTTGAATGTTCGGCAATGAGTTTCATTAACGATTCGCCGCCACGGGGAATAATTAAATCGATAGACTGATCCTGTTTGAGCAAGACCGGTACGATCTCACGATCGGCACGATCGACGAACGTAATCGCGCCCGGCGGAATACCGGCTTTTTGTGACGCGTCTGACAGAATGGCTGCAATGGCCGTATTTGACCGAATCGCTTCACTGCCGCCTCTCAGGACACAGACATTGCCTGACTTGAGACAAAGTGCAGCCGAATCAGCTGTCACATTCGGGCGCGATTCATAAATAATTCCGATGACCCCGATCGGCACACGAACCCGTCCCACCTGCATCCCATTAGGTCTTGTCCACATGGTGGACATCATCCCCACAGGATCTGGTAACTGCGCCACCTCGCGAATCCCTGCCGCCATCTCCTTGATCCGCTTGTCGGTCAACCGTAAGCGATCCGCCATGGCCTTCTTGTCCTTGGTAGTCCCAAAGGCCTCAAGGTCTCCCTCATTTGCCGTGATTAATTCGTCCGATTTCACTTCCAACGCATCTGCCATGGCCAACAGAGCTTGGTTCTTGGTCGACGTTGGTAGCGCGGCAAGTCGTCTGGCTGCCCGTTTTGCCTTCGAAACCAAGTCGATGACATAGTCCACTGTAGACAATGGCTTCGACTGTCCACTATCTGGTTCTGAAACGGCTTGACTCAGCGCTTCCATAGTTCTCACCGATAATTGGCAATTGGGAAGGATGAAGACAATACCGCGTGGACAAGAAAGAGGTCAAGCGTTCGACAACTGTGCGATGCCTGAGAAGATCTTCAGCCCGTTGAGTCTGTCAACTTGCCAGAACGTTGAAACAATCCGCTGCCCCCGTTCGTTTGCAAGATTAGGGGCAACATGGTGTCGGAAGAGTCCTAACAATGTCCAAATAGGGGCCTAATTCACCACGGGGCCCCGTCCCGGTCCTGCACCGGACGGTATAGTTGCTCCAAGCATTCCTCCCTGAGATGGGTTGGGATGTTGAAAGACCCAGTCATTGTGAGTAGATTTGCCCTGGAAATGACGAACCACCAGTGGAAAGTTGTTCTGCTTGATAGGTCTGAGCTTACTCTTGCTTCGGACCCCCATAATGCCCCCCGTCGGGGCTCGTACAAGTTCCCATTCGCCGTGTCCCACCGGATCAAGATACACCTTCCTGAGAAACGGTTTGGGGGGCCGTGTCAACTCAGCGAGCGTTTGAGGATAGATCTCGCCTGGCATGACCCTTCCTGCCTTTGCCGTGGCCGAATACAATGCCAACGCCGCTTGAATCTCCATGCCTTTGGCCAGCAAATCCATCTCGAGTTCCCGTTGAATCATCGTCTTCCACTGCTTCGCGGCGGCGGTCATCAAGAGCCCCATGAGGGTCACGGCCATCATGACCATGAGATAGGAAAATCCTGTCTCCGTCCCTCTCGGCCATGCTGCAGAACACCTCATCCTTGTGTCACTCCTGATTATCCACCTCGCCTGACAATGCGACCGTTTGTTCTATCCGCGTACCAGTATCTCGCACCGTCACGCTCTCAGGGGTAATCTTTTTAAGCACCAGACGCTCGTCAATGCGATCACCGGCCTTGAGCACCAAGACTTCGTCATCCTTTCGAAGTACCGCCACAGACTGACTGTTCCGTGGCCCCTCTCCCATGCGCAGAAACCCCAAATATCTGATCGGCCCCGACTCTGTGCCCCCTCCCTGATCTACGAGGGTGCCCGTTGCAGGTGTCTCTTCCTGATTGGGCACAACCACGTCAGCATTCACCGGGAGTGTCCCCTCGACAGACGTCATTGAGAAAATATTCCGAGCCATCATATAGGCACTGTCACGTTCCATCGATGTGGACTTAAGAAGACTCAGATTGACATGCAAGCCCAGCCCTCTCCCATCCAACTGACGCCCCCCTGTCGCGGGGCCTGTGACATTGGTCAGTGGGACACGAACCGGTGCTTCGAGCAAATTCCACTGCGACACGGCCAACGCAGCCCATACGAGGATCAGCGAGCCTGCCAGCATCACCATCTTCGTTGCGTCCATGGCTAGTGAATTGCCTCCTGGAGATTCCGCCTTTCGTGATCCGCTCTTAGATAGGTTGCAATTTTTATGTTAAAGGTTAGCGCTGCACTCTGCAGACCTCCGGTTCGATTCAGCTCCAAGTCTTCAATGAACAATAACTCGTCCGCCGTCTCCAGGTCATGAATGAATCGCCGGAGATCCTCGTATCGCCCACTCATAGACCCCTGTAGCAACCCTTTGGTCGTATGGGCGACAGTGGTAGGCTCCGTCTTGTAGGACAAGGCAGGCAGAAGGACTCCCTCACGCTTGGCCTCATCTGAAATTCCAAGCGCCAATGGGCCAAAGTCTCGCTCGGTGGGGAGCAACGCCCATACCTGATCCAGATCCTTGGTGGCATTCCTCGCTTCTCGATGATGCCCCAACGACTGGCGCGCCATTCCCCATTCTGTCTCTATCCGTTGTCGCTGCGCCTGGAGGTCTGCTAGCCCAACAGTCTGCACGACGATCAGCACCACGAATAGCCCGATCGCCAGAACACCCCACGGTAGCAATGGGGCACAGGGATGCTGCAACAGAGCGATCAGACGTTCTCTCACTCTTCACACTCCGGTTTGCCGATACTGCACCGTCACATCGAATTCCACCAACCCACTCGACCCGACTCGATGCTGAGCCAAGACTGGATTCTTGAAGGTGGCATGATTTTCAAGTCCGACCGTAAACGCCGTGACTTCTTCCAAGTTTATTGCAGTTCCGGTGAGCTGAACGGTCTTGCCAGCCTGATCGAGACGAATGCTCGTCAGCGCGAGGCGCGGAGGGATCGTTTGCTCCAATTCCGTCAAAAACGTGGTCCACGAGAATGTCCGCTTTTCAAGCAGCTGATTTGCCAAATCAACCTCGGAAGACAATCGTCTCAATGCACCTTCAGATAGGTCAATCCCCTCATTCTTGGCCTGATCCATCACCGAATTGTCCAGTTGACGAACTCGTTCCAGTTCGGCAGCAATGATCTGACTCTCCTGATAGATCAAGCCTCCCTGCCAAATGTTCCAGACGATGCTCAAGAGAAGTCCGATGCAACCCCACATTAACCAGGTCCGATAAGTGACCATCTCCACCCGATACCGGCTCGATAAGTTGATCTCGAACTGTCGACCGGCATGATGCCGTGATCGAATCTGCTCAAGAAATTCAGCGAGCCATGTGCCCCACAACCTGGTCAGTGCCATGCTACGAGATCCCTGCAATTGCGACTAGTGAGGCCATACCTTGCCGGTTCCCTTTCGCGCCCCAGCCGAGCGTCTCGATCGACTTCCAACTGAATTGCTGGACGACAAGCTGAAGTTGCCCCTGAAGCTCTGACTGTAAGGAGGCTATCTCCCCATCGGCACAGACCACTGCATCATGAATATCGATAGATGGATACTGCTGTTGGCAGACCTCTAGAGAAGCACGGCATTCGTCAAGAACCCTGTTCAAGAGATCGACCGTGGCTGCTATCTCTGAGGCATCCACACCCAACAATTTGCATCGGTAAAACACGATTTGCCCTCGCTGAAAGATCATGATCGTCAGTGATCGATCGGATACTATAATCCATAACAGGTCGTGACGTACCCAGCCCGTTCCTGCTGAAATCCTTTTCCAGAGCTCTACCAGCTGCAAGCTGGTGATTCCCACCTCGGACGGAATCAGGCTAACCGATTCACAGAGTGATTCATATTGCCTGAGGATCGACTCTTGAATGGCCACCGCCAGAACCGTGTACCGATGCTCCGGACCTTCCCCATGACCACCAAATACCTGCGACACAACCTTCGCGTTGGTCAGCGGAAAGATTTGTTCTTGCCCCAATCGCCACCGAATTAGTGCATCGCGCTCCTCACGCCTGGCCGGAACCTGATCGAGCTGCAGAACGGCCGTTCGCACCGCCGTGTCAGGAAGTACGATCGCGATGCGCCGAGGAAGTTCGGACCAGAAGGCTCCTCTCTTGAGAGGACGCTTCACCTCTACGCCGGTTAAGGCACGAATCTGCGGAGTCAATATCGATGTTTGCGACACATTGTCGACCGTGGGTGAAGACTTGATCGCTCCTCCTTGGAGGGGAGACATGGCGTATCTCTGGCGAAGGCGCCCACACCAGCTTCTTTCACACTCCGCCCATCCGAGCCAGTCCGTGCCAAATTTCAAACATCGGTGCGGACGACGCCTGATCCACTCCCACATCGCGCTAGCCTTCCTCACTGAACGTGACACGATTGATCTCGCGAAGCGATGTCTCGCCGTTCAAGACCTTTTTGAGAGCCGACTGCCGAAGTGTAATCATTCCATCGGTAACCGCTCGATATCTAATTTCCGAGAGTGGTCGTTCCGCATGAATCATCTCTTTAATCTCATCTGTCAAATCCAGAAACTCCGTGATGCATTTTCTCCCTCGGTAGCCAGTCCCATGACATTGCGGACACCCTGTTCCTTCATAGAACAGCGTATCCTTGTACTGACTATAGTCCAACCCTGATTCCTCAATCAGGGCCTGCGGTGCTTTCATCGGAGTCCGGCATGTTGGGCACAGAATTCGAACGAGTCGTTGAGCCAGTACGCAGTTGAGGGCGGCCAGAAAATTATAGGCATCAATCCCCATCGAAGCGAACCGGCCAATGACATCAAAGACGTTGTTGGCATGAACTGTAGTCAGAACCAAATGTCCGGTTAGGGCAGACTGAATCGCGATCTGCGCGGTCTCAGCATCGCGAATTTCGCCGACCATAATCTTGTCCGGATCATGACGGAGAACAGACCGAAGACCTCGGGCAAACGTAAGCCCTTTTTTTTCATTCACCGGAATCTGCACCACGCCCGACAGCTGGTATTCGACCGGATCTTCGATCGTGATCAGCTTGTCTTCCAGCGTGTTCATTTCCGAGATGGCGGCATACAAGGTTGTGGTCTTCCCGCTTCCAGTCGGCCCGGTCACCAACACCATGCCATGCGGGCGCGTGATCGATTTTCGAAATCGCTTCAGATCTTCCGAATTGAAGCCAAGCCGCTCAAGCTTCAAGTCCGAGACTCCGGTCGCAATGGAATCTCGATCCAGGATTCTGATGACTACGGATTCCCCAAAGACACTCGGCAGGATAGACACGCGGAAATCTACTGTTTTTCGATCCAGCCTCATACGGAAACTTCCGTCTTGTGGAACACGGCGCTCCGCAATATCGAGTTCCGACATGACTTTGAGACGAGACACCAGAGGCGCATGCAATCGAATGTCTAACGGATCCATGGCCGGAACCAGAATCCCATCGACACGCAATTTGACATTGGTCGCACGATCCGCCGCCTCAATATGGATATCGCTCGCTCGGCGTTGCATGGCGTTCAATAGAATTGAGTCCAGCAGTTTGACCGTCGGGCTCTGGTCTTCTTCGGCATGATCCAGCGCGAGTATCTCTTCCCCTCGCTCATCTTCCTTAACCAAGACCGATCGATACTCGGCTTCAAACTCGCGGAGTACTTGGCTCGACCCTTCACTGCGTTCCAACGCCGCCAAGATGGCGCTTCTGGAGCTGACAACCAGCTCCAACGGTTTTCCTATCAATAGTTCCAGTTCGTCCAGTCCAAGCAGGTTGTGGGGTTCCGCAACGGCAATCGTCAACACCCCGGCCTGCTCATTCAGAGGCACAAAAGGAACGCGTTGCATCCATTTGATCGAGATGGACTCATAGTACTGAGGAGCGACCCGGAAGTTTATCAGTGGATCGTACGTCAGCCCGTATTGACTGGCCAACGCATGAGCGAGCTGGTCTTCCGACAGAAGTCCATCATCGGTCAAAGCCTTCCCTAAGGCAGACGGCACTCCCTTCACACGGAGCAACACCTCACCCACTGTGTGTCTCGTAAGCACACCCTGACTGACTAAGACCTCCGCTAAGGTGGGCCGCTCTAGGCTACGTGACATAAGTCGACTCCCGAAACCTCATCGATTCGCCCGCACCCTTGCAGTCTATCCGCCCACAGCTCCCGCCATTTGAAAAACCGGAAGGTACATCACAATCACAATCCCACCCACCAAGACTCCCATCACCAGCAACAACGCCGGTTCCATCCAGGTCGTAAGCTGACCGAGTCTCGTATCCATATCCGCTTCGTAAAATTCCGCCACATCCTTCAGCATGGCTTCGAGTGACCCCGTCTCCTCACCGACCGACAACATTTCAATCACAAGCTTGGGCAATACCTGACAGCGCTCCAAGGCATCGGCTAACGTTGTTCCCTCGCGAATCTCCTCAACGGCTCCGGCCAGACGAGAGGATATAAAACGATTTGAGACAGCTGCCCGTGCCCCCTGCAAAGCATCGACAATTGGGGTTCCTCCGGCAAGAATGGTTCCCAATGTTCTGGTGAACTGCACGGTGTTATGTTTCACTGCGATCGTTCCCACCAGTGGAAGAGTCAGTATCAAACGGTCAATCATCAGCTGCCCTGCAGAAGTCGCATAATAGCTACGCATTCCAAGTATTAGCCAGGCCAGGGCGATCGTCGCAGCCAAACCCCACGCCTCTGCATGCGCAACCAGCTGCAACAACAGCTGCGTCGCCCATGGTAAGGTCTTCCCCGTCTCTCCATAGACGGAAACAAACGTCGGCATCACATAGGCCACCAAGAATCCGATCACGGCTATGCCGATCACAATGAGGAAGATCGGATACGAAATCGCCTTCGTCATTTTCTGACGAAGCCCGATCATCAGCTTCAGATACGCAACATATCTCTGCAGCACCTCCGAAAGATTGCCCGACTGCTCGCCAGCCTTGATGGTCGCCACGTAGAGATCTGGGAAATACGAGGCATGTTTTGCCAAGGCCTCCGAGGCCGAGGCACCACTTCGGATATCTTCCTTCACTTCTCGCAACACCTGTCGAAATCCTGGATGCCCCGCACGATCGATCAACAGGTCCCAGACTCGTAAGATCGGCAACCCAGACTTGATAAGCGCCAACAACTCCTGGTTAAAGATCATGAACTGCCCGAGAGGAAGCCTACCGAACGACCACGAGCGTGGGCTTGATGCGGAGTGTGTTCCACGGCGCTGGAGTGTAAACACCAGCAGTCCCTGCGATTCGAGTTTTGCCCGGACGGCCGCTTCCCCCTCTCCTTCCAGAGAACCTTGAATCATGGATCCGTCAGATCGTGCGACTCGATATGCAAATACTGCCATAATTCAGGCCCTTCACCGCTGACCAGTGAATTCCTCGGACATGACTACCTTCGTTCTGATTCTGATCGGTCCACCACCGATTCCGGAACCCGGAGATTCTGCCCCGCTTGAATATAGACTGTTGAGAGCGCGTTGACGGCCATAAGCTGATGCACGGAGGTATGATATCGCTGGGCAAGGCTCCACAGCGTATCCCCCTGCTTGATCATGATGTGCGAGGGTGTGGCAAGTATCAATGATTGAGCACGTCTCTCTCCTTGGTCATCCGAAGTTGGGCCAGCCATCGTCTCATCCAACAGTGAGAGGACTCGACGACCTTCTAGTGGATCGCCGAACGGTACGCCCTCTTTCATACCTACCGCCACCCGCCTCAGCTGCCTCTCGCCCGGCAGATCAAAAACTGTTGGAGAAACACCACCACCTCCAGACGCCTGCTTCTCGATTCTTGACAGTTGTTTCCGCAGTTGTTTGATCTGGCTCTGGAGTACTGCTCCCGTCCGTGCGATTCGCGCTTGATCAGCTCTCGACTCGGCTAACTCTTCCCGTTGCAAACCAATCACATGGCGAGCCTCGCTTAACCGATGTTCCGATTCTCGAACACGCCCTTCAAGCTGCGCCCGAATCACCTGCGTCTCGGCCAACTCCTGATTCCGCACCTCAAGGTCTGCACGCAATTCTGCCATCGCATGCTGCGCATCTTTCAACGACCCGTTGAGCACATCGACCGTGAGCTGAAGATCAGACATCGTGGGATCACCAGGAAGATCAAGGCCACGACATGCGACAAGATCAAGGAGAATCAACCCAATGCCAAAACTTCTGCAGACGTGACTCCATCGGAAAGTCTGGCATGCGTAACACAATGCTCGCCCGTCTGAATTCATGTTTGAACTACCACTTGTTATAGGGAACCCCGTTGGTCCCAACAAGATCTGACCCTGAATACACATCAAAGATACCACCCTCGGTCGGATCGCTTATCTCCTGCCAAGACCTCGACGAATTCGTGAACGGATCTTTAGGGAGAGCCCGAAGATACCCCGTCGCCACCAACCCCTCCAACGATGGCGGATACTTCCCCTGGTCTGCACGGTGATGGTCCAATAAGTCACGCAGCGTGGACAGATCCTGTCGTAATACCGTTTCCCTCGCCTTGATCAACGAGGACTGGTAGGACGGAGCTGCAATGGTAGCGAGAATACCGATGATGGACACAACAATCATGAGTTCGACCAGCGTGAAGCCTTTCGTATTCCATCCAGCTGTTCTACCAATCCTGATATCTGGAGCCATCGATTGCGACCGCCTCGCTTTGTGTCAGAACATCGTAAACATCTTCACCACACCAACTGATTGGCTTTGGTTGATCCTTGTAACATCGCAACAACCAGTCCGCCTTCCCGGTCAATGGATCGATCGGCATGCGCCGTAGGTAGCGTCTCATCGTCGTACCCCGAACAGTGGCCTCTTCTCCCGTCAGTTTGACTCCCAACAGGGTCTCAAGGCTTTTGGGATAGCCGTATGGACCTGAAACTTCCTTACACACCAACCTATTTTTCACACAGGTAGGTCCCAGCAACACATCCCCGTCACGATTCCATTCCAACTTGAACGAGTCAATGGCGCTTCGAATCGTTCGAAGCTGTTGGCGCAATTCAATTTCCTGTGTCCGTTTCGTTGAGACTTTGCTCAGTGGCATCACCACGGACGCGAGAATGGCCAGAATTGTCATGGCAACGAGGATCTCAACAAGGGTGAGACCGCCTTCCCTCACCGGACTCGCACCACACCCGCCCCCACAACTCCGAGTGACACTTGCCCTGGACGACCCGAGTCCATCAGCTCCACACGAACTGGGGAGACCCCTGAAGCCTTTCCGAGAAAGGTGACCCCCACCGTCCGCGGTTCTCGCCCGGCTGGACGAGCCAAACGGAATATGATGGTCGCGGTTCCGTCTCCGCTGGTGTCGCTGAGAATTTCATCCTTCCTAGTCAACAACTCTGCATCATCCAGTCGCTTGAATTGTAAAACATTTGGGTCGTATTCCAGTCTAAGTGCGCTTTCGTCGGATGGACGGACTTGCCCGTCTATGATGGAGATCGTGACTTCCTTACCAAATTGAACGGTCGCGTCTTCTGGTTTGATGACCACTTGAGGACTGGACATCACCGACTGAGCCAGTGAACGACCAAAATTTGGCTGCCCATTTCCCTTATCCAAAATCCCATCGCGAGAGAATGTCTTCCCACTATCACTTCGCATCAACGTAGAACTCCTACTAGATGAACCAGGGAAAATAGGCCGCGTCGCATAATTGAATTCGGTACCGGACCAAAACGCGCTGTTGCTGCCTCCCGGTGGAAGCGCAGGTTGCGCAATATGGGGAGTAATAGTGAGGATCACTTCGGTGGTGACACGTTTTGTCTCAAACGAGCTCAGCATATTTCCGATCAGCGGCAAGTCTCCGATCCATGGAGCCGTAACTCTGGTTCGTTTATCTTCCTCCTGCAGGAGCCCGCCGAGAACAATTGTCTCTCCATCACGCATGCTCAGCGTCGTCTCAGCAGAGCGGTTGCCAAACTTGAATTGCTGAATGCGGGGAGCATCCTGGAGGATCTCCTTCTCTCCAACTCGAACAACTTCGACTTTCATCTTCAGCGACAATTCATTCCCAAGTCGGATCGAAGGCTCTACGGTCAACTTGACGCCCGTATCTCGAAACTCTATCGATGTGACCGTCGATGTCGTCGGGACGGCCCCAGTCGTAGCTTGTCCAGGCAACACATTGGTGGTTGAAAGAAGAATCGGTTGCTTATCCCCGATATTGATCTCTGCCTTCTTGTTGTTCATGACGCGGACCTTTGGTGACGCGAGCGTCTTGGCGTCAGATTGTTGTTTAAAGAAATCCAGCAGCACCGTGGTCGGCAGTTTAAAGAGATAGTTACTGGGTCCGAGGTCGGTCAGTTGTCGATACGTCATCTGCACAGCCTCAGCCGCCAATGGTCCTGCAAACCCAGCAGCCACTAACCCGGCTCCGGCTTGTTTAGGATAACTGAGTCCATACTTCTGCTCTTTTGTCCGATTAACTTCCAGTACCTCCAGATCAAAGACCACCTCTGGTTCAGATCGGTCATTGGCCAGAATAATCTTCTCGGCAAGTTCCAATTTCTCTGGTTGGTCACGAATGACGATGGCATTCAGCTGTTCATTCGCATGCATCCGTTTTGAATCCAACATGCTCTTGAGCAATAACACCATATCTTTCGCCTTGGCCGTCGAGAGATAGAACGTTCTGATCATCAGATCCTGATACTGCTCTTGTTTCTGCCTGGTATCTGGGCTGACCACCAAGACCGTCGGCGAGACCTGTCTGGAAAATAAGCTATTACTATTGAGAATCAACTGCAGAGCGTCTTCGAAGGGTGTCTCCTGAACAGAGATGGATATCGGGTCGTTCCGAACATCCTTATCGAACACCAGGGTGAGGCCACCCGTCTTCGCCACACCTTCCAAAACTTCTCTGATACCGGCATTCTTGAACTTCAGCGTGACAGGCTGTCTCGTACGCTCAGCCCTCATACGAGCTTGTTGTTCTTCGGTAAGACGACTGATGCTCTCTAACGGCTCCTGGTATGTGGGATCGAGCTCTGCAGCACGTGCAAATCTGCTCAATGCTTCCTCAGTGCGTCCAAGTTGTGCCAATCGCTCAGCTTCGCGATACTGAGACCGCGACTCTTTCACACGTGTGGCGTCCTGAAATCCAGCCTGGTATTCGGCTCGCGAGGGTTCGATCGCAAGGGCACGCTCGAATTCTTCCAGCGCGAGATCAAGATGCTTTCCCTTAAGGAGGGTGCGTCCTCGCTCGGCGTGCCCCGCTGCAGCACGCTCCCGGGCCAGCGCATACTTACCTTGAAGACCAACATTGAACGGATCATCCTTTAGCGCCTGCTTGTAGGCAAGACTCGCCTCTTCCCATCGCTCTGAAGCCAGGTGCTGATCTCCCCGCTTGATGTCCGATGAGACCAAGAGCGAGCAGCCCGTGGTCCACAAGACGGCAAAACCCAGCACAGTGCCTACGAGGTGAAAATAGAGACACACTGTCCGATGAGAAGTCACAACACCTCTCTCATACGGGATGAAATGAGCAAAAGCGAAGGGTGCCCTCACCCCTCCATCAATTTCTTATACTACGGATCAAAACGGGCTCAAAGGAAAAGGCCAGAAGTTGAAGAAGGGAAAACTGGATGAACTGTCCGCTCACATTCTGATGTAAGCGAGACCTTCCGGGGATACTAAGTATATTACCTTATCGATATCGCCAATCAGTCAAGTTTGCGCTTACAATCGCCAATATTTTAGGGACGAAGGGATCTGAACCGGATCAAAGATGCTCTTCACATCGATCAGAACACCTTGGTTCTGGCTCCGAAGCGGTCTCAATAAATTCTGGAGGTTCAAATCAGAAAACCGCTTATGCGCAACGGCGACGATCAATCCATCAAGATCCTTCAGCTGGTCCCACTCAACTAAATGGATGCCGTACTCTGCCAGTGCTTCGTCCTCTTCAGCAATGGGGTCATGGACCAGGACTTGCACGCCATACTCATGAAGCTCACGGATGATATCAGGCACTTTGCTATTGCGGAGGTCCGGCACATTTTCCTTAAACGTCAAACCAAGCACCCCTACACGCAATTCATTGGCCGGGCGTGATAACTGACTGAGCAGTTTCATCGTCTGTTCAGCTACAAACTTTCCCATCCCGTTGTTGATACGACGGCCGGCAAGAATGACTTCCGGATGGTATCCCACTGATTCCGCTTTTGAAGTCAAATAATATGGATCCACGCCAATACAATGACCACCGACGAGGCCTGGGGAAAACTTAAGAAAGTTCCACTTTGTCCCCGCAGCCTCGAGAACTGATCTGGTATCGATCCCCAGGCGATGAAAGATCAACGACAGCTCGTTCATCAAGGCAATATTCAAATCTCGTTGAGTATTCTCAATCACCTTGGCGGCTTCGGCGACTTTGATGCTCGATGCACGATGAATACCTGCCGCGACAACAAGCGCATAGGTATCTGCAACGATACCCAACGCGTCCTGATCCTGTGCGGATACAACCTTGATGATCTTGGCAAGCGTATGTTCCTTATCTCCTGGATTGATTCGCTCCGGTGAATAACCCAATTTAAAATCGACTCCGGCCTTCATGCCCGAGGCTTTTTCCAAAATCGGCAAACAGATTTCCTCCGTTGCACCTGGATACACAGTTGACTCATAGACCACGATGGTGCCCCGGGACAAGTTTCGCCCAATCAGCTCGGAGGCCTTCTGCAACGCCGTGAGATCAGGCTGTAGCGCATCGTTAATCGGTGTGGGTACAGCGACAATAATAAAGTTCGCGGATTTCAGATCGGCTGGCTCCGAGGTATATCGGACCTGCGCAAGCCCAAGATCTTCTTTTGACACTTCGCCGGTCCGATCGATTCCCTTCTGCAATTCTTCTATTTTTTTCTTGTTAACGTCGAATCCAACAACCGGACCAATTTTCCCAAACGCCACGGCGATTGGAAGGCCGACATAACCCAACCCGACCACTGCAATTGAACGTGCTTCCTCTTTATTCATATCCTTCTCACATCCTCCCGGATATCAGCCACAATGGAAACAGTGATAACAATGGCAGAAAATACCTAGATCGTCAAGAAAGTGGATGGTCTTGTATAGAGATTTCCCTCTTCCAGTCACTGTCACTCTTACACACACCATAATTCTGTAGGATGAACCTCAATTACCAATCGAGATACCCAGATATATCAATACGATCAGCATGAGACGATTTTAAAAATGGCACTAACAACCTTCAGTATCAATAACTTACATGACATACATAAACTATTTTATTATCTGTACACTCCTGAAGACCGTATCATTCTCGATTTTCAGTAATGACACATAGAGCCCCTGCGCACGACCTTGACCTCCCCTCGTATCCAAATGCCTGAAAATCCTCTCAATAGACGTGGGCACCAGCCTGAACCGATTTGGCCATCGAGCACGGCACTCGACTTGCTCAAGTTCCAGCCTCAACGTGAATCGTTCGCTTCACGATTCACTCGCAAGGAGGATCCAAGCAATGCGCCAGTACATTCGGCAATTGTTGTTGTTCCCCATTGGATTCTGCATGGTTTCCAGTCTATTCGACCCGACGATCGTGCGAATCCCTAGTGCCTTTGCGGCAACCGATGACCCCTCTATCACCACGACGTCTCCGACACCCAATTCGAGACTGATGTCTCGAATGCCGGCCTTGAGACGGCTCACCACACCAACCAATCCGTCGCCTGCTATCGCACTGAACTCTCTTGTCCTATCGTTTAGTAGTCAACAGGGGAGTGCGCCATCTCCACAAGTTTTGACCGTCAGCAACCGAGGTCGGGGAACTTTGAACTGGAATGCCACAACAAACACCTCATGGTTGACCCTAAGCCCTACCTCAGGTACCGGGAATGGCACTGTGACCATCAGCCCTGTCAACGACTCCCTCGGAGTCGGCACCCACACGGGCAGCATCACACTCAGTGCCCCCGGCGCACAGCCGGTTTCTGTCCCGATCACCTTCACCGTGACGCCTGCACCTGCCCCCCCAGCTATTGGCGTGAGCTCCCCCAATTTGTCGTTTATCGCTCAACAGAATGGAAGTAACCCGGCTCCTCAACTACTGAACATCCGCAATACTGGCAGTGGCACGCTCAGCTGGACCGCGAGTGACAATGCCGCCTGGCTTACCCTCTCGTCGACGACTGGCACCGGGAATGGCACTGTCACCATTACCCCCGTGCTGGGCTCCCTCGGCGTCGGTACCCACACC